>JAVYAJ010000025.1:0-10927 GCA_032229885.1 Candidatus Anammoximicrobium sp. | reverse complement strand
GGCCGCGGTCGATCAGGCCGCGGTCGATCAGGCCGACGGCGTTTCCTGCTCGACGCTTGGCTGGCGAACGCTCCAGGTCCAATGGCGGTCGCTGGTCGCTTGGACCGTATCCGGGTCGAAGCCCAGTTGCGCGACGAGCGCGCGGATCTCGTCGAGCGACAGGGCCGCCCGGAGCGAGTCTTCGTACATCTTGCGCTGCGCCTCGGTGGCCGAGCCCGCGAATGACTCGACCTGCTCCTGAAGCGATTGCTCGTCCTCCGGACGCAGCAGATCGCGAAAGAACAGTAGACCGCCCGGACGCAACACGCGCAAGCAGTGTTGCAGCACAGGTTGCGGATCGGCAAAGTGATGCAGCGCCCCGTTGCAGGTCACGGCGTCGAAATAGGCGTCGGCGTACAGCAGGTTCTTGGCGTCCGCCTGGGCCAGTTGCACGCGATCGATCACACTGGCGATCTCGATGTTCAGGCGGGCCATCTCCAACATGCTGACGGACAGGTCGGCGGCCATGATGCGGCCCTCGAATCCCTGCCGACACAGCTCGACGGGAATCTGTGCCGTGCCGGTCGCCAAATCCAGCAAATCGCCGGTCCCGCCCGACGCCAGAAAATCGGCCGCAAAACTGCGGTTCGTCTCCGCATGGTCCAGCGAATCATAGTCCATCGCGTGTTCCGGCGTATCGACCAGTTCGGCCTCCAAGACGCGCGACAAAGTCATACGGCACCTCGTACAGTTTCAGTTGCTGAATGGGAAAGCGGTTTCGTTCGATGGTCGCTGCTGGGCGGGCAGGTCCGTTCGCGTGTCCGCTCGTCTCTGCGTTCGTCGTACGGCCCGCGGCCGCTGCCGCCTTCAGGATTTCGTTTTTGCGTCCACGCGGCGCGGGACGTCCGGGACACGCGACGTCAGTATACTATTCAGCAGCGCCTCGAATTGCCCTTGGCCGACGACGAACTCCCAATCGATCGTCACCGCCCACAGCGACAGCGCGCCCAGTCGCGTCCGAGGAATCTTGACCAGATCCTTGTGCGTACACACGACGGCGGCGACATCGCCCATCGCCTCGGTCCACTGGGCGAGCGAGTCCAGATCTTGGTCTGAATACGCATGGTGATCCGGAAACGCGCGAAACCCAGCCACCTCGCAGCCGCACGCCCGCAAGGTGTGTAGAAATCCGTACGGGTTGCCCAGCCCGCAAAACGCGGCGACGCGTTGGCCGGCAATCCGGGCGAGATCGACCGTACTGCCATCGGCGGCGCGCAACCCGCTGGGACGCTGGATTGCTTCGAGCCATACAGCGCCTGGGGCGAGCGTCGCAACCTGCTGGCGGATGGTCTCTCGTTGTGAATCGTCGATCGCATCGCTGCGCGTCAAAACCACCGCGTGAGCGCGTCGCAAGCCGCACAACGGTTCGCGCAGCAAGCCGCGCGGAAATACGTGCCCCATCCCGAACGGTTCTGTGCCGTCCAGCAGGACGATGTCGAGGTCCCGATACAGGCGGCGGTGCTGAAAGGCATCATCCGCCACGATCAATTCGGCTCGATGGTCGTCGACCGCGCGGCGGGCCGCCAAGATGCGACGCGGGTTCTGGACGTGCGGCGTGCCGGGCGCGCGGGCGGCCAGTTCGAGCGCCTCGTCGTTCGGCGAGTCGCCACGCGCGCCGTAGCCGCGGCTGATGATGGCCACGCGCATGCCGCGCGCGGCCGCCCACTGGACCAGCCACGCCACCAGCGGGGTCTTGCCGGTCCCGCCCAGCGTCAGATTTCCCACGCTGATCACGGGCGAGTCTGCGCGTTGCACGCGGATAAAACGCGCGTCGTACAACCCGTTTCGGACGCGGACCACACTGCTATACACTTTGGCGACGACGCCGAACAAGGACCGGGCCAGGCGCGCGCGCCAGTCGCGGCGTCGCGAATCGAGCAGGTCGCGAAAGCTGGCGGCGTCCAACAAACGGGTCGTCCTTGCGAGCGCGGCGTCTGGAGGCGAAACAGGCGTGCGAGCGGCGGACGGCGGTCGCACGCGCATCGCGGCGCGCGCACGGCCATCGCGGCGCGAGCTGGCCTGCCCGGGCCCACGGGTAGACACGGCCCGTCGCCCGGATCGCGCATCGGCGGCTGGGCCGCGGCTGTGCCCGGGCCACACGCCGCACAGCGCGGCCTGACGGGCGACCGCGATCAGCTCATCCGCGCACAGATGGCATCCGCCATCTCGCGCGTTCCCACGGCGGTCGGATCGTCGCGATTCGGCTTGAGGTCGTATGTCACGGACTTGCCCTCGGCGATCACCGCCGCCACGGCTTGTTCGAGTCGGTTTGCCGCGTCCAGCTCGCCCAGATGCCGCAACATCAGCATTCCGGACAGGATCAGCGCCGTCGGGTTGACTTTATTCTGTCCCTTGTACTTCGGAGCGCTGCCGTGCGTCGCTTCGAACACCGCCCCGCCGGGCCCGATGTTCGCGCCCGGCGCAACGCCCAGGCCCCCGACCAGGCCGGCGCCCACATCGCTGATGATGTCGCCATACAGGTTGGGCAGCACGAGAACATCGTACAGCTCGGGCTTCTGCGTCAACTGCATACACATGTTGTCGACGATTCGCTCTTCGAACTCGATGTCCGTGTATTCTTTGGCGACCTGTTCCGCCGTGGCCAGAAACAGCCCGTCGGTGTACTTCATGATGTTGGCTTTGTGGACGGCCGTCACCTTGCGGCGACCGTTGGCGCGAGCGTAATCGAACGCGCAACGCACGATCCGCTCGGTCCCGGGGACGCTGATCGGCTTGATGGACACGCCGGTCACATCCGCTCCGGTCTTGATCTTG
This sequence comes from Candidatus Anammoximicrobium sp., assembly GCA_032229885.1. Taxonomy (GTDB): domain Bacteria; phylum Planctomycetota; class Planctomycetia; order Pirellulales; family Pirellulaceae; genus Anammoximicrobium. Next base: position 8,113 of record JAVYAJ010000025.1, on the reverse strand, counting down.
CGATCCGAAGGCAGGCCGTTGATGAACTCGATCAGCCGCGCCGTCTCTTCCTTGCCGACTTGGAACTCGACGCCCGCGTACAGGTCTTCGGTGTTCTCGCGGACGATGACGATATCCACGCCCAGGTGCTCGAAGAACGTGCGAACGCCCGGGTAGTGCTTGCAGGGGCGAATACAGGCGAACAAGCCCAGCTCTTGCCTCAGAAACACGTTGATGCTGCGGAATCCCGTGCCGACTGGCGTGGTGATGGGCGCCTTGAGCGCGCATTTGGTCCGGCGGATGCTTTCCAGGACGCCGTCCGGAATCGGCGTGCCGAGCCGTGCCATGACGTCGATGCCCGCCTCTTGAACATCCCAATTGACCGCTACCCCGGTGGCGTCGATACAGCGCCGTGCGGCATCGGCCAATTCCGGTCCCGTCCCGTCTCCCGTAATCAGCGTCACTTCATGGGCCATGTAGGCGTCTCTCCTTTTCCCCTCGAGCATTTCGCGGCATCTGAATCCGCCGGATCGTTGGTGTCTGACGAAACCTCGTATTATGCCGGGTTCGAAGCACAGATCAAGGCGAGGTCGGCGTCGAGGACGGCGCGCCAGGCCGATAGACTCGGCAGCAATTGCCCGTCGCGCCCGATGAAGTCCGGCTGATGCCACTGGCGGCCCTGGCATCGGATACAATGGCCATCGAACGAGCGCTTCTTTCGACAGGAGGGGGGGACGGCGATGTGTCGGCTATGTTTCGTACTGTTGGCAGCGTGGGGCCTGGCTGTGGGGAGGGCGCCTAGTATCGCCGACGCAGCGGACGCAGCAGCGGCAACGGCGGACGCGACTGCGGCAGCGACGGCTGACGCGACTGCAGCGGGAACGGGAGACGCGGACCTCGTGCGGCTTGCCGATGATCGCTTGCAGCTCGGATTGGATCGGGTACACGGAGCGCTGCGCGAGCTGATTCAACTGCCGGACGGCACGAATCAGCTCGACGACGGACCCGCGGCCTGGAGCCTGTGGCAGGTGTCGCTGCGCAGCGGCCAGACGACACAGGTCATCTCCGCCGCCGAGGCGGGTACGCCCCAACTCGAACCGCTCGACGGCCCATCGCCCGGGCTCCGTGCGGTGTGGCAACCGGGGCTGCCGGATCGAAACGAATCGCTGCGCGTCGTGGTCTCGGTTCGGCTCGACACACAGGACGCCTCGCTCAGCCGCTGGGAGCTCAGCGTCACCAAGCCGTGCGACGTGTCGCTCGCCCAAGTCCGGTTTCCGCGCCTCGCCTGCCTCCAGCCGCGCGGCGATGAAGTTCTCGCCGTACCGCGCGAGTTGGGCGCGCTGGCGCGAAATCCGCGCAGCTTGACGCGGGGCAAGGACAATCGCGGAGCCCGACTGGCCTGGCGCTACCCCTGGGTCATGGCGATGCAATGTCTGGCCCTGTACCAGCCGGACGGCCCCGGGTTCTACGCCGCCTGCGATGACTCGCGGGGCTTTCGCAAAGAGTTCGCTCTGTGGGGCGACGCGGAGGACAAGCTGCACTTCGAGATCCTACACGAACCGGAGCGCGAGGCTCGCGATATGACCGAGTTTCAGCTCCCCTTCGTCTGTGTGTTGGGCGCCTTTCGCGGCGACTGGACCACGGCGGCCCAGTTGTATCGCCAGTCGGCCGGCGCCACGACCATCGCGCAGCGCGGGCGATTGGGTCGGCACTTGACGCCGGACTGGCTACGTGAAACGGGCCTTTGGATCTGGAATCGTGGGCGCTCGCCGGGCGTACTCGGGCCGGCGCGGATGATGCAGCAGCATCTGCAGACGCCGGTAGGCGTGTTGTGGCACTGGTGGCACAACTGTGCGTATGACACGGGTTTTCCCGAATTTCTGCCGCCTCGCGAGGGCGCCGAGCCCTTCCAGACAGCCTTGGCCGCGGCGCGGCAGCAGGACGTGCGCGCCATCCTGTACATGAACCAACGCCTGTGGGGCACGCAGACCGAAAGCTGGTCCGCCGAAGGCGCCGAGCGATATGCGGTCAAAGGTTCGGACGGCAAGATTCGCCCCGAAGTGTACAACGTCTACACCAAGGCGCCCTGCGCACCGATGTGCATCGGCACGCGGTTCTGGCGCGACAAGTACGCAAGCCTGGCTGAGCAGGTGTTTTGCCACTTGCAGGCAGACGGGATCTACATGGACCAGACAGGCGTCTTGGCCAACTGTTACGACCCGACGCACGGCCACATTCTAGGGCCTGGACGGTATTGGACCGATGGCCTTGCGACGCTGACCGGCGAGATCCGTGATCGCTGTGCGGCGCGCGGACGCGTCGCGCTGGGCGGCGAGTTCTGCGGCGAGCCATGGATCGGAAATCTGGACCTGACGCTGGCGCTGAGCGTCAGCGCCGACCGGATCGGTTTGGGGCGGCCCTGGGAGCCCATCCCCTTTTTTCAGGCCGTGTATCATGGCAGCACGATCGTGTTCGGCAATTATGCGAGCCTGACACACCCGCCCTACGACGAGAAATGGCCGCCGGACCAGGCGCCGCCCACTGCGCTGAGCTTGTTGGATCCGAAGTTCAGCTCACAGTTCCTGCTCGAACAGGCACGGACATTCGTCTGGGGCATGCAGCCGATGCTGGCCAACTTTCTGCCCGACCAAGTTCAGCAGCGGGCGAACGAGATCGACTTTGTCACGCGGCTCGTCCGGACGCGCAGCCGAGCGCTCAAATATCTGCTGTACGGAACGTGGCAGCGGCCGCCGCGGCTCGATGTGCCGCAACGTGAAATCGACGTGGCTCAGGTCGGCGTCTATACCCCGCTCAAAGCGACGCGGCGAACCTATCCCGTGGCGTTGGCCGGAGCGTGGCGAGCCGCGGACGGCGACGTCGCCATCGCCTTGGCCAGCGTCAGCGACGCCCGTCTGGATCTCCAGTTGCCGATCGACGTTCGTCAGTACGACCTGGCCGCCCCGTGCGACGTGTTCCTGATCGATCATGCCGGCCGTCAGCGGCTGGGCGCCTTCGACAGCTCGACGTCGTCCTGGCGGATCGAACTTGCGCCGCGCGGCCTGTGCATCCTCGAATTTTGCCAGCCAGATAAATCCTGACACCCGAATCTCCGCGCGCATGTCCGGCCATCGGCAGACGGCGCGGATCCAGCGAACGCCGCGTCTCGAAGTCTCGTCGAGCGGCGCCCGTTCGCTTCTGACGCACGCGCGGTAAGGCGTCGATGCACCGCTTCTGCGAGCGCTGGTGACGCGTTTGGTTACTGACGCAAGCGGCGCGGGCCGCTGACCAACGGATGGTTTCGCACGAAGAACCGTAGCGGCAGTTCGGCTGCCGAGGTGACGCCGATCCGCCGTGAACGGCCGATCGAGTTGGCCGTCGGCGGCGGATGATGGTCGTCGAGAATCCAGAGCTGTCGGCCCAGCGTCAGATCCCAGGCATCCAGGCGGCGATCAATGGCAAAGGCTTCGCACAGCCTGGCCGGCCCGCTGGCCAGCTCGCGCGGCTGCTGGCGTCCGCGACGCGACTGCATCAGTTCGCAACCGGCGATCGGCTCCGCGGCGCGGATCAGCACGGCGCTGGGAATCGACTCGGGTTCGGTCACGACATTGAAACAGTGTCGCGAGTGGATCGGGTAGACGTAAGCGTGCCCCGGCGGTCCGAACATGGCGGCGTTTTTGCGCGTCCTGCCGCGGGCTGCATGGCATGCCGAATCGCCGGCCGCGAGGTAGGCTTCGGTCTCGATGATGCGGCCGCAGACCAGCCCGTCGCCGGTCTCGCACACCAGCACGCAACCCAACAGATCGCGCGCCACATCCTCCGGATGGCGATCATAGAACTCGCGCGGCAGTGGTCGAAGTTCGGGGTTCAAGTCAAGTGTGCACGATCGGTGTTCGCCGGAAGACGTCGGCGGGAACGAAAACGTGGACCACGTTGCGCGGTCGCCCGGGGCGCGGCCGTCCAGAGCGCGACCCGTCACAGCAGCCGGTCCAGTTCGGCAACGAGGCTTTCGAAGTGCGCCAACGCGGTCTCGACCGGTTCGGGGCTTGTCATATCGACGCCGGCGTCGCGCAGCAGGTCCAAGGGGTCTTTCGAGCAGCCGGCGCGCAGGAAGGCGAGGTACGCGTTCAACTCGGGGGCCGCCCCTTCCAACACGCGCCGCGATAGGGCGATCGCGGCCGACAAGCCGGTCGCGTATTTGTACACGTAAAACGCCCGATAGAAATGAGGGATGCGAAAGCATTCCAACGTCAGCTCGTCGTCTACGACGAAATCGGGCCCGAAATACCGCGCCAACAAGTCGCGGTACACCTCCTTGAATGTCTGCACGGTCAGCGGACTGCCGGATTCGGCCATCTCGTGCGTGAGCTTCTCGAACTCGGCGAACATCGTCTGCCGGACGATCGTGGCGCGAATGCTGTCGATCTCGCGATTGACCAGATAGGCTCGCTGCTGGTCGTCGCGGGCCTGTTCAAGCAGATGTCGGCTCAGCAGTTGTTCGTTGAACGTGCTGGCGACTTCGGCCACGAAGATCGAATAGTCGTAATAGGGAAACGGTTGATGCCGCGCCGAGTAGTACGAGTGCATCGAGTGGCCGGCTTCGTGCGCCAAGGTGAATACGTCTTCGAGCACCTCGGGCTTGTAATTCATCAGAATGTACGGGTCGCCATCGTAGGATCCCGAGCTGAACGCGCCGCTTTGTTTGCCTCGATTCGGATACCGGTCGCACCAGCGCCCGCGCAGCCCGCGCTCCAGAACGGCGACGTATTCGTCGCCCAGTGGCTGCAGGGCGGCGATGACCGCTTGGACGGCCTGGTCCCACGTGCGTCGGACGGTCTGCGCCGTCAGGATCGGAACGTAGGTGTCGTAGTGATGGATGTCACGCAACCGCATCTTCCGCCGTCGCAGGTCGTAGTAGTGGAAGACGGCGGACAGGCGGCCGTGGACTGCTTTGATCAGGTTATCGTAGACGGCTTGCGGCACGTGATCCGGAAACAGGGCGGCCGCCAACGAACTGTCATAGCCGCGAGCGCGCGCATAGTAGGCGTCCGTCTGGATCGACCCGCACAGCGCGGCCGCCAGCGTATGCTCGTGGGCTTGGAACTGGCGATAATACTGAGTGAACGCGGTTCGCCGCACCGAGCGTCGAGGCGACTGGAGAAGCTGCATGAACGTTGCGTTGCCAAGCTCGACGCGCTGGCCGTGCTCGTCGGTGACCCAGCCGAATCGCAGGTCCGCATCGTGCAGTTGCCGAAAGACCTTGCGGGCCGTTTGAGCCATCTCGCCCTGCATCGCCAACAGGGCCTCTTCTTTTCGGCCCAAGGTGTGTTTTTTGTAGCGGAGGATGCGCTGCAACAGCAAGCGATACGGTTTCAGTTCGCGCGTCGCGAGCCATTGATCGAGCTGCGCCGCCGAGATCTCCAGAATCTCCGGATGGATGAAGCTGGCCGCTTCGGCGGCGCGGGTGGCCGCGTTTTGGAGCCGTGCGAGCATGGCCTGAGACGCGCTGTCCGCCTGGTCCTCGGCGGCCTTCAAATGGGCGTAACAACCGAGCCGTTCGCCGAGGCGTCCGATATCACAGTCGAACTTCAGACAGGCCGCCAGCGTCGCGGGACCGGACGCCAATTGCCCGCGGAACCGCTGATAGCCATCGATGCGGCGCACCCAGCGGCGAAACGCGCGCTCCCACGCCGCCTCGTCGGCGAACAAGCGGGACAGATCCCAGGTATCTTCAAGCGGAACTTCGCTCCGCGCGGCAAGCGGTCTGATGTTTTTCATGTCGTGTCGGACTCGCCTTCGATCAATTGACAGTAGCTCTCGTAGCGGCGGACATCCACGCGGCCGTCGGCCACCGCATCTTTGACCGCACAGTCTGCCTCGTGCGTGTGCGTACAGTCGGGAAATCGGCACACGGACACATACGAGCGAAGATCTCGAAAGTAGCCTGCCACTTCGCGCGGGATCACGTCCCACAGTTGAAACTGGCGGATCCCGGGCGTGTCCAGCACATAGCCGCCCGCGGACAACGGGATCAGACTGGCGACCGTCGTCGTGTGGCGACCTTTTTGGTTCTCGGCGCTGACCGCCGCGATTCGCAAATCTAGCCCGTCTTCGACGGCATTCAACAACGACGACTTCCCGACGCCGCTCTGCCCGGCGACAACTGTCTCGCGGCCGATCAACGTGCGTTTGACCCGTTCGATGCCCCAGCCGGTTACGGCTGACGCCAACAGGATCTCGTAACCCATCTGGCCGTACACGCCGATCAGCGGCTGCAAGTCGGCCGGATCGACCAGATCGATCTTGTTGATGCAGATCACCGGTCGAATGTGGTCCTTTTCCGCGGTCAGCAGCATGCGGTCGATCAAGTGCGGCTTGAGACTCGGTTGAGCCGCGCTGCTGACGATCAATACTTGATCCACGTTGGCGGCGATCACATGACAACGGCCGCGAATCGCGCGGGTCAAGACGCCATGCCGCCGTTCGATGCGTTCGATCACTCCCTCGTGGTCGCCCGAGGGTCGAAACTGGACTCGATCCCCGGCGGCCACCACATGCCGCTGGTCGGTGGCCAAGGTTTTCAGGATTCGACGCGTCACACAGCGATAATGTCGACCGTCATCGTCGAGCACATTGCTGGTCAACCCGTGAACGCTCAACACGCGGCCGCCGCGACAGGCTGTCTCGTCCACCTCCAAGGCCAGCGCCGGCTCGCCCGACGCGTCCGCGTCGACCCGCGCGGCCATCACCGTTCGTTTGCGCGTCAACTCGCCCTTGCCGCTCACGCGTTCGGTCCGAGCCGAGTCGTCGTTTTGAAGCTTGTCGTCGCGATACTCGCGAGTCAAATCGCTTCGCCGCGTGCGAGGCACTCGGTTTTTGCGAAAGTCCGTGCGTATCTTGCGATTTTTCTTGTCCGTCATCGCGTGAGCTATCTCGCTATGAGCTATCTCGCCGTGAGCTATACCGCCGCGAGTCCTACTGGGTGCCGTCGGGTTTGACCGCGGCGAGGATCTGCGACTCGAGGCCTATCGCTCGAACCCTGCGCGTGTTCGGGTTGCGAGGCGGAACGCCAGGCTCGACAGGCTGGAATACGATATACGGCAACAACGTCGCGCACGTGGTCCGCGTCGCCGTTCTCGTGTTACGGTTCCTGCGTTGCCGTTCCCGCATTCTTCTCTGCGTTGTTCGCGCGCTGTTCGCGACAACGCCTCAACTCAGCCAAATCGACGCGCTTGCTTCACCCCGGTCGTCGAACACACCGGGTCACGCCCCTCCGTTATTCGGAGGCGTCCGTCCGAAACGCCCGCGGCGACGCGAGCCGGTGGTCGGCCATGCGTCGCCGCGCGACCCGAGAGCCAACGCCACTCGCGTCGGCGAGCGGCGCGCAGTATGCTGGGCCGCGAGCGCGACCGTATGGCCTCGCGCCTTCGCGTTGCTAACAAATTACCAAGTTCCAGCCCCTTGTCCATCGCCGTCACTGTGCCGCCACCGGAGACGTCATGAATCGCGAACACCTCTTGATGGCTGCCGTCGCCCTGGTGCTCGCCGTGCTGGCGATCACGGCGGGCCTGTCGAATCGAGATGGCTATTACCGTTGGTCGAAAATAGGCTGGATCGACCGGCGCTGGGGTCGTACCGCGGCTCGTATCGTCTATGCCGTAGGCGGCTTGGTGATGGCGCTGATCGCCGCGCTGATTCTGAGCGGTTGGTCCGTTCTGCGCTGAGATCTAATGGGACGGATGAGACGGATGGCAGCGGACTACTTAGAGTCTTAGTTCGTATCATGCGCGCACGGTGCGCGCATCTTGTACACTGGGTTGTACATTACACTTGTGGGTAACTGACGATGTCTCGATTTAAGCGGAAGTCGCAGTGGATGGCCGTTGCCCAGCACGAACGACGGGAAGCGTGTTGGCCGAAGGCCATCACCACCGTAGCCTGGGGCAACGCCCCAGGAGTCAGAGATGACAGAAACCGTGTTGGCCGAAGGCCAACATCAACGTGTCACCGCGGCCTGGATGAATCTGGCCTTCGGCCAAAAGAGGCACACGCGCGGCGTCAGCCCTGGGGCGTTGCCCCAGGCTACGGTGATCGGAGGCCTTCGGCCAAACAGATTCTTGGGTTGCGGGCACTGGCC
>JAVYAJ010000024.1:0-12125 GCA_032229885.1 Candidatus Anammoximicrobium sp. | reverse complement strand
GCGCGCGGCGCCAGCCCTGGGGCGTTGCCCCAGGCTACGGTAATCGGAGGCCTTCGGCCAGACAGATTTTTGGGTTGCGGGCACTGGCCCGCGTTAAGATTGGACACGCACTAGGCAGGGGCCGATGTTTTTCATTTTCGCGGTTCTGTCGATGGTCGCGTATGCGCTGCATAGCACCTGGCTGGCGCCGTATTATCGCCGCCATGATCGCTTGGCGATGGTCACGGTGCGCGGGGCTGGCCTCAGTCTGCTGATGCTGCCGGGGTTGTGGATGGCGGGGCCCATCGAACTGGGCGCGGTCGCCGCCCAGTGGAACTGGATTCTGGTGACGTCGGGCATCACGCTCGTGGGCAACTGGGCGTCCGCCAACACATTGCGTTACCTGCCGATCGGGATCGCCACCGCGTTGAACATGAGCCTGTCTACGCTGGTCTCGGTCTTGATCAGCGCGTACGTGTTGGGCGAATCGTTGTCCGGGCGGCAAGTGGTTTGGATGGGTTTGATCGTCTGCGGCGTGCTGGGGCTGGGGGCGGTCCGCAATCCGCCGGTGGCGACCGTGACGTATTCGTTGCCTCGCGGCTTGGCGTTCGCGGCCACGTTTGGCGTAACGTTGGGCATCGGCTTTACGCTGATCGGCCGCATCTCTCGGGAAATCGACCCCTTGGTGGCCGGATGGTGTTGGGAGTCGACAATCACCGCGATGGGCGCCGTTGTCCTGGCGGCACGTCGTCTGGCGCTGGGCAGCGTCGGCAGCCTGCCGCTGTGGCGAGAACTGGGATGGATTCTCGCGATGTGCATTCCCGGCGCGGCAGGGACCAGTTTTTACGCACTGGCGGTGGCTGTTGGCCCCGTGGCGATTGTCACCGCCGTGTTGGGGTCGATGATGGTGGCTGTCTCGGTCTTGGCATGGCTGATCCACGGCGAGCGGCTCAGCGCAGGCCAATGGATTTTCATCGCCTTCGTCTGCTGTGCAATCGTCGGGATGCGCTACGCATCAGTCTGACGCCAGAAAGCAGAATTGATCGGAGATGGGACGGCTTGCTGTTCCACGTCTCATCAACTCCGATCCGTGGTACTAGTGGCTTTTTATACAGGAAAACGATACTGTCCCCGAGGGCGGCCGACCGATTCGAAAATTCTGCCGATCGTCGCCCCGCGTTCCAAAGTCTCGACAAGGACGCACTCTACGACGATTAGCCGCCTCGTTTTTGACGTAGCGGCTCCCGTTGCCCTGTTGTCGCCGTGTTGACGCATTCCTGAAAGTGGGTATGTTTGGAGCAGTGTGGGAGAAATTGGTGCGAGGTGGTCGAGCGATGCTGTTAACCGGGACTTTTCATCGATCACTGGATGACAAGCTCCGATTTGCGATACCACGGTCGTTTCGCGATGCCGTCGGGCTGTCAGACAATGCAACGCTGTATGTGACTCCGGGCACCGACGGATCTCTCGAACTGTACAGCGAAGAGGCGTTTTCGCAGTTGGCTGCGCAACTGGAGCTCGGGCCGGGCAATACGCGCGAAGTCCGGGCGTTTAGTCGGCTATTCTTCAGCCAAGTTCAGCGAGTCGAACTCGATAAATTGGGCCGCGTGCGTCTGACGACCGAACTGGTTCGTCTAGCCGCGCTGGGCAAAGAAATCGTGTTGGTCGGCGTGCGCGACCACATGGAGCTTTGGGATCTAGGGCGGTGGGAAGCGTACGTCCAGAGTGTGCAGCCGCACTACGACGAGTTGGTCGAACGGGCGACGTCTGGGTTCGGGGCTACCAAGTTGTCACCGATGGCCATCGGCAAGTCGATGTGTGAAACGATGGATGCCGAGCAACGTCCGAGCCAACCGCGCTGACGTGTTCTGGATCGATGGTTGCTTCGTGCGGTTTTCTCGCATCGAATGGAGATGAACAGCGGATTTTGGTCCTGGGAGGTTTGATACGGCCGGAAATCGATTCGGCGATTCGTTCCGAGGGCGACCGAGGCGGGGTGCGACGAGCGACCGAAGGCATGCGTGGCGGCGAGTTGCGCGAACCTCGGATGACAAAGACGAGCCGAAGTCCGTCCGACAAGATTCCAGGCCGGGCGCGTGAAGATTAGTACGGCAGATTCGAATCGCCCGATACGTCGCGCGCACCGAGTCACGCAGTACGAACGACAAAAGATCGCCTCGCGTGGAAGCCAGCGGCTTTCACGGGGCGGGGTGAAGGATCACCTCGGCTGCGATCGGCGATCCGCGGCGGGCAGTTCGGCTGTCAGGCGGATCGGCAAGTCGGCCCGCTATCGGGGGCAGGGACGCCCCCTGGGTCGGTTTGTGCCGCGCGAAACCGGGCCAATTTGTTCGGTCGGCAATCTCTGCATTCGTTGCGAGCCGCGAGCCGACGTTCCGTTCAAGCCGCCCATCGGAACGGCGATGGGGCGTCGAGCAGCCAAGTCGCCCATCGCGACGCGCGCTCTCGGCCTCGTTCCTTACCCGCACACGCGCGATGCCGTCCGCGTCTCCCCACAACGCCCCACTGTCCCCCATGCCTACTGCCTACTGCTGTCACGGTCAATTTCTTAAACCACTACCGATTCCACTGTTGCGCGTTTGAGCGCAGATCGGCGCTGATTCTGTTTGGCCGAAGGCCTCCGATCATCGTAGCCTGGGGGCAACGCCCCAGGACTGGCGCCGCGCGCGGGCATCTTTTGGCCGAAGGCCATATTCATGCGGTCGGAGCCGACACGTTGAAGATGGCCTACGGCCAACACGGTTGCTGTTGTCTTTGCTTCCTGGGACGTTGCCCCAGGCTACGTTGAAGATGGCCTACGGCCAAGACGATTGTGATCGTCCGTGCTGCGCAACCGCCTTGCAAAACCAATTCCGCCTAAACCCCACAGTCTCCGGCTTTTTGGCCGCGCCAGCCCACAGCCCACAGCCCACAGCCCACTGACCACTGACCACTGACCACTGACCACTGACCACTGACCACTGACCACTGACCACTGACCAATGACCAATGACCAATGACCAATGACCAATGACCAATGACCACAGCCCACAGCCCACAGCCCAATGACCACTGACCACTGACCACTGACCACTGACCACTGACCACTGCCCAATGACCAATGACCAATGACCATCCACCTTCCCGTGTTGTCCAACGAAGTCCTCGAGCACCTTCAACCGCTGCCTGGCCAAGTCGTCGTGGACGGAACGCTGGGCGGAGGCGGGCATGCGCGGCTGGTGGCCGAGCGGGTCGCGCCGACCGGGTTTGTGTTGGGCCTGGATCGCGACCCGCGCGCGATCGCCGCCGCCGAGCGCAGCTTGGCCGGAATGTGTGTCAAGGTGGCCCAGGCCAACTATGCCGAGATGGCCGAAGTGATCGGCAGTCTGGGCTTGTCGACCGTCGACGGCATTCTGCTTGACCTAGGCCTGTCGAGCGACCAGTTGGCCGACACGACGCGCGGTTTTTCCTTCGACGCGCGAGGTTCGCTCGACCTGCGTTTCGATCCGACGCAGGGCGAGCCCGCGTGGCGATTGTTGGAGCGAATCCCCGAGCAGCAACTGGCCGATCTGATCTACGGTTTTGGCGAAGAGCGTTTTAGCCGCCGAATCGCGCGTCGGATCGTTCAAACGCGTCGCAGCGATCCTATTCGAACGGCCGATCAACTCGCCCGGCTCGTTCGCGCGTGCGTGCCCCGCGGCTCGCGGGCACGGATCGATCCGGCGACGCGAACCTTTCAGGCGCTGCGAATCGCTGTCAACGACGAACTCGGCTCGTTGGAACGCGCCCTTCGTCGGCTTCCCGATTGCCTGCGACCGGGTGGACGCATCGTCGTCATCAGCTTTCATTCACTGGAAGATCGCCTGGTAAAAGAGGCTTTTCGCCAAGATCCCCGACTGGCCAGCTTATGCAAAAAACCGATCTGCGCGAGCGATTCCGAATGCACGGCGAACCCTCGCAGCCGTAGCGCCAGGCTGCGGGCCGCCGTTCGTCAGGCGTGACCCGCGCCGCAAGCAGGCGTTCCATCCGCGCGAGCCTGTCGCCTCGCTCGAGCCGTTTCCGCCGCGGGGCGGCGTGTCCGCCGCCCGCATCTCCAAGGTCTCGATCTGGCTTCCGACGGCGCCGCACCACGTGGATGTACCGTCTCGCACGGGGCGGGCGGCCCCAAACCGGTCCGACGATTCGCGACTCCGAGACGCACAAGGCATTACCCGGATAACAAACCGACAGAGATTCGCTGAAGATCGGCGATGGCCCTGCCGATACTGTGGCGAGGGTGCGGAGTGGCGAATGCCAGCGTCGATATTCGACTGGCTGGCGTCGCCGGAGATCGGCCACAGACCATCTGTGGTCCCCCTGTCTTGGACCACGAGCTCGAGCCGTCCGTTGGCGATGTTGGTCAGACGGTTGTGCGGCGGGACATATCTGTGCGGCCTTGGGCGCCGCCAGACCTTCGCCTGCACGTTTCTTCGCATCGATCGTCGCCGGCCTGGGCAGTATCCCAAAGGTTCTGTTGATATGGGCCCAAAAGCCAAATTGCTTGCATCGCTGACAACAGTCGGCATGGCGCTGGCCGGATTGAGTCTGCAGGGATTCCTGTCGACAGTCTCCGTCGCGCCGGCCGCGTCGTTGGCCGACACGGCGTCACGCCTGCACGTCGAGTCGCCAAAACGCGAGGTGCTTCGGCAGCCCACGGTTCTACGGGCTGAGGTCGCCGCACCGCCTCTGGTCGATCCAGCGCTCGCCGACCACGCCGTGGCCGGCGAGACGACGAAGTTGCTGCCGAATCCAGGCTTCGAGGATCCGTATGCGCGGCGCGCTTCGTACATTTCATCCCATCCGCCAACCGCAAAGCCACACATCGCCGACATGCTGCCGAACCCTTCGTCCGAAGCTCCGCCACCATATCGCTAAGGTCGTGGTGCGGCGCGGTCAAAAAAGCCGGAGACTGCAGAGTTTAGAGTCTTAGTTCGTATCATGCGCGCATCTTGTACATCGGTCTGTACAGCATACTTTAGGGCAATTGGCACTAACCCGTGTTAGGTGAAATCGGCCTTGGATGACCGTGGCGCAGCACAGACGACAGGAAGCGTGTTGGCCGAAGGCCAATATCAACGTAGCCTGGGGCAACGCCCCCAGGAGTCAGAGGTGATAGCAACCGTGTTGGCCGAAGGCCAACATCAACCTGTCACCGCGGCCCGCATGAATAGGGCCTTCGGCCAAAAGAGGCGCGCGCGGCGCCAGACCTGGGGCGTTGCCCCAGGCCACGGTGATCAAAGCGGTACGCGCTAGCGTCCGGTTCGACGCGCGACCCGTTGCCCCAGGCTACGGTGATCAAAGGCCTTCGGCCGAACAGAATCAGCGGCTATCCGCACTCAAACGCGCAACAGTCAAAGCGGTCGTAGTATAGGAAATTGACCGCGCCAGCCGCGGGCCGTCCTGGCAGATCAAACCAGAGGCGACGCGGGCCTCGAGCCCCCACGCGGACTCTCGCCGGCGGACCATCTCGCGCTCGGCTGAGAACGGTCTCGCACAGTGAGACCGGTCTCGCAAAGATCGAGCCCCGTGCGGCACGGGGCTACGAAAACCGACTCAACAAGGCTCGCTTCCTCGTTGCGCAAAACCGCGGAGCGTGGCACAGCGCGGACGCGACAAGCTCTTCGACGTCGCCGCCAACGCACCGACGCACGGATCCGGCGTGCACGTCTCGGGGCTCGCGAGCCGTATTTCTGGGCAAGTCGTTTCCCCTGTTGACAAACGGCTTTGCAGAAGTCCAGGATAGTTCGTGTCGGGCGCCAGGTGTTGACTTCGGCGCGTCGGCCAAGCCGTTGGCGAGCCTCGGACGTTGGCATCCGACGCAACGGTAGCCCGTGCTCGATGGCCGTCGTCGCGTGACGTAGCTTCCGTCTGCCGGGCGGGATGCGAAGTTGTGCCGGCGCTGGAGGCAATGGGGGCGAGGGCGCCGTCGGTGAGCGGCGGACGAAACGTGTGCTTCCGGCCTCGCTCGAGGTTCCGTTCGGCAGGCGACACCTACTTTGGAGGGAGATGCAGGCATGGCCATCGAGGTCCTGAATTGGGCTCGCATGATCGGAGCGACGTTCGTCGTTGCGATGTACCTGACGCCCGCGTGCCGCGGAGCGCAGTCGGCCGACGATTCGGCGGGACGGGAGGCCGGCGCGAGAGCCGCGGTTGACCTCGGGTATGTAACGCCTGAGACCGTCGCGACCGTGCTGATCCATCCGCGACGCGTGCTGACCGCGCCGGAGATGGAAATGCTGCCGATCGAGGTCATCTCGGCGGCTGGCCGGCAAGAGCTCGGCATCGATCCGCTCGACATCGAACAGGTGCTGGCAATCGTCGAGTTGTCGCCGGAAAACGTGCCAGACGTGGCCGTTGTGCTGCGATCGGCGAAGCCCTTGGAACCGGGCGAGATCTTCCCCGCGCTGTGGCGGCAGACGGTCGAGGCCGAGTTGGCGGGCCGAAAATATCGTCAAGCGCAGACTCCGGCCACGCCCAGTATTTTTCGTCCCGACGACCGCACGGTGATCCTGGCCCGCGAGCGATTGCTCCGAAAGATCGTCCATCAATACCCGCGGCCCCCGGCGGGCGAGATGAGCCGCATATTGGAGCGGATTTCCAAGGCGCCCGATATCCTGGCGATCACGGTGGTTGCGCCGCTGCGCCCGCAGCTCAAAGCCCTGCTTGCCCAGGCTCCGCTGCCACCGCCCTTGGCTGGCCTCGCGCAGGTTCCGGACCAATTGAAGTTGATCGGCTTGCGTGTCAATCTGGTCGACGATGCCGGGTTGTCCTTGACGCTTCGCGCCGAGGACGAGGCCGCAGCCGCACAACTGGACGAGCTGATCGGGCGGCTCTTGGAAACCGCGCGGCAGATGATGCTGGCCGGGATGGCCGAGCAGATGGCGAGTTCGGATCCAGTCGAACAGGCGTCCGCGAGATATGTCCAGCGCCTCGGTACAGGGTTCCTGCAGACGCTGCGTCCGCGGCGAACGGGAGACACGTTGGCCCTGAAGGTCGAGGGACAGGGCCAATTGCGGGTGGCAGCGATCGGAGCGCTGGCCGGGTTGGCATTGCCCGCCATGCAGGCCGCTCGCGCGGCGGCGCGACGTAGCCAATCGAGCAGCAATTTGAAGCGGATCGGCGTGGCCTTGCACATGTATCACGACGTGCACCGTGCCCTTCCCGCGCGGGCGAACTTCGACGCGGCTGGGAAACCACTATTGAGCTGGCGGGTGCACCTGCTGCCGTTTCTGGAAGAGCAGACGCTGTACGAGCGGTTCCGCTTGGACGAGCCGTGGGATAGCCCCCATAACCGCGAGTTGATCCCGCTGATGCCGGCGCTGTACCGCAACCCGGGCGGCAACACGAAACCGGGGCTGACGCATTATCTGGGCGCGGCGGGCGACGGGATGCTGTTCAGTGGCGACAAATCGCATCGGTTGAGCGATATTATTGACGGAACGTCCACAACGATCATGGTCCTGGAGGTCGACGACAGCCACGCAGCCGTCTGGACGCAACCCGACGACCTGGCTGTGGATGCAAACCGTCCGCTGGCCGGATTGGGCGCCGCGCACCCTGGTGGATTCCTGGCCCTGTTGGCCGATGACTCGGTGCGGTTTATTAGTGAGGGAATCGATCCACGCGCGTTCCGCGCGATGCTGACAATCGCCGGGGGCGACCTGATTGGCCCGTTTTAGCCGTACAGCGTCACCCTTTCGCTCAACCGCATTTTTTCCGACCTCGAAGGCGTCAAACCGCTCGAGCCCCGGACAACGTCCTGGATCGCGTCTTCGGATAGGAACGCTACGCCAACGAACACGATACGTCTGAATCCGATGCTCGCAATCATCCCAGCTCCAAATCTGATCCTCGCGATTTGTACGCGCGCCTGGATGCTGCTCGGCGTGGTTGTCGCCACGACGTTCGCCACCGCCAGCGAACCGACCGCCAGCGAACCGACCGCCAGCGAGCGGGCGGCCAGCGATTCGGACCGGATGCCGTCGACTATCTCGCCACAAGGCTTCGACGCGCGCGCCGTGGCCGAGGCCATCGATCGCGCCCCGCCGGGGACCACGGTTCAATTGGCGGCCGGGACGTACGAGTTGGACGAGCCGATTCGGCTCAAATCTAAAATCCGCTTGATCGGCGCTGGTCGGGAAAAAACGACGCTCGTCTACCGCGGTGCGACGCCCGCGGTCCTGGTCCTCGTGGTGGGGTGCGAGGACGTGGAACTGGCCCACATGACGCTGGATGGGAAAGGCAGCCCCTGGCTCCAGCAGGGAATCAGCGGCGGCGACTCGCGCCGTCTGTGGCTCCATCACCTGACGATTCGCAATCTAGCGAACATCCGGACCTGGGGGCCGCACGCGATCCTATTCTCCGGCCACAACCCGACGATGCAGCGCGGCGTTACCGATAGCCGGATCACGGATTGCGAAATTGAGAACATCGGCGTGGGCGCCGAGTTCGGAGGCGGCATCCGCTTGGCGTGGGGCTGTGTGCGGAATCAGGTCGTGGGGAACACGATCCGAACGACCGGTCGCGGCGGGATCTTCGGCGATCACTCGGCCGAATTGGTGATCCGCCGAAACCGCGTGAGCGGTTCGGGTGGCGAAGGGTTGGGAATCGAGATCTGGGGCGGCTGTCCGCGGTCGCTGATCGAGGACAATGTGGTGGACCATTGGATCAGCGTGGACCAAGGTGCGCAGTCGGCCGTGCGGCGGAATGTGATCGGCACGGACGACGGCACGCTCAAGGGGTACGGGATCGAGATCATTGCGCGCGACATCGTGGTGACGGACAATATCGTGAACCGAGGCGCGCACATCGGCCTGTCCGTCTCGAACACGCCGGTCAAGAACAACGTCTTCTGGGGCTACAACACGGTCCGCGACTGCGTTCAGTTCGGCGCCCAGCTCCAAGGCGAAACCGGCGGGATCGCCCGACATTATTTCTACCGCTGCACGTTCACCGGCGGCGTCCGCGGCGACTCGCGAGCGCGGTATCCCAACGACAGCGGCCATGGATTCCGCAGCAACGGAGACTGTCGGGATCTGGTATTCGAGGACTGCGTGTTCGACAAGAACGGTGGCTACGGGGTCCAACTGGGCGGGCCGAACGTGGACCGGCTGACCTTCCTGCAATGCGCGATCACCGCTAACGGTTTGGCCGCGGTCACCGGGCCGTCCCAGTGCTCGGCCCTCGAGTTCGTCGCCTGTCGCTCGGATGGCAACCGAGACGATCGACTGCCCGAGGCCAAAGCGTTCGACACGCGAGCCCCGACCGCTGCGTTTCGATGCCCGGACACGATCTACGCCGGACAGACGGCGTCGTTCCAGTGTGTCTCGCTGGCGGGAGCGAACACGATCGATGAACGGCTGTGGGATTTTTCGGACGGCATCCCCGAGGTGACGCCTGTCGTGGATCACGTTTTCGAGAAAGCCGGCCAATATCGGGTCACGCTGATCGTCTGGGATTCGACGGGGCGCGGCAGTCGAACGGAGCGGACGATTCACGTCCTGCCAGCGGCGAGCGACAACTGATGCAGAGATCCGGCGCAGCCGAGAATGACGGGCCGGCCGCGACGGAGCGCGTCCGGCTGGCGTGGATGGACAGCGCGGCCAGCACTTGCAACCGAACAACGGCCAAGAAATGTTGAAGAGGGCCACGAATCATACGAATAAAGACATCGCAGCTAACCGTTTGTCTTCATTCCTGCTATCCGTGTCCACCCGTGGACCTTGGCCGCCGAAGACGCAGAAGGACGCAGAAGTTTTTCTTCATCCCTGCTGTCCGTGGTTCATTCGTAGTTCACGGCGCTACGGCAAGCACACCATGGAACCCTCCAACAACGGAACGCTGTCGCTGCCTGAAAACATTGTCAGAAAGTTCATGATGTTTGAGGTTAGTAGTACCGCGCAAGCCGACCACGCTCGGCCGTCGTTGCGGGAACTCGACAACGCGTCCCAAATGAACGATGAACGAGATCAGCCCGACCACCAAGGAAACTCGACGATGTTGATTCGATGGCCCGATGGCATGTACGTTCGAGCAGTGGTTGGCCTGGCGGTGATCTGCCTGCTCGCCCAGGGGCAACGTCCGGCGGATGGCGGCCAGGACCGTCTGTGTATTGCCGTCTATGAATCCGAAGCAACCGCCGCGCAATATCATGGAGTGCATCAGGCTCCGGTCCGGAAGTGGCTCGAGCGGAACCGTTATGATTTTCAGGTCATCGGAGATGAACTGGCCAGCCAGCCCGCAAAGTTGGCTCGCTTTGCGGCGGTCGTTTCGAGCAGCAATTACGTGGTTCCGGATACGGCCGCGGACGGTTTGGCGGCGTATGTCGAAGCCGGTGGACGTCTGCTGTGGATCGATGGACCGGCGCGGTGTACGAGTTCCACATTGCTCGCCGTGCTGGGCGTCGCACCGGGTTGCACCTATGTGCCGAGCGGCTCGGCGCGCTTCACGATCCGCGACGCAGACCATCCCGTGTGCGGGGGACTGGCTGATTTCGAGGCCGGGCGCGTGGGGAATCCGGCGGTCAAGGCCACCGGGCACGTACTGGCCGAATCCTCGGCCGTCCGGGCTGCCAGCGGGATATCTCCCGGGGACAAACGCGACACGTATCCGGCCGTCGTAACGACCAGGACGGGGCGCGGCGTCGCCGTGCTGTTGAACTGGATCATCTGGCTCGACAATACGCCCGATGTCCAGACGTTGATGACCAATTCACTGGAGTATCTAGTCTCGGGCGACCTGCTCGAAGCCGACGAATGCGTCATTCGCGTGAACCAGGTTCCTCGCGAAGTCCGGCAGCCGGGCCAAGTTCCCCTGCGGCTGTCGGTGATCGCGCGGCCGATCCATGCGGGCCAGACAGTCGTGCTGACAGCGCGGCTTGTCGGTGCACCGGGCGTCACGCATGGTCCGACGGTCGAAGTTCGGACGCCGTTGAAGCTCGTCGGAAACGACATAGCGTACGGTCGCGCGCAGGCCACCCTCGCCGTTCCGGACAACGAGGACTGCGCGGGGTGGCTCGAGGTCGATGGGGCTGTGGCCGACGCGGCGACGGCGGTGCGGATAAAACGCCAACGCGTTCCGCTGGCTCTGACCGGCCGAGCCCACGCCGCGCGGGCGGTCGCCCAGGCCGCGCGGGGGCGGCTCCTGCGCCCGATGTTTGCCGGCCTCCACGGAGACTACGACGCCGAACCACGCACAAAGGATGGCCGCGTAGACATCGAACGGCTGTTCCAGCAGATCGAGGCGGCTCATTTGGACATGTACGATTTCTTGATCTGGCACGCTCCGACCGATTGGGACGACTTTCAGGTCTTTCTGGCCCAAGCGCATCGACGGCGATTAAAAGTCTGGGTGACGTTGGTCCCGCCCAGCGAACCACCGCCGTCCGCCCCGTTCGGTCTCGACTATGTGCGCTGGGCTGATGAAATCGGCCGGCTGTCCAAACGCTACGATAATCTGATCGCCTGGGTGATCGACGACTTTTGGTCGTCGGAGAATCACGCCCTGTTCACGCCCGAGTACGTGGCCCGCGTGGTCGAAACGCTCCACAGCCACAACCCGCAAGTGGCGTTTCTGCCCACGCTGTATTGGAACACGATCGGCGACGACGACTTTCTGGACGCTTACGGATCGCTGCTGGACGGCATCGTGTTTCCGTATGCCGACTTGGAATCGACGGCGTCGCTCGCAGACCAGTTGGCCGCCTGTCGAAAATGGCTGGGGCCCGACAAGCTGCTGTTGATTAACGTCTATGCGTCGGGATCGTCCGGAACCCGCGAACCCGGACCCCGGACCCCGAACTACCTTCGCGAGATCCTCGCTATTTCGCGACAAGCGTGCGACGGCATTCGCCTGTATTGCCTGCCGAAACAGAATTACGACGACCCTCGCTTTCGTGTCGTGGCCGAGGTGTTCGGAAAGTGGGGTGGCGGGACGGACCAGCGCGACCATTGAGACGCGGTCTTCCTGCCGTACGCCGCGCAACCTAACTCCAACGTTGCAAGAACTGCCGCCTAACGCGGGCCAGTGCCCGCAACCCAAGAATCTGTTTGGCCGGAGGCCTCCGATCACCGTAGCCTGGGGCAACGCCCCAGGGCTGGCGCCGCGCGCGT
>JAVYAJ010000023.1:0-16127 GCA_032229885.1 Candidatus Anammoximicrobium sp. | reverse complement strand
GCGCGGCGCCAGCCCTGGGGCGTTGCCCCAGGCTACGGTGATCGGAGGCCTTCGGCCAAACAGATTCTTGGGTTGCGGGCACTGGCCCGCGTTAGGACAATTGGCGGATCGCATGGTAAACTGCGGGTCGTGGATCGTTTGGAGGACGAGACCCGTTTGAAAAGCGGCCAATCATGGGCGGTGCAGAAAGGGTGGTTGCGAAAGAATTCTCAAAAATTCACCCGAAGACGCGAGGATGGCTCAATTGCTGACGCGACCGGAGTAATTGGTCCGAGAGACAGTCGAGGTCGAGCCGAGTCGCGTCGATGGCGTCCGCAACCGGGGAGACTTCAAGACGGCCATCTGTTTCCACTGTGGTAGGCTGGATCTGGAGTGGCCTAAAAACGGGAAACTGCGGAGTCTAGGCGGAATTGGTTTTGCAAGGCTGTTGCGCAGCGCAGACGACCAGAATCGTCTTGGCCGAAGGCCATTTTCAACGTAGCCTGGGGCAACGCCCCAGGAAGCACAGACGACAGCAACGGCGTTGGCCGAAGGCCATCTTCAACGTGTCGCGTCCGCCCGCATGAATAGGGCCTTCGGCCAATCAGAATCAGCGTCTATCTGCGCTCAAACGCGCAACAGTTGAACCGGTAGTCGTTTAAGAGATTGACCGCGCCAGGCTGGATCTCGACCCACGATAATCCCGGGTGGACCGTTCCGGCGACTTGGCAATGGCGGTCGCCCCAACAATTAGCTTTGACGCCGCGCTAGTCAAGGCTTGAGGTTGGGCCACATTTGAAACGCACACAACCCAAACGCACCCCATTTGAATCGGCAAGGAGATCGCGATGGACAGCAAGCTCGGAGTCGCCATCCACGGCGTCGGCGAAGTGGCGTTTGCCCATGCGGCCAGTTGGATTCGCAACCCCCATGCGCGGATCGTCTCGGTCAGCAGTCGCCGTCGAGACAGCGCGCGCCGGCTGGTCGAACGCTTTCAGCTCGACTGTCCCGTCCGCGATCAGTTCGACGAAGTATTGGCCGATCCTCGCGTGGACATCGTCAACCTGAGCGGTCCGAACCACGTTCACGCGCCGCAGGGCATCGCGGCCGCCGAGGCGGGCAAGCACGTGTTGGTGGAAAAGCCGATGGGCATCACGCTCGGGGAAAACCGGGCGCTGCGCGACGCGGTCGCCCGCACCCAGGTCAAGAGCGTCGTCAGCTTTGTGCTCCGCTGGAATCCGCTGCTCGAACGGCTCAAAACACTAGTGGCCGGCGGCGCCATCGGCGAGCTGTTGTATGTCGAGGTCGATTACTGGCACGGCATCGGGCCGGCCTACCAGGGCTGGCCGTGGGCGCACACGGTCCAGACCGGGGGCAGCGCGACGCTGTTGGCCGGCTGTCACGCGCTCGACGCCGTGCGTTTCCTCAGCGGCCGCGAGCCGATCGCCGTCTCGGCCATGTCGAACAACAAGAAAGGCTTGTACGAGTTCGATGCCAACGTCGTCGCGACGATCAGGCTGGACGACGGAACGATCGCCAAGTCGTCCGTTCTGCTGGACGCGGATATCCCCTATGCCTTCAACATGGACCTGATCGGCGACCAAGGTGCGCTGCGGGACAATCGGATCTGGTCCAAACGGTTGCTGCCGGGCCAGACCGACTGGGCCGCTGTGCCCACGATCATGCCGGATTCGGGCGCGGTCGACCATCATCCCTTCGACGCCCAGATCGATCATTTTGTCGATTGCATTCTGCAGGATCGCGAGTCGCACTGCAGCGTTGCCGACGCCTATCGCACGCACGAGCTGTGTCTGGCGATCGACCGCTCGATCGCCGAAGACGGCCGCGTGATTCGGCTGCCGCTGGACTAGCGTCGCGGGTCAGGCTGCCTATCGGGATCGAGGCGGTTGTCAGCGCCCGAAATGGGAATTGAGGGGACGTGGAACGGCAAGTCGTTCCAGATTGTCAGAAGAACGATCTGGATGCGACACGCTGGCAAGCGTAATCGCTCGGCAGCCAACGCAAGGAAACGCACCTGCCTTGAAGGGACGCGTTCCGGCGCGTCCGTTGCGCGGCGCCGCGGCCACCCGATTGCGGCGACGTGTCGAGCGCGGCTCTCCAGGACGGCGCGCCGGTCTGCGCTCACCCCAAGCTTTTTCGCATCACCATCATTTCGTGTCCGAAGGCCATGACGCCGCGCGGCGCGTGCCCGCTGGGCGCCTGCGTCTGCGGCCCGTCGTCGGGAGCTCCGCGGCGCGGACCCTTTCCGCGAGGCGAATCAACTGGTAACATTCTTCGAGAACGCAGACGCTTGGCCGCCAGGTCGCCGCTGGTTTTGCGACGCGAAAGCCGGTCGCGAGCAGACCGGGCCGAGAGCGAGGCGTGGGCTTGGACCGTCGCGCAAACCGCGTCTGCTTGGAAACACATTAAGGTTCATCCCATGTCGCGAATCGATGCCAAAACCCGGGTCTGCGCTCTGTTCGGTCATCCTGTGGGGCACTCGCGCAGCCCCGAGATCCACAACGCCGGCTTCGAGGCTTTGGGGTTGCCTTATGTCTACGTCGCGCACGATGTGCGGCCGGGGATGGTCGAGCAGGCGCTTCGTGGTATCCGCGTCTTGGGGTATCGCGGGCTGTCCGTGACGATCCCACACAAGGTCGAAGCGATGCACGGCGTCGACCAGGTGGACCCGATCGCCCAGGGGATCGGCTGCATCAACACCGTGGTAAACGACGACGGACGGTTGATTGGCTACAACTCGGATGGTTTGGGCGCGTTGCGAGCTCTGCGGGCCGCCGGCGTCGATCCGTGCGGCACGCGCACGGTGGTCCTGGGGTCCGGCGGCGCGGCTCGCGCCATCGCGATGACGATCGCCCGCGAGACACCGCCGGCCGAGCTCACGATCCTGGGCGTCGTGCCGGACGAACTGGCGCGATTGGCCGCCGACGTTCGCCAGCACAGCGCCGCGACGGTCGAACCGGTGGCCCTGACGGCCGAGTCGCTCGCGCAGGCTGTGCCTCGGGCCGATCTGCTGCTGCACTGTTCGCCGGTCGGGATGCATCCGCGCGAAGACGAAAGCCTGGTCCCGCCGGAGTTGCTGCGCCGGGAGCAGGCCGTGTTCGATGCGGTCTATAATCCGCGGCAGACGCGCCTGTTGCGCGAGGCGGCGCAGGCCGGTTGCCGCACGATCGAAGGAATCGAGATGTTTCTGGGCCAGGCGTATGTGCAGTTTGAGCTGTGGACTGGCCGACCGGCGCCGCAAGACGTGATGCGCCGCGCGCTCGAGGACAGGCTGTGAAACGCGTCGGCGGGCGTGTCGGCCCGCGCTCCGTCTCGCGGCCGCCAAACGCCGTCCGCGGCGGGTGACTGAGGACGCGGACGCGCGCTCGACCCGCAAAGATCGCGCGGCGGTCGACCTGGCTGGCGGCGAGGCCAGTATGGAAGGAACAGACTGTGAACGTGGTGTTGGTGGGATATCGAGGCACGGGCAAGAGCGCTGTCGGCCGCCGGTTGGCCAAGGCTCTGGGGTTGACGCTGGTCAGCTTGGACGCCGAGCTGCAACGCACCGCGGGCCAGTCCATTCCCGAGATCGTCCAGCAGGTCGGCTGGTCTGGCTTCCGCGATCTGGAAGAGCAGGTCGTCGCCACGTTCGCGGCCCGAGACGGCCAGGTGCTCGATTGCGGGGGCGGCGTGATCGAACGCGAAGCCAACTTCGACCGGCTGCGCGCCGCCGGCCTCGTGATCTGGCTGACCGCTAGAACGCAGACCATCGTCAAGCGGATTCAGCACGATAACCAACGGCCATCATTGACCGAAGGCAAGAGCTTTGCGGACGAGGTGGACGAGGTCCTCGCGCGGCGCACGCCCCTGTACCAGCGGATCGCCCATCACGCGATCGCCACCGACGACCGCCCGTTCGGCGAGATCATCGCCCAAATCGTCGAGCTGGTCGCCGCGCCGGCCTGACGACCGCGTTCAGTTGGCCGCGCGAACTCGCCCCACAGCGCGCGGCCGACGCGACGCGGCAAGTTATCGAGTCCACGAATCGACGGAGGTGTTCGATGCGACAGACAATGCTGATGACCATCATGTTGGCGGCGCCGCTGGCGTGGCTGTGTACGGCCGAGGATCGAGCGTGCGTCGCCGCCGAATCATCGATCGCCGGTCCGTCCGCGGCCTTGATCTTCACCTCGTTTCGCGGCAACGGCGAGAACGGGCTGCACCTGGCGTGGAGCCGCGACGGATACGTTTGGACGCCGCTGAACGGCGACAAACCGCTGTTGCGTCCCGAGGTCGGTGGCCGATTGATGCGCGACCCGGCGATCATCCAAGGGCCTGATGGCACGTTCCACATGGTCTGGACCACGGCGTGGAACAAGTTCGGCATCGGCTATGCCAGCTCGAAAGACTTGATTCACTGGTCGCCGCAAAAACTGCTGAACGTGATGAGCAACGAGCCGCAGACGCGCAACGTGTGGGCGCCGGAGATCTTTTACGACGCGGCGAACACGCGATTTATGGTCTTTTGGGCCTCGACAATTCCCGGCCGCTATCCCGACACCGACAAGACCGGCGACGATGGCTACAACCACCGGATGTACTATACGCTGACGACCGATTTCGAACGCCTCGAACCCGCCCGCCTGCTGTACGAGCCGGGATTCAACGTGATCGACGCGATGATCGTCGCGGATGACACGCGTTTCGTGATGTTCCTGAAGGACGAGACGCGCCATCCGCTGGCCAAGAATCTGCGCGTGGCCACGGCCCAAACCCTCACGGGCCCGTACGGACCGCCATCCGAGCCGATCACGGGCGATTACTGGGCCGAAGGACCGACGGCAATCCGGCTCGGCGGCAAGTGGTTCGTGTACTTTGATCGCTATGCCCAGAATCGCTATGGACTGGTGACGTCCGAGGATCGAGTCCGCTGGACCGATGAATCGGACAAGGTCCAGTTCCCGCCCAATCAACGACACGGAAGCGTGCTGCGCGTCAGCAACGAAACGCTCGACGCGCTGCGCGCGCTGTGACCCGCGCCTCGGCCTGATGAACAGGAATGGAACAGCAATAGGAACCGCACCGTCTGTCGGTACATGGAGCGCAACGCGCCGCGTGCCAACCTCGTCACCTCGGACGAGCGGCGGCGTTGGTCGCGCTGATGGCATCGGGTCAACCAGAATGCAACCGTGACGCGTGCCGATTGGCCTGCCCACCGCAGACAGAACTGGCTGCACTAGGTGGCGCAGGCGAAGACGGAGGCTGAATTGACGCCCTTACGACGGAGCGTCCATATTGGCGCGCCCTGCGGCGAAACCGTCTGGCAGCAGCCCACGGCGAAGGGTCTGAGATTGGGATCCCGGCGACCTCTCTTGGCCGTCCAAAACGCCGCCGTCCCGAACGATGAACGGTCCCCCGCGTGCTACATCGGCACAAATGAGACCCGACTACATTGCCCTCTGCCGTGCGGCGTCGCAGACGGGGTGGGCGTTGGCTGAGATCGCCCTGGGATCACCGCGGCCGCACGACGCGCGCCCGTGGCGTATGCATCGCCGAGAACAAGCTATTCGACGCACAATATCCACATCTTCGCGTACTCGTGGGACCCGCTCTAACAAAAAAACGAGGGCCCCTCTATGTGCTGCGGCAATTTTCGGTACAATTGCATTGATCTGTTGTTCTTTTGCGGTGGTCACCGCACAGCGAAGCGTCTTGTCTTTTTCTCTCGAGGGAGGTGTCTCATGGGTCGTCGTTTCTTGTCGCGAGGGTTCACACTCGTCGAGTTATTGGTGGTGATTGCGATCATCGGCATCCTGGTGGCGTTGCTGTTGCCGGCGATCCAGGCCGCGCGCGAGGCATCCCGGCGGGCATCGTGCGTCAGCAAGCTCAAACAGATGGGGGTGGCCTTGCACAATTATCATGACGTGCATCAGGTATTCCCGCCTGCCTTGCTGTCATCGGGGCGTTACAACAGCGCCAGCTATCACGCCTCGCATGGGGGAGTCAAGAACACGACGGGCTGGATCTTGCTGGCCCCGTACTTCGAACAGGCGGCGCTGGCGGACGTCTACGACTTCAACGTGTGCTCGAGCATGTCTTCGCCGTATGGGCATGCGGTGATGGGCAACGACACCATGAACAACGGCGTGTACAACGTACGCGTCCCGCTGCTCGAATGCCCCTCGCATGTCGAAGCGGGCGAGGTCTCGAATAGCAATCCCGGGGTAACCAGCGATTTCTACACACGGCGTAACGCCATCCGCACAAGCTATGCCTTTTCTTCGGGCGTATTCACGGACTATGATTCCCCGTGGTCGACGAAGATGGGCGACATCCGCCAGGGTATGTTCGGCAACGATGGCGCAGCCAAGATGGCGTCGCTGATCGACGGCTCGAGCAATACACTGGCGATTGGCGAATCCCAGGGCGGCGGCACGAAGACCTCCTCGAGTTACGGCCCCTGGGGATTGACGGGGACGCACACGTGCTGCCACGGTCGCGTCGTGAGCACCAGCGCCTCGGCCATCGCGTATACCGCCGCGGATGCGCGGGACTGGTCGATCAACGGAGCATACAACAACGATGCGTTGAAGCGGACGTATGCCTGGACCTTCAACAGCCAGCATCCCGGCGGCGCTCAGTTCGTTCTGGCGGATGGCTCCGTCACGTTCCTCACGGAAAATATGAACTACGAGACGCTTTGCCGCTTGGCGTTCATCCGTGATGGCAATCCGGTGGATGACTTCTAGTTGCGTCGGAGGACATCATCGATGAATCGAGGAATTCGCTGCGCCCTGCTGGTAGGGCTGGTGGGTTGGTCCGGTTGCGGCTCGAACGGACTACCCACGGTTTTCGTGTCCGGAACGTTGAAGATCGACGGTCGCGCAGTCGAAGGTGTGGAAGTCCAATTCGTCTCTGCGAATTTTGCGGCCGTCGGCAAGACGGATGCGGAGGGCAAGTTCCAACTTAACCCAGGCGCCATGCCCGGGCCGAACAAGGTTTGCTTCCGCAAGTTCGACGTCGGGCAATTCAAGGACGATCCGGACGCCGGCATGGACGCGGGCCAGTTCGCGGCTATGCAGCAGGCTCAAGGCAGTCGCTCGCTCGTCAAGCAGCTGATCCCGCGAGAATACACCGATTCGGCGACGACGAAGATCGAGTTCATCGTGCCGCTGGAGGGCACCTCGGCGGCGGATTTCGATTTGCAATCTGGATTGTAATGTCGGCGACCGAAAAAGGGATCGGGATCTCATTGTCTTGCGGAGAGCGGGCGAAATTGGTATGACAGTGCGATGTCCTGACGACCCCGAATAGCAAGTAGAAAATACGTCCACCACGCGCTGAACCCCGCAGCCTGGCGGAGTACGATCTTCGAAAAGCTCGAGGACTATGCCGCCTTCGAGGCGGTCCTGGGGGGTGGCTCGCGAGCAGCTCGCCATGCGGCTGCTCGCTTTTTGCGTGCCGCCCAATCATCGGCGTTTGACGCCGGGGCCTCGCAGAGATGGGGATCTGGCGGATCATACCGTGTGCGGGTAACAGTGACCGGCCGAATGCTACGCGATGTCCGACAAACCGAAGCCGGCGCCCGCTCGACAAAGTGCCGGTCTGAGCCGCCCAATGTATACATGGGATGGCCGACCAACACCCGCACGCGGCGTTAGGAGTTGTCCCCCGAGAAGGTTTGGAACGGAGCCTTTGTACCAAGGGCGGTTCCAGTCATTGTCGATTGAGCAAGACGAGCGGTTTCTTCCCCGTCTGTCGGTACCTGGATCGCAATGGCCTTCGCGCCAACCTCGTCATCTCGGCCGAGCGGTGGCGTTGGTCGGGCTTATGGCATTGGGTCAACCAGAATGCAGCCGTGACACTTGCCGATTGGCCATGTTGGCACTCCCGTCGGTGAAACCGTCTGGCTGCAGGCCACGGCAAAGCGTCTGGGATGGAAATCCACGTTGTGTCCCGCTGGCCGTCCGAAACGCCGCCGTGCCGGCCGATGAACGATGGCGCCACGCGCCAAATCGGGACAAATGAGCCCCGCTCGCATTGCCCCCATTGCCCCATTGCACCCTCGAAAGCAGTATGGACATTCGGTTTTCCGTAGACACCGAACTGGAGCTGGGAGATTCGACTTGAGTCCCGACGAGTTGCAGGATTCCTCCACGCCGACCGACGAGCTACGAGCGGCCTGGGAGGATGGGGATACGATCCCAGAGCTGGCGACCGTGTTGCGCGACCAGGAACGGTTGTCGCCCGTGCAGTTGGTTGAATTGTGCCTGATCGATCAATCCTATCGCTGGCGTACGCCGGAGCCGGTGCGGGTCGAAGACTATCTGGCCGCCTGTCCACGGATCGCGAAACGGCTCGAATGAGTGTTCGAATTGGCCTATGGGGAACTCCTTGTCCGACGGCAGGTGGGGAATCCGCTCACGACCGATGAGATCGAGGCCCGTTTCACGGATCTGGCGCCTCGACTGCTCGAGCAATTGGAGGGCGGGCTTTGGATGGACGAAGGTGCGGACTCGCCGACATCCAATACCGTGTCCCCGGCGAGCTGTGCGGCGCCGACGCGCGGTCGATTCGGGCCGTACGAGTTGGGCGAGGTCGTCGCCCAGGGCGGGATGGGGATCGTCTACCGGGCGCGGCATCTCAGACTGGGGCGCGACGTGGCCGTGAAGATGATCCGACCGGAACGGCTGTCCCGCAAAATCGATGTGCGGCGATTTCAAAACGAGGCGATGACGATCGCCCGGCTCGACCATCCGAACATCATCCCAATCTTGGACGTGGGCCAGGTCGACGGCGTCCATTATTTCGCCATGCGGTTGATCGAAGGCCGCGATTTGAAAGCTTGCCGCACGCGGTATCTGGACGACGTCCGCGCAGCGGCGCGCTTGGTGCGCGATATCGCCGGGGCCATATATTACGCGCATCAGCACGGCATCTTGCACCGCGACCTGAAGCCCTCGAATGTGCTGGTCGATGATTTGGGCGTGCCCTATGTCGTGGATTTTGGCCTGGCGCGGCAGCTTTCTCAGGCGACCGACCTTACGAAATCGGGCCAGTTGCTCGGTACGCCCGCGTATTTGGCCCCCGAGCAACTGAGCAGACGTCGAGAGCCGCTGACCGTGGCCGCGGACATCTATGGTCTGGGTGCAATCCTGTATGTTCTGATCACCGGCGAACCGCCCTACGTTGGCCGTTCGGCGTTGGAAATCCTGGACCAGATCCGCAACACCGAGCCGCGACGCCCCCGCACGCTCAATCCGCGCGTCGATCAGGATTTGGAGCAGATTTGCCTCAAAGCGTTGGCCAATCGCCCGGAGGATCGTTACGCCAGCGCTGAGGATTTGGCGGACGACCTGCAGCGATTTCTGGACGGGGAAGAGGTCCAGGCCCGGCCGATGTCTTGGTTCCAACGACGCTGGCACTGGGTCCGTCGGCACCCGGATCTGGCGACGATTACCAGCATCATGCTGGTCGCCGCCTGCGTGCTGCTGACCGTGTTGGGGCTGCAAACCATGCGCATCCGCTGGCTGCGTCACTCGTGGGAGATTTCCTTGGAGTCCGTCCGGGAAAAACAGACCGAAGCGGAGGCCAACCGGAGTGAAGCCGTCCGGCTCCAGCACGAGGCCGCGGAACTGAAATCACAGGCCGCCACTTCGACGGCCGAGGCGGAGCGCAAAGGGCGCCTAGCCCGCGGCATGGCATACACGGCGATGATCTATCGTGCGGAATCGGCGGTGCGCGAGGGCGACACCGCGGAGTTCTCGCGGCTGATGGCCGAACAGATACCCGGACCAGAACAGCGAGACGTGCGCGGCTTCGAATGGTTTCTCTTGGACCGCTTGTACCGCCCCCGCGCGCGATATTTCTCGATGGCGACCGGGCCCCTACGGAGCGTGCGCTATTCGCGCGATGGAAGCCTCCTGGCGGCGGCCAACGATTCCGGAGAGATCCAGATCATGGAGGCCGCGACCGGAAAGCGGTTGGCCGATTGGTCCATGCCCGTCACCCTCCGCAATATCGCCTTCTCGCCCGATGGCACAACGCTGGCCGCGGTCGGGGACGATGGGCAACTTCGGCTATTTCGTCAGGGCGAGCCCCGGCCGCGGACCTGGCCGGTCGCCACCGCGCCCGTCTGGCAGGTCGCCTTCGTCGGGGATGGGTCCCTGGTGGCGACCCTCGACCAAGACGGGAAAATTCGCCTGATCGACCACCAGCAGGGGGAAGTGATGGCGACGTTCTCCGGCTCGTCGAGTCGGATCTTGACCATCGCCGTGGAACCCGGCGGCAAATGGCTGATCAGTGGCGATGACGACGGAAACTTGAAAATCTGGGATCTGGCCTCGCGCCGCTCGGTGTACGATTTCCCGATTCCGGGGGACCGTCCTACCGTGTGCCTGTCCCTCTCGCTCGATGGGACTTACCTGGCGGCGGGCGATCGGGGAGACCGAGTACACGTTGCCCGTCTCAGCCAGCCTTGGGCCCATCAGTGGGTGCTGCTCGGCGAGCATTACGACCGCGTGCAGAACGTCGCCTTTTCGGCCGACGGACACCGCGTCGCTTGTTGCGACAAGAACGGCTCGGTGCGCGTCTGGCGCGTGGACGAACAAGCGACCTCGGACGCGACCGAAGCAACGCCCCCAGAGCACCTATGGCAGGCCCATCAAGGCCGAGCCTACGACGTCGCTTTCGACCCGCTTCACCGCCGGCTGGCTTCGGTCGGACAAGAGAACCACGTCGCGGTCTGGGAGTTGCCCCGCGATGACCACATCATTTCCTTGGGCAAATTGGGCCGAGTATGCGAGCTGGCCTGCTCGCTGACTTTCTCTCCGGACGGCTCGACGTTGGCTGCGGCCGCGATGGACGGCGTCCAGATTTGGGATCTCCGATCGCGGACCCTCACCGCCCGACTTTCGCACGGGATCGAACCCTACGATCAGGTGGCCATCAGCGACGATGGTCGATACGTGGCCGGGGGGTGCAGGGACCAGCCGTCGGTTGAAGTTTGGCGAAAGTCGCCCGATGGCTATAAGCTCGTGTGGGAGAATGCCGAGCACGCCTGCTTTCATCTGGCTTTTTCTCCGGAGGGCGACGCGCTGGTGATCACCGATTGGAAAAACGACGAACTCGGCGTCTACGCGACGGACAGCGGGGATCTCCTGGAACGCATCCGCGCCGAGCAGTCCTGGGGCAGCGCGTTCTCGCCCGACGCCCGCCAAATGGTGTTCATCGAACTGGACGACATCGCCATCTGGGCCTGGCCTGCCCGTCGACCGCTCCGGCGGCTGCGCGGGCATCTCAGCACGGTCAACTCGGTGGCCTACAGCCCCGACGGCCGCCTGCTGGCTTCCTGCGGCCGAGATCGCCGAATCATCCTCTGGGACGTAGCCACCGGGAGTTTGCTGAGGACCATGATGGGACATCGCATCTATGTCGTCCAACTCGCCTTTGTCGGCAACGATCGCCTGATTTCGTTGGACCTCGAGGGCACGATCCGCGTCTGGAACGTCGAACTCGGCTTGCAGTTGTGCTGTCTCCGCCACGACCCCACCAATCGTTGCGTTCGTCTGGCGGTATCGCCCGATGAACGCTGGCTCGCCTATCGCCTTCACAACGGCGAGATCCACTCTCTTGCGCTTTCGCGCGACGAAGGGGAATCGGCCCCATCGCCGTAGCAGACCGCTCCTCAGAGCGCTTCGCATCGGCGGCGGGCGCCACGGTGGAGTTGCGTGGGGGATTCACCGCGGGTGGACATGGATGTGGTTTCAGCAGCCGCAGGAGGGCAGTCATAATGAAGCTTTGTGTCCTCTGTGTCTCTGCGTTTCATCGATGTCTTTGTGCGGGCGAACAAGCCGGGCTATGTGACGATACGATATGGAAACGCAGAGACGCAGAGGGCGCAGAGGTTTTGGCGGACGCCGCGGCGGGGTTAAATAGGGAGTAATTCATCGTGGGTGGACATGGATGCGCTTTCAGCGCCCGCAGTGGGGCAGCCACATTGAAGTGGGCCGCGAACGGCCGTCAGGACGGCCATCGAGCGAAGGAACAAGAAACGATGCACGTCATTTCCGAGATGCGATTGACTGTTGTAGGCGCGGCGCTGGTGATCGGACTGGCCGCGGCGGTCGGAGATGCGTCGGCCCCGGCGGCCGAGCCATCGGCCCCGCGCCTGTTGCCGTTCCTGAAACAGCGGCAGGCTGTCCGCTATCAACGCGTGCCGCGCGAGGTGTTGGCGTTCTACTATACATGGTACGGGCGACCCGAGCGCCAGGGGCGATGGGTGCATTGGGGCAGCGTAGATCCGGACGCCCACGACATCTCGCAATCGACGCATTACCCGGCCCTGGGCGCGTACGATTCGCACGATCGGCAGGTCATCGACCGCCATATCGCGCAGGCCAAACAGCACGGCTTGACAGGGTTCATCGCGACCTGGTGGGGACGCGGCACGTACGACGACCGGGCGTTCGCCACGCTGTTGGAACGCGCCGCGGCTCAGGATTTCAAAGTGACGGTCTATTGGGAGACGGCGCCAGGCAAAGACGCCGCTCAGGTCGCCCAGGCGATCGATGATCTATCCTACGTGTTGCAGCGTTATGCCGAGTCCGAGGCGTTTTTGAAGGTGGATGGCAAGCCGGTGCTGTTCGTCTATGGACGTGTCATGGACCAGATGCCGCTTGGCGCGTGGCCCGCGATTTTCGAGGGCGTCCGTCAGCGGTATGGGCGAGACTTTGCGCTGATCGCCGACGGCTATAGCGAGGCCTACGCCCGGCTGTTCGACGGCGTCCATACCTACAACATCTGCGGTTGGGTGCGTGACCAAAGCCCCGACGCGCTGCGGCGCGCCAGCGCCGCGTCGTTCTCGTCCGCCGTGCAACTGGCCAGGTCGCAGGGCAAGATCAGTTGCCTGACGATCATCCCCGGATACGACGACACCAAAATTCGCAAACCGGGACTGAAGGCCGAACGTCAAAACGGCGAAACCTATCGCGTGCTCTGGGACGAGGCGACTCGGGCCGACCCTGATTGGATCCTGATCACGTCGTGGAACGAGTGGCACGAAGGCTCGGAGATCGAACCCAGTTGGGAGGACGGCGAGAAATATTTACAGTTGACCAAGCCGTTCGCGGAACGCTTTCGCGCCACGCCGCACAGCCTGGCGTCCAGTTCCGCCCAGCCCGCCGGCCCCTCGCCGGCGCAGGCTCGCGCCTTGAGCGAGCTGTATCGCGGACGGCCGATCGGCGTGCTGCCCGAGTATGGCCACGCGGTCGTGTTCTGGTTGGCCGAGGCCGGTGTCCCGCTGCAGGAACTGACCTGGCAAGACGTGCTCGATCCGCGGGCGCTCGATCCCGCGCGGCTGCCGATGCTGTTGTACGCCGGCGGCGAACATTACGTGCGCACCGTGCGCCGAGACGGAGACGCGGAGGCGGCGTTGCGAGCCTATTTGGCCGGTGGCGGTTTGCTGATGGCGTTCTCGCATCAACCATACCCGTTTTTCTACAACGAGAGTGGCCGAGCGGACATCGCGGCCGGTCGACTGGGACTTCCGATCCTCGGCAGCGGGCCGCCGCAAGGCAAGGAAATGCCCGATCGAAACCTTGTTCGGGCGTGGGAAACGCCACCGGCCGAAGCCGGCTTGACCTTCCAGATCGACAACCAGCGATTGGCAGGGCTGCCGGCAACGGTCGCGTTTCCCGCCGATGGCGACCAGCGCTGGCGGCCGGCGACGCCCGCTTTGACCGCGCCGACAGACGTGTACCTTCCGTTGGCTCGGTTGACCGACGCCGAAGGCAACGTGTATGGCGACGGGATCGCGTACGTCGAGCATCGCGAATCGGCGCCGAAAGGCGGACGCAACCTGTACGTGTGGATGCGGATGCTGGACGTCCTGGACACAAACGAGACGCTGTACGCGATCTTCCGCTTTTTGGCGTCCAACCGCTGAGCTTCGCCGCCCCGCGAGTCTCGATCTTTGCGCACGGCGCGATGATGCTTTCGGCCCGCCGCAGCCCGACATTCCCATGCCAGCCCGGTGCGTCGCCGCGCGGGCGTCGGGCGCGCTCGAACGTTGCGCTGAGCGTCTCGGGCGGCACGGCCGCGCCGCAGCGGTGCCGGCCGCTCGCCGGCCGCGGCCTGGTGTCGAGGTGGTGCTGGGTGCGGATGGGCGCTTTCGAGGCGCCGCCACGGACGAATCGTTCGCCGCTTTACGCGGCCCGTGAATGAGACGGCAGTGGATGGTTGTCGAAATCGGCGTGATCCGCCGAACCTGGTCGATCGCCGGAATCGAAATTGAGCTGTTCGCGGATCGTGTAATGCGGCTTGGCTCGGGTCCTGAAATAGATCCGCGCGCTGACCTCGCCCAGCAGACCCAGGCTGAGAAACTGGACGCACACCATGGCCGCAAAGACCGACAGCAGCAGCAGCGGATTGCCGGTCATGTCCACCGCGCCGACGAGCTTCATCAAGACCACGGCCCCGCCGGCCAGGAGCGAGACGAGTCCGCAGCCGAATCCCAACGCGCCGAACAGCTTCATCGGGCGATCGAAATAGTCCAGCATGTACTTGACGGTGAGCAGGTCCAGGACGACGCGAAACGTTCGCGAAATCCCGTATTTGGTCGTGCCGAATTGACGTGGGTGATGGTTCACCTCGACCTCGGTGCACCGCGCGCCGCGCCAATGGGCGAGAATCGGGATGAAACGGTGCATCTCGCCGTACAGTTCCAAATCCTCGGCGATCTCGCGCCGGATGGCTTTGAGCGTGCAACCCAGGTCGTGAATCGGGAATCGGGTCGCGCGCGAGATGAGCCAATTGGCAATCAGCGAAGGCAGGCGGCGATTCAGGAACGGATCTTTTCGCTGTTTCCGCCAGCCGTGCACCAGATCGTAGCCGGCCTCGATCCGCTCGAGCATCAGGCCGATGTCCGCCGGATCGTTTTGCAGGTCGCCATCGAGCGTCACGATGACGTCGCCGGACGCCATTTGCAGCCCGGCTTGCATGGCCGCGGTCTGCCCATAGTTGCGGCGAAAGCGGACGACCTTGACTCGCGGGTCGATTGCGGCCACGGCTTCGAGCGCTTCCCAACTGCCGTCCCGCGAACCATCGTCGATCAGCAGGATTTCGTATTCTCGTCCCAAGGCGGCCAGCGCGTCAGTCAGCCGCTCGTGCAGCAGAGGAATGTTCTCGAACTCGTTGTAGATCGGCACGACGACCGAAATGCTGAGCATCTTTGCAGACTCCGCGAGGCTGGTTTATTGTCTGGAACAGACGGTGCGTGCTAGCTGGTCACTCGTCGAGTTGCTTGCGGCGCAGGTCTGGGGCGTCGCACCGGAAACATCACGGGCCGATCCGCCAAACGTCGAGACGAGCGGAATCCAACCCGTCTTTCCGCGCGGGAGCCTTTGGCCGGCCCGCGAAAATGCGATGGACGATGACGTCGCCACGCGCGCTTGCTGACGGCGAACCGGGGCCAAGCCTGCCGGGCAACGCCATCCGTTTACCATCGGCGCGCGAAGTTTACGGAGCCAGAGCAATGCAAGCAATGGCAATTTCAGACGCAGACGTGACGGGTTCCAGGGTTGAGACGGCGCGATCAAGCTCGCTGGCGACGAGGTGATCGAACGGGACGAGCAGGCGGGCTTGCTAGCGGTCAGGCAAAACCACGAAAGGCACGAAGTTCAGTATAATGGTTCCTCGTTATTTTTCGTGCAGCCGCAGTTGTTCTCGGCTGTGAAACGACCAAACGTGCCGGGCAGCGGCTGTCGCTCCATACGGGACGGCTTGCGGCTTACCTCCCCTTACGTTTGCCGGCCCTTGCGTTTGTCGGCCCTTGCGGCGTGGGGCAGCCCGACGTCGAGAGTGCGCCGCCACAGCGGTGTGTCGGACGACGAGGCGCGTGGCTGCGGGGGCGGCGGGCGCCGCGGCGGCGAGCGCCCGAGGGGATTCTAGTGCCGCAAATCGGAATTGATGGGACATGGAACGGGAAGTCATCCTAGATTACCCAAAAAAGAGCTAGGACGAGATCCATGGCAAGCGAAATGGCTGGACGGCGAGGGCAGGGCAGTGGGCCGGTGTGGAGGGACGCGCTCCGTCGCGTCCGCCTGGTTACGGCCACGACGGAGCGTGGCCCTCCAACCACGCGTGGAGCG
>JAVYAJ010000022.1:0-4263 GCA_032229885.1 Candidatus Anammoximicrobium sp. | reverse complement strand
CCATATTCATGCGGGCAGCGGTGACACGTTGACGTTGGCCTTCGGCCAACACGGTTTCTGTCATCTCTGACTCCTGGGGCGTTGCCCCAGGCTACGTTGATGTTGGCCTTCGGCCAACACGCTTCCTGTCGTCTGTGCTGCGCAACAGTCATCCAATGCCAATCCCACCTAACACATCCATGTGCCAGTAACCCGAACGTGTTCTGTACAGACTAATGTACAAGATGCGCGCACGGTGCGCGCATGATACGAACTAAGACTCTAACCTCAAACATCGTGAATTTGTTGACAATGTTTTCAGGCAGCGACAGCGTTAAGTTGTTGAAGGGTTACATGTTGTGCGTACAGTAGCTCTGGGAACCACAGATGAACACGGATGGACACGGATCGCAGGGATGAAGGAAAACGGTTCGACGTGATGTCTTCGTTCGTGCGACTCGTGGTCCTCTTCCCTATTTCTTGGCCCTTGTTTGGTTGCGGCTGCTGGCCGCGCTAGGATAGAAGACTGACGGTAGGCACAGAAAGCCTCCGCCGTGTGATAAGCATCCCATAAGCAAGATGCCGGTCATCGATTACCCAGGCCTTCAACCCAGGCCTTCGGCCTGGGA
Organism: Candidatus Anammoximicrobium sp.; assembly: GCA_032229885.1. Classification (GTDB taxonomy): domain Bacteria; phylum Planctomycetota; class Planctomycetia; order Pirellulales; family Pirellulaceae; genus Anammoximicrobium. The sequence goes on along the minus strand of JAVYAJ010000022.1, from coordinate 3,655 downwards.
TGGCGCGTTTTGGGCGTCTTCGACCTCGGCTGCCAACGGCGGGCGATCTGTCGGCCCAGGACGCGGTACTGGCGAATGGACCAACGAGCGGTTCGGGCAACTCCTGCACGGTCTCGCTGTTTAGCCAGCAGTTTTTGCAACGTCGGGGTTCAGCCTTGACGACGTGCAAGTAGCATCGGAAGATCGGCAGCACAGAGTGGCGCTGTACCATTCGTTTGGAAGAGGCATTCGAATCGATCACCGAGCTGCGGAGTGGTAAACGATGACGGACGCTGAACCGACTGCTGACGAGCTTCCTGCCTACGGCCGGCTGGCTGGCGTCGACTACGGGACCGTGCGGATTGGCTTGGCGGTCTGCGATCCGGATCGGCGGCTGGCGAGTCCCTATGAAATCTACGCGCGTCGGAGTATCGACGCGGACGCGGACTACTTTCGCCGATTCGTCCGCGACGAACGGATCGTCGGATTCGTCGTCGGCCTGCCGATCCATTCCAACGGCCAGGAGAGCCGCAAGTCGAGCGAAGCGCGGGCGTTCGGTCGCTGGCTGCGGCAGATCACCGGTCGCCCCGTGCGATTTTACGACGAGCGTTACACCTCGGCGCAGGCCGAGCAATTTCTGTTGGGCGCGGGGCTGACGCGCAAACGACGCAAGCTTCGTCTCGACAAAGTCGCCGCCCAATTGATTCTGGCGGCGTATCTGGAGTCCAACGCGTCCGCGGACCCCGGCGCGTTGTGGTGATCGCGGAAGCGTGTCGCGGCTGCCAGTCCTGTGCAACGCGCCTCGGTCCGCAGCTCGGCTGGCACGGCCAGCCATGGCCGTGGCGCACCGCGGCTGCTAATCGCGCGCATCGCGTCCCGGTCCGCAAGCAGGAGCCCGGATCGCGTCTCGGACCGACGCGACCACGTGGGCGAATCTCTTCGAGACTCGCAGCAAGGCGCGCCGTGTGGCGGGATCTCGCCGCGGCTCGCACCTGATCCGCGTTCGTCTGGCTGGGCATCACGCGGCCGTGCGCCGGGCGGCTGGTTTGATGCGTGTCTCGGCTGCGTCGTGCGTGTCCGGCAGCTCGGTCAGCTCGGCAAGGCAGCCGAGCAGTTCGGCGAGCGGCAGGCGGCGCCGTGGATGTTTGTCCAGCATCCGATCCAGCAGATGCACGATCGGGTCGTCCAGCCGCGGATGGAACAGCCGCGGGTCGGGCGGCGCCTGGTGCAGATGCGCCGCGGCGATGGCCGCCGGATCGGACTGGGGAAAGGGGAGCGCGCCGGTGACCATGCGATACAGCGTGACACCCAGGCTGTAGACGTCCGCGGCCGAGCTCAGTTCCATCCGCGAGCCAAAGGATTCGGGCGCGGTGTAAGGCAACGTTCCCGCCACGCTGAACGGGACAACGTCGCCGATCGGCGTGAGCTGGCGCGCCAAGCCGAGATCGAGCAATGTCGCGTGACCGGTGGCGCTGACGAAGATATTTCCCGGCTTGACGTCCGAGTGCACCCAACCCGCGCAATGCAAAGCCCATATCGCTTCGGCGGTCTGCAACGCTATGCTCGTCGCTTGTTTCACCGTCAACCGCGCGGCCTGGGCCAACATGGCCTCCAGGCAGTGCCCCTCCAGATAGGGCATCACCAAATAGTAGGGCGGGCGATGGATGCGCGCCGACAGGACACTGGTCAAGTGCGGGTGCGAAACCCGGCGGGCGAGCAACGCTTCGCGCTGCAGCAGCCGGACCGCCAGTGGATCGGCCATCTCCGAACGCTTGGCTACTTTCAGCGCATAGTCCGCCGGCCGACCGTCGCCAGAACCCGCGGGTCGCGCACGATAGACACGGCACCAGCGGCCTTCGCCCAACAACTCGGTGGGCTGCCAGTTGCCGATCGCGGCCGGCCGCGGCGCAGTCGCGTTCGGCCGCGCGGTCAGATTTGGATCGCGGGATCGTGAAGCCATGCGATTGGAAGCGAACGCTTTGCTCGCTGCTCTCGGTTCGAGACGGTAGAACTGGGGCTGCTGTTTGAATCGGCTCGTTGGTCGGGAAAAATTGAACCGGATGCCGGAAGGCGGCGTTCTCGTCCCCCTGCGCTCGGCTTGACGCGAGCTCTCGTCGGCAACCCAGCGAGGGTCAAAAACGCGGCAGACGATCCTGGATCACCTGCCGGCCGGCGGACAAGCGCCGATCGCGCGGATGCACGCCTCGGACCTGTCCGTGTCCTTAGCCCGTGTGTTCCGTGGTTCCGGCGGGTGACCCCCGCGGACGTGTCGGATGGGCGGAGGTTCTACGGCGGTCGGCTGGGCTGCCGCGGTCCGTCAGCGGCGCCCGTGCGTGAGAAGGGCTGTACGAACGTCGAGCCCAGACGCGGCGAAGGCAGACCGACGCGCGCCCTCCGCGGTTCTAGCTCGAGCCGCGTACGGCATGTTCCGGCGAGCAGAAACGTTCCGCGTTTCATGTATACGAGCTGGCGCCGGGCGAGCTGAGATAGCCCAAGGCCATCCCGGACAGCAGGCCGCTCAGATGGGCCATGTTCGCCATCGGCAGCACATCGCGGAACACGCCGATCAGGCCGATCGTCATCCAACCAAGCAGAAACATGACGGTGGCCGGACTGACGTACAGCCCGGCGCTCGGATCGTACACGCTTTTCATCCACAGGTAGCCCATCAGCCCGTAGACCACGCCCGACATCCCCAGAAAAAAAGGACCGCCGGCGAGCGGACCCCACGTCCCGGGCGCCAGCGCTTGGGCAAGGTTCGAGGTCAGCGCGATCACCAGGATCAACACTGCTAGCGTCACCGCGCGCTTGCGAGCCTCGATCGCGCGGGCAAACAGATGAAACATGATCGCGTTGAACAGCAGATGGAGCACGTCGCCGTGCAGGAAGATGGGCGTGATCAACCGCCACCATTGACCCTGGCGGATGTCGATCAGACGATCGGCCAGCCGCGTCTCGTCCCAATCATCCGCCAGGCGATGCCGCAGATCGCAGAACATCAACGTCCGCAGCGGCGCGCTGTTCCGCTGGCCGCCGAATCCCGACAGGAGGAACGTGACCACGCACAGACTGATCACCGTCACGGTAAGCGGCGCCGGCTGCGCCCGCAGCGAGCCGGCCGCCATCAGATTTTTTCGCGCGGCTGCGCGGCGTTTCGCCTCTTCGTCCAGAACCGCGCTGGCGGCGCGGATGACGCCCTGATAGCGTGGCGCCTCGGGCGACTGGTTGAACTCGGTCAACGCCTCGGCGGCCCGCGCCACGTGGTCCTCGTTCCGCACCCAGATCGCCCAGGAATCGGCCTCTGGTTCGGCCATTGCCGGGATGCTTTGGGTGATCAGAAAAGCGGTAAACCGCTCGGCTTGAGACTGCGTGGGTAGCGTACCGATCTGTCGCATGATTACCGTACTTCAGTTCCTAACGCGGGCCAGCGCCCGCAACCCTAGAATCTGTTTGGCCGAAGGCCTCCGATCACCGTAGCCTGAGGCAGCGCCCCAGGACTGGCGCCGCGCGCGTGCCTCTTTTAGCCAAAGGCCATATTCATCCGGACCGCGTTGACACATTGATGTTGGCCTTCGGCCAACACGGTTGCTGTCATCTCTGCTGACTCCTGGGGCGTTGCCCCAGGCTACGGTGATCGGAGGCCTTCGGCCAAACAGATTCTAGGGTTGCGGGCGCT
>JAVYAJ010000021.1:0-15810 GCA_032229885.1 Candidatus Anammoximicrobium sp. | reverse complement strand
AGCCTGGGGCAACGCCCCAGGAGTCAGAGATGATAGCAACCGTGTTGGCCGAAGGCCAACATCAACGTGTCACCGTGGCCCAGATGAATATGGCCTGCGGCCAACAGAGGCACATGCGCGGCGCCAGTCCTGGGGCGTTGCCCCAGGCTACGGTGATCGGAGGCCTTCGGCCAAACAGATTCTTGGGTTGTGGGCACTAGCCCGCGTTAAGGTGTGTGCGTGACAACAAACACTTCCACTCGTCGCTTCGTTCTCAGCGCGACATTCGCCGCCGCGCTGTTTGCCTGGGGGAACGCGTCGGCAGCCCAGCCCGAGTCGGCGCAGCCCCAAACGCTGGTGCTTCCCACGCCGGAAAAGCTGCTGCGCGAAGCGTACGCCAGGACCCAGGGCGCGCCGCGCGAGGCCGAACTGACCGAGGTCATTCGGATGTGCCGCCAGGCGCGTCAGGCCCGCCCGGCCGCGAGCGTCGCCGCCTATGCCGACGAGCTGGCGGCTTGGGCGCACAATCGACGCGGCGAGCTATGCGCCGAACAGGCAGCCGAGCTGGACCGGCCTGACGAGCAGACTCAGGCAGCCGAGCTGGACCGGCGCGCGTTGGCGGATTTCGAGAACGCGATAAAGCTAGACCCGCGAAACTGGAAACCGCTTCACAATCGCGCGGTCAGCCGTGCGCTGGCGGGGAACTGGGAGCCGGCGCTCGAAGATTTCCGCCGCGTTCTGGAGCTGAAGCCCGATCATGCCAGCGCGTGGTTCAACCGCGGTGAAATTCGCGCCGCGCGCGGTCAGTACGAACTGGCGGTGGCCGATTACACCCAGGCCGTCGCGCTGCGGTCCGATGATCGCGAGGCCTACCGCCGTCGCGGCCAAGCCTACGTCCGGCTCGGGCAACTCCGCGAAGCGTTGGTCGATTTCGATCACGTCGTGAGGCTGGCTTCCGGGCAGGCCGAGCCGCTGCTGGACCGCGGCGACGCGCATCGCAGTCTTGGACAATGGTCGCAAGCGGCCGAGGATTATCGGCTGGCGATGACGATCGATTCAGACTGCGGGCGGGCGTATCGCAGCGCGGCTTGGTTTTTGGCGACCTGTCCCGAGGAGCGTTATCGCGATGCGGAACTGGCCGTCCAGGCCGCGGAAAAGGCGTTAGAGCTGGACGGACCGCGAGATGTCAACTATCTTGATACGGCGGCGGCGGCGTATGCCAACCGCGGCCAATACGACAAAGCGTGCGAGGTTCTGGGCCGGGCCATCGACGCATCGCCCGATCAGGCCGGACCGCTTCGCCACCGCCTCGCGCTGTACCAGCGGCAACGGCCGTATCGCGAAACACAAGCGAAAGAAACGGCCTCTCCGGCACGCTGACACTATGGGCCCGTCATCATGACACGTAAGGAACTCGAAACGGCGGAGTTCGATCCGGTCGCGAACATCGACGTCCGGCGCGCCGCCTATCTCGAGAACAGGCTGCGGATCGAATTCGGCGCCTGTTCGGACGTGGGCAAAGTCCGCCACAACAACGAAGATCATTTCGCCGTCATCCGGCGTACGCGATCTCGCGATGTCGTGTTGACCAACATGCCTGCCTCGGATTTGTCGCTGCCCGACGAGGTGTCCCATGTCTTGATTGTGGCCGATGGAATGGGCGGCGCCGCGTTTGGCGAACTGGCCAGCCGGCTGGCGCTGCGGACGGCCGACGAGCTGATGGGCTCGGCCTGCGGCTGGATCAGCAAGCTGCGGGATCTGAATTATCGAACCACGCTCGACCGCATTCAGGCCTACGCCGACGTGATCCAGGAGATGCTGCTGGAGTGCGCCGAAGACGATCCGCGACTGGCAGGAATGGGGACGACGTTGACCTGCGCCCATGTGCTCGGCGCCGACGTGATCATTGCCCACGTCGGCGACTCGCGGGCGTATCATCTGCGCGACGGCATGGTCCAGCAGGTGACGCGCGATCAAACGCTGGCTCAGGACTTGATGGACGCCGGCATGTCGGAACGCGACACGCGCCGGTTTCGCCACATCTTGACCAACTGTTTCAGCGGCGAGCGGCGCGAGGTCCGGATCACGGTCTACCATCTGGCCGTCGAAGCCGGCGACGCCTTGCTGCTGTGCACCGACGGATTGTACGATTTGGTTCGCGACGCGGAAATCGCCGAAGCGCTGACCGAGTGCGGCGATGCGCAACACGCGTGCGCGCACCTGACACAACTCGCCTTGGATCGTGGCGGCAAGGACAATGTCACCGTCGTCGTCGGACGGTTCCTGCCCGTAGCCGACGCGGGCTGAGACGCCTGCACGCGGTCGCGGGCGCAAGCGTGGACGGTGAACCCTGACTTGCGACACTGGACGCGTGACGTCCGCCCCGGTCGCCCCCGTCTGGCGATGCTCATCAAACGCGTCCCGGCGACAGCCGAACCGCCCCGCGATATACTGGTAATCGACGAGCCTGTTTTGTCTCGAGCCGTCTTGCTACGCGGCGACTTGTCGTTCCGTCAATCCGAGGCCCCAGCATGAACGCTTGCGCACGGCACTTGCCGCATCGCCCCTCGACATCCGCGCGCCCCAGCGCTGGACCAACGATCGCTGTCGTCGTCGTGGTTGTGTTTGCCCTGTGCGGGCAGGCCGCGCCCGCGTGCCTGCCCTCGGCGACGGCGGCCGAGGACGCGGACAACGCCGCTGGGGTCGATCCCCGGGCGTCCGACGGCGCGGCTCACGATGATCCGCCCGCGGCCGAGCTTTCGGCGACCGAACTGGCCGTTCGCTTGAACGCCGCGGACGCGGCCGAGCGGCTCGAGGCGGCCGACGCATTGGCGGCGCTGGGCGAAGCCGCGCGCCCGGCAATCCCGAATCTGATTCGATCGCTCGGCGACACAGACCTCGAGGTTCGCGCGGCCTGTGTCGAGGCGTTGGGGCGAATGGCCGCCGATCCCTCGGCAGTCATTCCTGTGCTGGTCGCGGGTTTGGAACAGCCGACGCGCACGCGCCGGGGCCCGTTGTGGGCTGTGTGCGCAACGGCGTTGGGAAACTACGGCGGTGCGGCGCTGCCGCACGTCAAGGCGGGGCTGGACGGTCCATCTCCCTTGCGCGCCCGCGCGGCCCTGGTGGCCCTGGATCGTGTCGGCCCGGCGGCGGTCGAACTGACGCCACGTTTGGTCGAAATCCTCCGCCGCAACGAACCGCCGACGCGAATCCTCGCAATCAACGCCTTGCGGGCGATCGGGCCCGGCGCGAAAGCAGCGATTCCCGAACTGATCCGGCATTTGTCGAGCGACGATTTTCACACCCAATATTGGTCCTGCCGCGCGCTGGGGGCGATCGGGCCAGAAGCGCACGTGGCGGCCGACGAGCTCGTCGGCTGTCTACGGACCGGCGTCGCTTCGGTCCGCCGCAACGCGGCGGCCGCGCTGGGAAACATCGGGCCCCGGATCGGCCCGCCGGCAGTGGCGGCGCTGATCGAAGCGCTGTCCGACCCCAGCCAGCCGGTGCGTCAGAACGCGGTCATCGCCCTCGGTCAGCTCGAACCGCTGGCCGCCGCGGCGGCGCCCGTCATCGAACGGCTGCTGCGCGAACCCGCGCGTTTCACGCCGCGCGCGCCGGCCGCGAAAACGCTCTGGCAGCTCGCGCCGAATTCGCCAACGCCTGCCGAGGCCCTGCTGCGCGACCTCGAGGCCGACGATGAACCGTGGCTCGCCGCCGACCTGTTCGCCCAGATCAACCCATCTCAGGAAACGCGCGCCCGGTTGGCCGGCCTGCTCGATTCGCCCCACATCTGGACGCGCCACTTTGCCGCCGTCGCCCTGTTGCAACTCGGCGAGGAAACCCAGCGGGCACAAGCCGTCTTAGCGGAGTTGGCCGAGCGCGACGAGGACCTGCGTCAATCCGCGGCTCAAACGCTGTCCCGCCTGAAGGAGTCGCCGCCCCAACCGCGGTGATCTCCGTGTCCGGGGTGGCGATCCTCGCGACCCGCGCCTCGCCCCCAGACCGGGCTGACGGGGACGTTGATTTTCCACGGGCAAGCGCGGTTGTGCGATTCGCGGATCTGGGGCTGCGGACTCGGCCTTTCCGTTATATACTTCGCGCGGCACGGAATGACAGCTTACAAGGCGGGATTCCGCCGCCCGCGCGGTGTCGGACTCGATATTCGCGCGATCAGCCCACGCCGCGCACAGCGTATGCCGCCCGCGGCCGCGGGCGGCATATTTCAGCGTGACCCGAAGCGCAAGGGAGGAAAACACTCGCCTTGCTCGCGCTTCGGGTTACGTCTTACGGCGGACCGCGTGCGATCTAAGATAAATCGAACCATCAGATGACTTGCGTTCTGAACGAGGAGTAAAAATGAGCGACCGATCACCGGCTGACCCCACTCGCGCAGCAGACAGTCTCGTGCCCGAGATCGAGGTCGTCAGCGACCAGACAGCTCAATCCCTGTACGACAAATGCGTAACGTTGGCGCACAACATGTGGTGGTCCTGGCACCCGGAGGTTCACGGGCTGTTTCGCGATTTGGATCCGATCCGCTGGCGTCAGTTGGATCACAACCCGATCGCCTTGTTGTCCGAGCTGTCGCCGGAACGGCTGGCGGCCCGCGCTTCGGAGATGGTTCTGCACAGCCGGATCAATTATCAGTTCCGGCGGTTGAAAGAGTACCTCAGCGATCAACGCGGCACGTGGGCCAAGACGAACGCCAATATCCTGGGCGCCATGCCGGTGGCCTATTTTTCCGCCGAATTTGGGATCCACGAATCGGTCCCCATCTATTCCGGCGGGCTTGGCGTTCTGTCGGGCGACCACATCAAGAGCGCCAGCGGATTGGGCCTTCCGCTGGTCGGCGTCGGCCTGTTTTACAGCCAGGGTTATTTCAAACAGCAACTGGACGCCAACGGTTGGCAGACGGAAGAGTATCTAGAGACGCGCGTCCAGAATCTCGCGATGGCTCAAGCTTTGGATCCTGACGGCAATCCCGTCATGGTGAAAATCGAGACGCGCAACAACAGCCTGTTGGCCAAGGTCTGGTTGCTGCACGTCGGCCGCGTCAAGCTGTACTTGTTGGACTGCAACGTGATTGGAAATCGGCCGGAGGATCGCGAGTTGACGAGCCGATTGTACGGTGGCGACGAACGGATCCGAATTCGCCAGGAGCTGGTGTTGGGCGTCGGCGGCGTGCGTGCGCTGCAGGCGCTGAAGATCACTCCCGGCGTCTACCATCTGAACGAAGGCCACAGCGCCTTTGCACCGCTCGAGGTGATCCGCCAGCGAATGGAGGAGGAGGGATACGGTTTCGAGGAGACGCTCCGCTCGGTCGCCAACCAAACGGTGTTTACGACGCACACGCCCGTGCCGGCCGGTCACGATCGTTTTGACGGACCGATGGTCGAAGAGCACTTGGGACCGCTTCGGGACAGCCTGGGGATCTCCTTCGACCAGTTGATGGGCTTGGGCCGAGTCGAGCCGCACCGGCCCGACGAACGATTTTGTATGACGGTGTTGGCGCTGAAGCTATCGCGAAAAGCCAACGCCGTCAGCCAACTGCACGGGCGGATTACGCGCCGCATGTGGGCGAACCTCTGGCCTTGGGCCGTCGAAAAGGACGTCCCCATCGGCCACATCACCAACGGCGTGCATATCCAGAGTTGGCTGGCGTGGCAAATGCGGCAACTGTACGACCGGCATTTTCCCGACGGCTGGATTTACCGCATGGGCGAAGCCGAACCCTGGCAGAGCATCCAGCAGGTCGACCCGGGCGAACTGTGGGAGACCCACAACGCGCTGAAAAACCTGCTGCTGGCGTTCGTGCGACGGCGAGTCAGCCGTCAATGCCGCCGCCGAGACGAACCGGAAGAGATCATCGAACACGCTCGCAATCTGTTCAATCCGGCGACGCTGACCATCGGTTTTGGCCGCCGGTTTGCCACCTACAAGCGGGCGATGCTGATCTTCAGCGACCGGGATCGCCTGGCGGCGTTGCTGAACGACCCCGAGCGTCCCGTACAGTTGATCTTCGCCGGCAAGGCGCACCCCGCCGACGAGCCCGGCAAGCGGCTCATCCAGAGCATCGCCCAACTGCGAAAGGATCCGGTGTTCCGGGATCGGGTCGCGTTCATCGAGGATTACGACATCGCGGTCTGTCGCCACATGGTCCAAGGCGTCGACGTCTGGCTGAACAACCCCCGTCGACCGATGGAAGCCTCGGGGACCAGTGGCCAGAAAGTCGTGCTCAACGGCGGCCTGAATCTATCAGTTTTGGACGGCTGGTGGGCCGAGGCGTACGACGGCTCAAATGGCTTTGCCATCGGCCTGGGACGAAGCCATCGCGACGAGAGCGTCACCGATCGACGCGACGCCGAAGCCCTGTACGAGGCGTTGGAACAGCGCGTGATTCCGACCTTCTACGAGCGAGATACGGATGATCTGCCGCGGCGCTGGATCGAGATGATGATGAACTCGATCAGCACGCTGGCCTGGCGGTTCAGCGCGCATCGAATGGTCGCGGACTACACCAAGACGATGTACGTTCCGGCGGCAGGCGGGCTCAGTTGCGAGATGGAACGCTGATCGACGCCGCCAACTTCGGGTGACAGGCCCTCCATGACGACATCCTTGCACGCCGATCGTCGCCAGCGACTGCGCCGCCTGCTGCGCACGAGCGGCGTGGACGGCTTTCTGGTGACAAATCCCGCCAACGTGACGTACCTGAGCGCGTTCACGGGCGATTCGAGTTATCTACTGCTGACCGCGCACGACGCGGTCATGCTCAGCGATGGCCGCTATACGCAGCAGTTGTCCGAAGAATGTCCGGAATTGCCGGTACAGCTTCGGTCGACGGGCAGCGACATGCTCGCGGTGGTTGCCCGAGCGGTCCGGACGACGAAGATCGGCAGCTTGGCCATCGAGGCCGCGTCGACGAACGTCGCCTTTTGGGTCGAGCTCGAAAAGCAACTGCCGATGCTCGAACTGGTGCTCGGCCCGCCGCTGGTCGAACAATTGCGAGAGATCAAGGACCGTCACGAGATTGCGCAGATCAAGGCCGCGATCGAGCTTGCCGAGCGCGCGTTCGCGGTCGTTCGCGCCGGGCTGCGGCGGGCGTCCACCGAGCAGCACATTGCGGCGGAGCTCGAGTACCAGATCCGCTTGTTCGGGGGCCGCGGATGCAGCTTCACGCCGATCGTCGCGGCTGGCCCACGCAGCGCCTTGCCGCACGCCCGGCTGTCAGCTCGGCAGATCGGCGAGAGCGATTTTGTTCTGATCGACTGGGGCGCTTGTGGCGATCTGTACGTTAGCGACTTGACACGCATTTTGGTCATCGGTAGAATCTCGCCGAAATTCGAACGGATATACGACGTTGTCTTACAGGCTCAGCAGGCCGCCATCGATGCGATCCGCCCGGGGGCGATTCTCGAAGACATTGACGCGGCTGCCCGCCGGATCATCGAAGCGGCCGGTTTCGGCGAGCGGTTTACGCATGCCGTGGGGCACGGCATCGGGCTCGAGATCCACGAACAGCCTCGGGTCGCGCCCGGCCAGCGGGGCGCGCTGAAGCCAGGAATGGTGGTGACGGTCGAGCCGGGGATCTATCTGCCGCGCTGGGGCGGGATCCGAATCGAAGACGATGTGTTGGTGACGCGAACAGGTTGTGAAGTATTGACGAAGGTTCCCAAGCAACTCGCTGATTGCGTAGTGCGCTGATTCGTGAGAGGAATCTATGGCCGAACTGGAAGAAAACGCGGACGACGTATTCGAACTCGACCGCATTCGTCGCTTGATCGACCTGATGAAAGAGCACGACCTCGGCGAGATCGACTTGCGCCAAGCCGGGCAGCGGATCCGCTTGCGGCGCGGATCGGCGCCGACAAGTCCGCCCACCGGTACGCAGCCCGGTCTACCCCTGTCGGCTGCCGCGCCCCCGATGCGGGAAACGGTTCCGACGTCTGGCGCAGGCGGCGCGGCGGCCGGCGGGGCCGCTGCCAATCCTGTCGAAGACGAGCGGCACGTCGTCTATATCAAGAGCCCCATGATCGGCACGTTCTACAGCCGACCCAACCCCAATGCCGAGCCCTATGTCCGCGTCGGCGACCACATCGACGAAGCCACGACCGTCTGCATCATCGAGGCCATGAAGGTGTTCAACGAGATTCCCGCCGAGATCGGGGGGCGCGTGATCGCCATCCTGGTCGGGGACGAGGAGCCCGTGGATTTCGGTCGCCCGCTGTTCAAGGTGGACACCAGAAAGTGACGTTGGCGGCCGAACCATGTACAAACGCATCCTGATTGCCAACCGTGGCGAGATCGCCCTGCGCATCATCCGGGCCTGTCGCGAACTGGGCATCGAGACCGTGGCCATCTACAGCGACGCGGATCGGGGCAGCGCGTATCTGGAGCTGGCCGATGAAACCTACTGTGTCGGGCCTGCCAAAAGCGCGCTCAGCTATCTGAGAATCGATCGCGTCATCAGCGCGGCCGAGGTGGGAAATGTCGAGGCCATCCACCCGGGCTATGGTTTTCTGGCGGAGAACGCCCACTTCAACGAGATCTGCCGAAGTTGTCGGATCGACTTTATCGGTCCATCTCCGCAGGCGATGCAACAGTTGGGCGACAAGAACACGGCCCGCGGCATCGCCCGCGCCGCCGGCGTGCCCGTCGTGCCGGGCAGCGACGGCTTGGTCGCCAACGAATCCGAGGCGTTGGAGTTCGCGCGCGAGATCGGCTACCCCGTCCTGATCAAGGCCACGGCTGGCGGGGGCGGCAAAGGCATGCGAACGGCCAATGACGACCAGGCTCTGAAGACCGCGTTCGCCCAGGCGCAGACCGAGGCCAAAGCGGCTTTTGGCAATGCGGGCGTCTACCTAGAGAAATTGATCGAACGCCCTCGCCATATCGAGGTCCAGATCCTGGCCGACGCGCACGGCAACGCGGTGCACCTCTGGGAACGCGATTGTTCGACGCAACGGCGGCACCAGAAGCTGATCGAGGAGAGCCCGGCCCCGAACCTGCCCGAGGACCGGCGGCGCGCGATCTGCGAAGCCGCCGTGCGTCTGGTTCAATCGGCCGGATATACCAATGCGGGGACGGTCGAGTTCATTTTAGACCAGAATCACAACTTTTACTTCATCGAGGTCAACGCGCGGATTCAGGTCGAGCATCCGGTGACAGAGATGGTGACGGGCGTCGATCTGATCAAGGCTCAGATCGCCATCGCGGCCGGCGAGCCGTTGCCGTTCCGCCAGGCTGACATCGCGTGTCGCGGGGCCGCCATCGAGTGCCGTATCAACGCCGAAGATCCGGAACACAATTTTCGGCCCAGTCCCGGCAAGATCGACCAGTTGCTCGTGCCCGGCGGACCCGGAGTGCGGTTCGACTCGCATGCGCATCCCGGATACGTCGTCCCGCAGCACTACGATTCGATGATCGGCAAGCTGATCGTCCACAAGGCGACGCGAGCCGAAGCGATCCAAGCGATGATGTGCGCGCTGGATGAATTGAGGATTCGCGGCGTCGAGACGACCGCCCCGTTTCACCGCCGGATCCTGGCTTCTCAGGCATTCCGCGAAGGCCGCATGGACACCAAGCTGGTCGAGCGAACGCGGTTCGACTAAACCGGCGCTGGCCCCGGGCCGCGCGGCGCCGATCGGCGCGCGGCGAGGTCTCCGTTCCTCCTCCTTAGCACCGACGGAACTCGCCCCCTGCCCGGTCGATCGAGACGCTGCCCAACTTGATCATGCCCGTGGCGGACGCCAACTGCAGAACCCCGATGAACACGTCGGCAAAAGCCTCGAGGTGGATCTTGCGGAAGTCGCTGACGGTGCGGAAGTCGGGCCGGTGCTCGCCCGCGATCGCCAGAAAGGCCAGATTGCGTTCGCAGGCCAGGGCGATCTTGCGGCTGGAAGAAGGGTCGCTTGACGGACGCCTTGCCGCGGCGCACACTTAAACGCGATTCGAGAAACGGGACGCGACGCGGACGGCGCGAGAGCTGTGAGAACGGACCATGTCGTTTCGTCGTGCAGCGAGCGACCCGATGGCGACGCGCGATTGATGCGGCGACGCCGATGAGCGCCGAAAGTCACTCGGCGTTGGGCAAGCCGCGATCGGGGGCGCGTGACGGTGCGGCGCCCGCGCAGTAGGCACTTCCAGACCAGGAGCATTCGATATGCAAGGACCGACCTCTCGACGTGCGTTTCTGGCGACGGCTGGCCTCGGCGCGACAGCCTTGGGCTGGGCGGCCGCGACGAAGGCGGGCGAGGCGCCGATCCAGGGCTTCGAACAAGAGAAGGCGGTCCCCCAGACCGCGGCGTGGAAGCCGGTGTCCGAGCGCAAGATCCGGATGGGGATCGTCGGGTATGGCGTGTGCCGTTTTGGGCCGCAATTCTCGTTACAGCATCACCCCAACGTCGAGGTGGTGGCTGTCAGCGATCTATTTCCGGATCGATGCCAGGCGTTGGCCAAGGAATGCAAGTGCGACAAGACCTACCCATCGTTGGAAGAAATGGTCAAGGACGATTCGATCGAGGCCATTTTCGTCGCCACCGACGCCCCCAGCCATAGCCGACATTGCATCGAGGTCCTGCGGCACGGGAAACACGCGGCGTCGGCGGTGCCCGCGTTTTGGGAGCGATTGGAAGACGGCGATCGATTGCTCGAGGCCGTCAAGCAGACGGGCTTGAATTATATGATGTTCGAGACGTCATTTTTCCACGCCGATCTCTATGCGATGCGGCAGATCTACGACGCGGGCGGCTTCGGAAAAATGGTGTACAGCGAGGGCGAGTACTATCACTACGCCTGCTCGGTGATCGCCTCGTATAAGGACTGGCGGATCGGCATGCCTCCGCAATGGTATCCGACGCACTCCAACGCCTATTACACAGGCGCGACCGGCGGTAGCTTTACCGAGGTCTCGTGCATGGGGATGCCCAGCGTCCGCGACGAGTTGCAGCCGCAGAACAACGCCTACCGAAATCCGTTCGGCACGGAGATCGCGTCGCTGCGGACCAGCGAAGGCGGGATGGCGCGAATGGCGGTCAGTTGGGACACCCCAGGCTTCGGCGGCGAGGTCGGCCGAGTCCGCGGCCAACGCGGATCGATGATCGGGACGGACTACCAGGGGCTGGAAAAGAAACTGCCGAATCTCGCCAAGCCGCCGCTTCCGCCCGGCGTCCAACCCGGAGGGCACGGCGGTTCGCACGGCTACTTGGGTCACGAGTTCGTGATGTCGATCCTCGAGAATCGCCGCCCGTTGGTCGACGCGGCCAAGGCGTTGAACATGACCGCGGCCGGCATCGTGTCGCACCAGTCGGCGCTGAAGGACGGCGAGCTGATGAAGATTCCCCAGTATCAGCTTTGACGCGCGTTGTTCACGGGCCAGCAGCTCTCGCAACACGTTGACAACCATGCGCGTCTTCGTGGGATGACGGGCCAACCCAGCTCGGTTGTGTGCCCGTGCTCAGAACTTGGCTCGCAATTGCCGCGAGATGGCGGGGGCACGCGGGGGACAAGTGTGCGCACGCAAAGAGCCGCATCAATGTTGGGTGGCGTCTTTGTGTGCGGCCGTTCTCTTGATTCCAGATGTCGTCTCGGAGCCAACCCTCGCGCCGCGGCGTCAGCTCGCTTCGCCTGCCGTCACTTCGAAGACGTGCTCGCGGTCGACGTCGGTGTGGATCACCAGCGTCGAACCGGTTTGCGAGCAGGCGGTGAACGGCAGTCCGTTCCGTAGGACGCGGGCCCCGGGCGAGACGTGCGCGCAGACGATCTGCGTCGTGCCCCGGAATCCGGGCGTGCCTTTGAGCACCGTAAAGCGGAGCGTCGGGACGCGGTACTCGGCGGTGCGGACGTACACGTTCGGATAGTCGACACGAGCCACCGTGGGCTCGGTGAACAACGACGTGCGCGGCGTGCGGAACAACTGGCGCAACGAATCGCGGTCCGTCGCCAAGGCCGCGGCGATATTCCCGGTGGTGGCGATCCGCAGCCCGTCATCGCTGTAGTAATAGGATTCGCAGTGGCCGTCGCCATCGAGGTCCGCTTGGCGACCGTAGGCGTTCTCGAACCAGCCGAGCACCCGCTGCGCGACGGTGCTGTCGCGTCCTTCGACTTGAACGCCGATCAGGGGAATAAACGAATTGCGGATCGCTTGAAAACCGCCGCCGCCACAATTCATCAGCAGGCTGTTGCCGACGAACGCGGTCTGGGCGTCGGCCTGTTTCCACGGCGCCCGCGCGACGAGGTGCTCCCAACCGTTCCGCGCCAGTTCGACGGTGGGAAACCACGGGTATCCCCAGCCCAGCGTCCAAGCGTCGGCGCCCGCGTCGCCCAGCGGCACGAACAGGCCCATGCGCTGATGGTACATCACGGACAGAAACTCGCCGCCCTCGCGCTGCCGCAAGCGGAATTTGTCGGTCAGCCAGTCGAACCACTTGGCGTTGATCTCCGCATACCGCGTGCCATACAGGGTGTCGAACAGGACGAACGACGCCGCGCTATGCGAGTTGCAGGTGGCAAAAACCAGCCCCGGCTCGCAGCAGATTCCGCCCCCCGTGTTCTGTTGGGCCTGGACGTGCAGGCGGTCGATCGCCTTTCGCAGGTCGTAGTGAACGCGTCGGCCATCGTGCCATGTGAAATCCCAGCCGGCCTGCGAGTATCGCCTGTCTCCGCTCAGCAGTTCGTACAGGCACATCAACTGGGTCAGATGCCCCGTGTACATGACGTTCTCGTACAGGCATGGATCGGGCGGGTCGTCGTCATATTTCCAGTAGACGGGAACGTAATCCCAGACGCGCAGATCGATCATCCGCTCGCACAAGTCCCGCAACTGTCGGGCGACCAAGTCGCGATACGCGGGCGTCTGGGCGGCCATCGCCGCACAGCCGTAGCCGGCAAAAGCCAGTTGATAGCGAAGACTGGTCACGCCCAACTGTCGGCCCTCGCTGTGCCATTCGGGCCATGGCTGCGCGGTTCGATCCTGGCGGAACGTCAGTTCCGAGAACCAGCGCCCGAGCGCCAATTCGCGATCGGTCAGACCGGGCCCCCATGACGCGCCCCCGGGCGTCGACACGGCCGGATCGGCCGACGACAACGAGCCGCCCGACAACGGGCCGCCAGACGACGACGAGTCGGCCGGCGCGGCTGACGGACTCGCGGATCCGGCTTGTTCGGCCGGCGCATCCGCCAGTTGTTCACCGCCCAGCCCGGCGTCACACACGCACAACGCCAAAGCCGAGGCCACAGCCAAACCGAACCACCCGCGGACTCGCGGATCAGGAAAATGTGTCATCGGATTTCCTTTCTGGGCATCGTTTGGGCTGTTGGGACAGCGTTGCGGCGTTGCGCCACGTGAACGGCAGGTGGCGGGCGACTTGGCGCGGCTGGTGAATCGGTTGTCCGCTCATTCACCACGCTCAGGGTGATTGCGGTCCGTCGGATACGATCGCGTGTGCGGCAAACGCGAACCGAAGCCCGGCCAGTCGTGTGTTTCGAGCGAACAACGGCCGAGTCCGGCCAGGCTCGGCGCGAGGCGGCCGAGCGCGACGCGCATCCTTTTTCGGCTGCGACGATGCGTGGCGGCGGGCGCGGGGCGCGCCTGCGCCGTACGCTCGGGAAACGTTGCCAACGCTACGCGGCAGGATGCCGCGTTCGCATGTCCTTGGCGCATACCGGGAAACGCACGCCTTCGACGGTCGAAGTTCGGTCGACGAAGGGAGGCCGCTTCCAAGCTGCCCGAAACGAAGGCGAGCCCCGCGGCCCACGAGGCATTCGCTGGCCAGTCCGGTACAATGTAATCGAAAAACAGGGCTTGGTCCACCGACGACGCCCAGGGCGACGCCGCGGCGCGAAAGCGTCCGCCCAGGGCGAGACAAGGCGCCTGCCAAACGCCCGCGTCAACGCGGCGCGGCACAGTGGTACATTCCGACGATGGGAAGAGGAACGCCGAGGATGCGATGATGAACGACATGCCCGAATCACTGGCCATCGCCGGCGCATGGGGGTACATCGGTCGAAAATTCCTGGATGCAGCCGTGCGCCGCCAGATACCCACGACCGTGTACGACCCGGCCAGCGCGCCCGGCGACGTCGCGTTTGACCGCTTCGCGCGCGCGCGGGACGAGGGCGAGTTTTATCGATTGCCGGCGGACCTGTTTCATCTGGCGACACATCCCGAACACCGCCACACGGGCCAACGGATCCTGCTCGACCGCGCACAGCGCGAGACGGTCTCAGTCCTGAACGAAAAGCCGATGGCCCTGCCCGAGTCGCCGGACGCGTGCGCGCAGATCGTCGCCCAGACGACGGCCGGCTCGGCGCTGATGCTGTACGACTTTCCGGAACTGTACGATCCGTTGACGCACCGGATCCTCGACCGGCTGCGCTCGTATCGTGATGTGCGCCTGACCGAGTTCACCGTCTGTCGAGCCAAGGACCGCGAAGCGCCGGATAAACCGCGGAACTACAAGCGCATGGTCCCGATCCAGTATCAAGAGTCGGTCCATTGTCTGGCGTTCGTGCTGTTCGTTCTGGGGAATGTTCACGGGGGCGTGGGCGCGGTGCTGGACGATGGCATTCGAATCCGCGCGACGTCCGATCCGTACGCGCCGCCGAACCCCGACGCATACGCGCACCCGGTCGATGGACGTTGCCGTTTCGCAGTCGAGCTCGGGTCGGTCCACATCGACGGGTTGACGGACTTTAAGCGCGGCGCCGAATTCACCAAACGCCGGACGCTGCGCGGCGTGGGCGACGGTCGCCCGCTGTGCATCGAGGTGGATTATTTGGAGGGGCACAAGCGGCTGTGCTTCGACGGCGTCGAACAGACGGTCGATGCGCGCGAGGATTCCTACGAGTCCGTGCTGCGAACATTTGTGCGTTTGCGCCGCACGGTGAAACGGGGCGAGCTGATGTCGGGCGTCTACCCGAACCCGGCGTTCGCCCGAATCACGTATCAGTTGTCGGCTGCATTGTGGCGAGCCAGCCATCAGCGGGAGGAGGTGCGGCTGGCGGACGAAGCTGCCCTGCTGGGGTTCGATGCCGCCTATACTGGCGACGTCTGGAGCCAGCGGCGGATTTCGGCAAAAGCCTGAACCGGCGCACGGCGGCGAGCCCGGCGCAGCACAAGGTGTTCGGGGCCGAGAGAAAGCGAACCGACGCGTGGCGCCGCGATGGGTGACGGGATGATCGCCGCCAGCGGTCACTCGTCGCAATCCGAATTGGCGGCGTCGAAACAGGCTTCTGAAATGCGTCGCCAGAAGACCTGTCCCAGCTCATCCGCCGTGCGTCGTTGGCCCACAGAATTCCAGGGCGAAACATCTTTCAATTCCGGCATCAGGCCCACCAGTTGTTCCACCAATCGCCGGCCTAGCCTGGCAATCTGCGAGTTGGGCGCTGATTCCGCGATCGCAGTCGCCGTCTTCATGACGCGAACCATCTTTGCCCGTTCAAGGACCGGCCGCGACAACGGGCGTTCGCACTCGACCAACAGTTCTTCCAAAGGCACGTCCAGGGCGGCTTGCCAACGGTACAGATCGCTTAAACGCAAGTCGGCCGCTTCGTCTTCCTGGGCCCGCAGACTGCGGATGTTCGATCCCAGGCGACGTGCGACCGTACGTAGCGACATCCCTTGCTGGCGGCGTACGGTTTGGATGCGGTGCCATCGCTGAAGATTGGAGGCAGCACCGGCGTCAGCACCATTTCCGTTGGCTGGTGCGGGCACTGGCGAATGCCCATTCGTCTGTCGCGCGGACATGGTTTGCCGCTTCTCCTGTGTTGCCTGATGTCGACGATTCCGCGGCGAGCGTCGGCGGCAGACGGGCGCCTGTGAGGCCGCCCGTT
>JAVYAJ010000020.1:0-8378 GCA_032229885.1 Candidatus Anammoximicrobium sp. | reverse complement strand
CTCCCGCCTATCCTATAGATCCGAAGGAAGTGACGTTTATTCCCGGCAATCGCTCATTATTTCTGGACGATCTTGGGGGCCGGCAGCCCAAAAACCATGGAGAAACGGGGCAATGTCAGGAGTTCTGAACTTGAAACGGATGATCGAGTCGGGGATGATCATGCCGTTCCTGCAAACCTTGCGGTAGAACCCGATGTCGAACGCCAACGCCCGCAAGCCGTTGTAGCTGTTCACCACGCGAATGAACGGGCCGAACGCATCCGGCCGATCCTCGGCGGGTACGAAACAGAAATCCAGCGCCGTCGAGTTGTGGACCAGGTCGATGAAGCAATGGCCGCCCGTCCCCGGAGCATCGATATGGTTCGCCTGCCATTCGCCGGCTTGGGTTTCGGGAAAAACCGTGCGGCAGCACTGAAACGCCCAGTCCAGTGCCTCCTGGTTGCTGACCAGCCGGTAGCCTCGACTGACGATGCCAACCACGCGCCCGCTGGCGCGGTTGACGATGGCCTTCTTCTCCGGCGCCGCAACCCACCGTTCTCCGGGCGGATCGCCAATGGTCACGAAAACCGGACGTTCCTCGACGGGAAACAACACGTCTTTCAGCTCGGTTAGCCGCGGCATGGCTTGGTCTCCTGGTGTCCGCGTCGCGTCCCCGTACCTCCTTGCCGCGAGAATGCGTCAGTTGTGGTGAAGGGCAAAAAGACCGCCCGCCAATCCGTTCCAGCTCGTATTCTCGCAGCCTACGTGACACGTTTGGTCACCCCGAGCAAGAGAATTTTGCCCAGAGCGTCTGTTTTTCGAGTCCTTGACCGGTAAACGGGGCCATCCGAGCGCGTTTTTTTGCAGCTTTCAGCGATTGGCAGCCCATCGACGCGCCGGTGCTTGTCACGTCTCACCACCGGTGCGCTAAAAACGGATGCAAACCCAGGTCGCGATGTCCAGCCGGATCGCGATGATCGCGTTCGGCAGTCGGCACGAGTAAGGCTCATCTTATACAGTCATTTTTCGGATCTCCTGTCCTGGCAAGGGTTTGCGACGACGGAGTTCCGGCGCGGCACCATGCGCGGGCTTTCATTGGGGGGTGGTAGCTTCGCTCGATGTGGAACCGAATGGCTATGCCCACGCCCTACACGGCCGGCGCTGGTGGATTGTCCTGCGGAATGCGTTGGACGCGGGGCGGGATCGCCACGCCCACGGACCGAAACACGGCGGCGCACGTCTCCTCAAGGTCGCTGAGCAGCAGAAACCGCTTCCCCAGGCTCTGCACCTCAGTGTACTGTAGGGCCGCCAAGTCGCTAAGCATCGCCGCCCACTGGAGCTTCTCCCCCTGGGCCGCTAATCGGCCTTGCAGTTCCTTACGCAACAGCAACGCCGAAAGCTGCAGAACACGTGCCCGCGAATCGTCTCATCACGCTTGTGGAAGACGGGCCGCGTCTCCAGCCGCGTCTTCACCGTCCGAAGCATTCCCTCCACTCTCCAAAGTTGCTTGTACTGGAGCGCCACCTCTTCGGCCGTCAGGTCGGTCCGGTCCGTTTGCAAAACCCACTTGCCGTCGAACCGCTCTTCGGCCTTCCCGGTGCGCGGTAACGACCATGGCCGCTTCGGCGAACTTGGCTCTCGATTCGAGCAAGCCCTCGAGCTGTCGGCTCTGCTCGAGTTGGTCCAACCGTCCCACGCTAGCGATGACACGTTGCCGGCTTCGCCCGTTGATCCACTGGTTTTCGACGATCTGCAGGTACACACGGTTGCCGGAGCGTTTCTGGGGGAAGAACATGGCGGCTTCTTCGTTAGCCTCGTTAGTGCGACCATGAGGATATCACACAACTCCGGCGTGTGTTCAGCCGTCCGCCTACATAAGGGCTCGATCGTGGCGCCAGGTTGTGCCGCCCTCAGCGTTCTGTCCTTCGAAAACCCCGGGTTTTTGGGCCCCGACCGACTCTGAGGCTCAATAAATTGTAGAGGACGGGTGTCAGTGAGTGCAGCCCGACACCCGCCGCATGTGGACGCAGCATCCAGCCGCGCATCGCCCGTGTGCCTCGGCGGGCGAATGCGGTCCCTGCTTGCCCACGGCTGTCGCCCGTCTGACAATGGCCTCCCGTAGTGCCCGAAACCAGCCGCCGCGGCTGCGGCGTTTGCTCTATTCCGAAAGGTCAACGAAGCATGATACGGAGGAAAATCATAGATGCTCTCGCCCGCTGGGCTGGGGGCGTGCTCGTCTGTTTACGTTTGGCCGGACGACGACCGCCGCGAACCCGCCCGAGCTTGCCTCGCCCGCGCTTGCCGACGGATAGCGCGCACCGGAGGACGCTGCGCGGCGCGTCGCCTGTGTTGAGCCTAGCCTTGGCCACCTTGGTGTTCGGCATCGCAGCGACAAGCGGCTCGGCGGCCGACCAGCCCATTGCCACGTTCACGCTGACCGACCAACTGAACCGCCAATGGGAACACGAACTCGTGTTCTATCCGGTGGCTGACAAAGTGTTCGAACGCGACGATCTGGTCCTGCTGGATCCCGACGACAAGCCCGTTGCCCATCAGTGGGTGCCCGCCGAGCTCGCGCCTGCGGGGAAAAAATCGGTGGCCTTCTTCGCCAGCGTGCCAGCCTTTGGCAAGGCCTCGTATCGCTTGGCGCCGGGCACGCCGAACCGCGATACGGATCTGCGCGTAGCGGAAAACGCTGGCGGCGCGACGCTCGAAAACCGTCAGACCGGGATCCGTTTGGCGGGCGGGGCGGTCGCGGCCGACGGACCCGTGGCGGGCATCCGCTTGGCGACTGGGCGCTGGGTCGCGGGTGGGCGGCTCGAATCGCCGCTGCGCCCGTCCAGCCACCGCATCCAGGTGCTGGCGCGCGGACCGGTGTTCGCCGAGGCATTGGTGAGCTACGAGTTCCCCAACTTCCATTACTGGCGGATCCGCGTCCGCGTTCCCGCCGGCGAGCCCGTGGCCTTGATCGACGAGGAGTTCCTGCTGCCGGAGGGCTCCGAGTACCAGTTGTCGTTGGCCAAGGGGTGGAATCCGAGTGAGATCTTCTATCGCGATAATGCTAATCGGTGCCAATTGACCAAGATCGCCGCCATTGCCGGCGACACTGCGTTCTGGCTCAAAGCCTGGCCGGCCTGGTGGAATCAAACGCCCGAGGCAAATTGGATGGCGCTGTGCGAGGCGTCGGGCGAGGATTTGCTGATGATCGGTTGCCGGGATCCGGGCGCGTGGGCCGAACCCGGGCGCACTACGTGGGACACGGGCGTGCCGATCACCAAGGCCGCGCCGACGGCCAACTTCCAGCTCCAGGGTTTCCGCCGCCGCTGGTTGGTGGCGACGCCGAAGAAATCCGCGTCTCTGCCCACCGACGAAATGCGCGTCGCCCCGCTGCCCCAGCAGCACCTGATCCGGCACGGCGACGTGCGTCTGGACGATGTGAAGGACTACGTATTGGCTTGGAACGACAGCGGCGCCCGCCACCCGGGCTTGTTCCTGACGCCGGCCGAGCTCGAGCGGTTTAAACGGGGCTTTAAGGTCGATCCCGAGCGACTGGCGAAGCTGCGGGCCACCGCCGTGTTCCCGTATGGGATGGACGATCATGTCACCTATTTCCTGGCTACCGGCGATGTCGAGCTGGGCCGGACCATCGCGAAAAAGGCCGTGGAATTGGTGCAGGGGGCTGTGGATGGGTTCGTGGAACAGAATCAACATCGCAACCAGGGCTGCTGGCCGCACCAGCGGACCGGCCCGATCATGTGGTCGGCGATCCTGAGCGATTTGGCCCTGTCGCCCGGCATCCTCCCCCCGCCCGAGCAGGCTCGCCTGCGGGCCCAGTTGGCCTTCCTCGGTTATACGCTGGCCAGCCCCACGTTCCATTCGCCCGAGCGCGGCTACAAGGCGAACCCGAACATGACCACCATGGCCCGCGGAATGCTGGGCCTGGTGACGTGCTGTATCGCCCGGCACCCCCAGGCCCAGGCGTGGGCCCAGATCGCGATCGACGAGGTCCGCAACGAACTGGAGAACTGGTGCGACGCCAACGGCGGCTGGCTCGAGGCGCCGCACTATATGACCGCCAGCGCCGATTCGCTGGTCGCGCTAGCGCTCGCGGTACGCGGCACGAACTTCAGCGACGTCGAATGGGCCTATCATCCGAAACTCAAAAGCGCGCTGGCCTGGGTGGCGAAGATCTCCACGCCGCCCGATCCGCGACTCCAAGGCGATCGGCACATGCCGGAGATCGGCAACACGTATCTGGGCGAGCGGACCTGCTTGCCGGGCTGGGCGGCGTGGATCTGGCGCGAGCGCGACCCCGCCTACGCCCGCAACATGCAGTGGATGTGGCTGGCACAGGGCAAACCCCGCTCGCCGGGCATCGGCGGCGCGTACCCGGGCCTGCAGGGCTACGCCCCCGTGCTGTTGGACGAGTCGCTCCCCGCGGCTGCGCCGTCGTGGGGCAGCGAGCTGTTCCCGGATACGGGGGCCGTGTTCCGAGCCCATTTCCCGAGCGAGCACGAGACGTATCTACACTATATCCAAGGGCGGATGCACCAACATTACGATTATGACGAAGGCTCGTTCATCCTGTGGGGCAAGGGCCAACCCTTGTGCGAGGACTTTGCCTACTATGGTCGAGCACCGGCCGCGGACCACAGTCGCGTGGACGACGGATTTCCCGAGGATCTGGGCAACGAGGGCCAAATCCGCGAGTTCGCGGCGGGAGCAGCCGATTATCTGCGCGGCGAACGGGCAGGCTGGCATCGACAACTGTTGTTCGCCAAGGACGACGATCCGCTGGGTCCCAACTATTTCGTGGTTCGCGACAGCGTCCTGTCCGGCCGCGAAGCCGATTGGCGGGTGTGGATCGCCACGGACGACGCCTTGGACCTGAGCGCCAATCCCACCCGCGCCAAGGGCCGCTTTGACGCGGATCTCGTCGTGTTCCTCGTCGAAGGCCCCGAGGCGAAACCCACCAGCCAGCAGATCACGCGGCGCACGCTGGCCAGTGGCTTTGACACCATGGAGACCACCCAGCGCAGCCTGCAGTGGAAGATGACGCCCGACCAACCGATCACCGTCGTGCTGTACCCGGTGATGAAGGACCAGCCGACGCCCACGTTCACCGTGCTGCCGGGCGGCCGGGTCGTCCGCATCGCCAGCTCGTACGGGACGGACTATGTCTGGCTGGGCCTCGAGGCGTTCCAGTTCTCCGGCGAAGGTCTCGAGGTGCGCGGCAAGGCGGGCGTGGTCCAAGTTCGACCCAAGGGCACGCGGATCTCGCTGCCACGGCGCGGCAGGGCAGCCTTCCGCGGCAAAGCCTTGGAGAATCGCGCTGACGGCCCCACCACCGTCAGCCAGAAATGGTGAGCAGAAGCAGCGAACGGAAACGGTGAACACCGAAAAGACCGCGGGCGGCCGAGCGCGGTGATCGGCCGGGTTTGGTCGGGCGTGCGGGCGCAAGGGCAACGGTTCCGAACGCCCGCTTTGAATCACACGAGAAACGACTTCGGACTATTTCGGGTTGATTCATTCACGAGCCATGGGAGCGATGGCGTCCAATGGTCGCCTGGATGCATCGAGAGATTCCGCTGCCAGGCAACCGCGAATCGATCGTAGCCCGAAGCGTCAGCGAGGGACTCGCTCGGCGCGGCTTGCATCGCCAGCGTTCGTTGCGACGGGATTCGGGCTTGCATCCGCCTTGTTGGTTCCCGCAGGCATAGCTCAGTCCCTTGCTGACGCCGCGGGTTAATATCCAGTGCGCCTTGCTCGTTAGAGAGCCACTTGTCTGAAAAACCGAAGTTGTTTTCCACGCGACCCTTGGCGCCCGTAGATTAATCGGCCTGGACGTCGAAGCTTTAGCGTCGATAGACCGAATCCGCGACGGACCGCTGTCCCACGCTTGGCGTCTGTGCGTTGTGGTCGGCGGACGCACGGGTCGCGGGCGTCTGGCCGGTGGCTGTCGCGCCGTCGCCGTAGAACAGCGTGTTTTCCTCGGCGACCAACCGCGTCTCCGGATCCGTGGACTGCACGGCAGCGCGAAAGACGTGGTTTCCCGCAGTCAAGGCTTTCGCCTTGACTCGCAGCTTGACCGTCTCCTTCGGATTGATCCGGGCGATCGGCTGGAACACCACCTGACCGGTCTGGATTTCACCCGGCATCCCATCCGTGCCAAGCGGCTCGATGCCTTCCGAGAATTGACCGATCACTTGCACCTGGGTGGCCGCTTTGGTTCCTCGATTCACGACGTTGATCTCGTACACCACTTCCTGGCCGACCGGGATCGGGCCCTGGGGATCGTTGACGCTGAGCTTGAGATCCGCCAGCGCTTCGACGCGAGTCGTCAGTTCGTCGCCCGTTTCCAGTCCTCCGTCGCCTCGAGCGGCGACCTGGAAGGTTAGCTCTCCGTCCATCGTCATTTCGCAGTCGAAACCGATCACGCGTTCCGTAGCCGGCGGCAAATCGCCCAACTGCCAGATGGTTTCGCCGTTCTCGTGGCGGACGTTCCCCACGCCCTGCAGATAACGGGCGCCTTGCGGGACTCGCACCACGAGTTGGACGTTCCGCGCTGTGGCGTTGCCCGTGTTGGCAACCCGCACGCCATAGCTGGCGACGGCGCCGGCGAACTCCATTTGCGGACCGCTGGCGTCGACCTGCAGCTCGGCGCGTTGCACGGCGATGCGGTGCATAACCTGTTGCTTCAAATTGCCGTTGCCGCTGGCGGTCGCCACGATCTGCGTGCCACCGGTTTGGCGCGCCGTAACCTCAAAGTCCAGCGACTTGCTGGTCCCCGCGGCGATCGTGCCCACGTGCAGCGTGTCGGAAGTGCTCGAATCGAGCATCACACTCACGTCTACGTTCTTGGCGTCGCCCGTTCCGGGGTTCGCGAGAACGATCGAAAAGACCTTGGTGTCGCCGTACACCATCTCTGTGGGACCGTTCAGAGCCAGCTCGAGCATGGGCTGTTTGACGTCGATCCGCGCCACCACGCGCGACGGCTGGACGGACCAATCGACGTTCATTTCGATCGGCTGGATCGTCGTCGGGACGAGCGTCAACGTCAACATGCTCGCAGCCTGGGCTTGTAGGCGTTCCAGGTTCCAGACGATCGTCCCGCTGCTGCCGTCCTGCTGTGGACGCGCGTCGCCCGTCGCGGCCTGAGCTGAAACGACCTGGACACCGGCGGGCAGCGCGATTCGCACGACGGCGCCCACGGCCTCCGCTTCGCCTTGATTCTGCAGTTGGATCTTGAAAATCGCCTCTTCGCCGACCGACGTGGTCGCCGGACCGACTAGCTCGACACGCAGCGCAGGGCTGCCGCTCTTAGCCAATGTCATCGGCGACTGCGCTGCGCCCGACGCCGGACCGCCTGCGGCTTGCACCGAGTCGACGCGCTGAGTAGGGATCGGCTTGGACGCCACGTTCGGCGGACTCGCGCCGAGGCTCGGCGCTCGCTGGGTGCGGCGGGACGACGCGTGATGCTCCGGCGGCGCGTCGGCGTCGCGAGTCTCCGCACGAGGCGCGGCGACCGGCGGGGCCGAAGCGGGTTCTGAATCGATACGACTCGCAGCCGGAGGCCCGGCTGGTGAACTCGGAGCCGCCGGGCTTGCGGTGTCGACGTCCGTCGGCGAAGAGCGCGGGGCTGGTGGTGTCGTTGAGGCTGCAGGCGCGTTTCGCTTCAACACCGATCGTAACGCTCCGGTCGCGGTGTCGCCGCCGCTCGCTTGCTCGGCCTGATGAGCGGTCAGCGCGACCGCCCCTTGGTCCCGCGCCGCCGACTGCTCGCTCGTGGCATAGGCCGCGGCGACGTCGTGTCCCGCCGAACGGTACTGTTCGACAACCGGTTGGTTTCGCGATCGCCCCTCGCCGCGGGCACCTTTGGCTGCCGACCAGAGCCCCGCTCCATCTTGTGCCTGGACGAAGGCCGCGACAAGGCAGCCGACAAAGAACAGCGAGACGATACAGACGGTCAGGCGAAACCGAGACATAGCATGTTCCTGCAAAGCAAGAGATTGGGCGGATTCTGGCGATAGTATCGGTTCGCGCGAGTTTTCAGGTTAATTGAAATTCACCACATTTTCCGATTAGTTAAAAGACGCAATTCGCGGAGAGCTGATAACATGTTTGCCCAGTCTTTAGGCGACGAGTGGCGCGGTCAATTCCTTAAACTACGACCGTTTCAACCGTTGTGCGTTTGAGCGCAGATAGCATCATCGATCATCGCCCAACCACGGAAAAAGACTATCGCAGCGCCCGGGTGGCCCCTACGAGCCTGTCTGCGTATTCGAACATGCCTAATGCGGGCTAGTGCCCGCAACCCAAGAATCTGTTTGGCCGAAGGCCTCCGCTCACCGTAGCCTGGGGCAACGCCCCAGGGCTGGCGCCGCGCGTGTGCCTCTTTT
>JAVYAJ010000019.1:0-5977 GCA_032229885.1 Candidatus Anammoximicrobium sp. | reverse complement strand
TATTCATCCGGGCCGCGGTGACACGTTGATGTTGGCCTTCGGCCAACACGGTTGTTATCATCTCTGACTCCTGGGGCGTTGCCCCAGGCTACGTTGATGTTGGCCTTCGGCCAACACGCTTCCTGTCGTCTGCGCTGCGCAACAGTCACCCAATGCCTATTTCACTTAACGCGGGTTAGTGCCGGTAACCCTAAAGTGTGCCGTACAGACCAATGCCCAGGATGCGCGCATCGTGCGCGCATGATACGAACTAAGACTCTAGCGATTATGAGGCTTGTCGCGAAAAACCAAGAGTTGTGGATCGCGCCGCGGCGGCTGGCGAAAATCAACACGTCCCCACGCAAGCCGACTTGACTTTCCGTATCGAATCACCGATCACAATACGTATGATGGGAAACGAGAGTAGAATGCGCGAACCTGGCGACATGCAAAATATTTTGCGGCCCACGAAATGTTAACGATCGTTCTCGGGTCGTTTACGCCGAACAAAGGATTCGTAGGAACTTTTTCGTTTTTTCGGCGTCCATAATCTACATTTTCGTGTGGTTGCGTTACGTTTTGAATCGCTGGCCTTCCAATCATTTTGATCGCGGGACACAAGCTATGTTTCAGGCACGTCGCAGTTCGTCCGCTCGCCGCGAGCGACACAGGGCAGACAGTCGTCATGTTCGGATGCAGCGACGCTGGTTGTATGCCGAGCGGTTAGAAGATCGCGCGATGCTGAGCGCAAACCCGTTCCACAACGGATTTTGGCCCGAGGACGTGAACAACGATCTCAAGGTCAATGCCCTGGATGCGGTGATTCTGATCAACTCGCTGAATCGGAACGGCAACACCGACCTGTCGGCCGCGCCCGAGTCGCTGCCGGCTCAGGCCGACGTACCGCATTATGTTGACGTTTCGGGCGACGGAGCGTTGTCGGCCGTCGACGTATTGCGGGTGATCAACACGGTCAATCGCGGCGAGGGCGAGATTGCCCCCAGCGACGTCGTTCGGTTTCGCCTGGAGCTCACGGATCCCAGCGGCAATCCGTTGCCGGGCAATCAAATCAACGTGGGCCAGACGTTCCAAATCCGAGCGCATGTTCAAGACGCGCGGCTGCAAGGGGGCAGCACTTCGTTCGGAAATCCTACGGGCGTGTTTGCCGCGTATATGGACGTCCTGATGACCAACGCCAACTTGACCGACCTTCGGTATGGCGAGACTCAGGAATTGCGAATGGATGCTTTGCACCCGGGCGACGCCTGGGGAACGGGCACGATTCGTCTGGGGTTCAATGGTCAACAGACGACCGCGATCGACTACTTTGCGTCGCCCCGCGAGGACGCCTTGGCAATCAAGAATGCGTTGGAGGCCCTGCCGAACATCGGTGTAGGCAACGTCGACGTGACGGTCATGCAGGGCAGCGATTTTGATGGGCGGTACTTCATTCGTTTCAAGGGCGCGCTGGGTGAACGAGACGTCCCGGCGCTGACGGTGCAGGGTACAGACTTGTTCGGGTCGTACCAGGATGTGAACGACGAGAATGGAAATGGCGATCGAACCGAATTCTTAGACTTTGTTCCGCAGCCGGTCATCGTCGATAATTACATCCCGGTGGATCCCGCGACGCCGAGTCAGGAAGCAGCTCTGTTTCGCAGCTCGTTCACGTTCTATGACCCTTACGAGAATGGTCCCGCGGCCGTCGACGAGGGACCGGAACTAGGCCAGCCCGCGGGCAGCCGGCAGCTCGGCGAGGTCGGTGCATTTCTCAATCGTTTCAGCTTGAACAGTCCGCCGCAATACAGCGCTCGCAAAGAGTATTTGCTGTTCTCGGTGGATGTGCGGGCGGTCGGCGCGGGAACGGTGCAGATCTCGGGCAATCCCGCCGATCGCAGCCAAACGCTCGTGTTTTCTCTCCCCGGAGGCGGCGAGAACAGAACGGAGGTGGACCCCGCGAACATCGGCTTCATCGATCCCGCGCCGTTGATGATCGTCGCGCCGATCACCGTGGTCAACGACGCGCGGACGACGCTGGAAGACACCCCGATCACCATCGACGTCCTGGCCAACGACAGCGTCAATCCGAGCGCGGGCGGCGTCGCGCCGCTGACGCTCGTCGCCGGAGGTTTAGGGGCCGTCAGCCCGGTCGGCGCGGGCACGGTCAGCATCGAAGCGGGCAAGGTTCGGTTCGTGCCGGCTCAGGATTTCAACGGTCGGGCCACCTTCACGTATCAGGCGCGGGATGCCCGGACGCCAACCCCCAACACCGGGACAGGCACGGTAACGGTCGATGTTACGCCCGTGAACGACCCGCCGACTTTGGCGGCGATCCCGAATCTGACGATCAACGAGGACGCTGGCGAGCAGACGGTCCACCTGAGCGGCATTTCGGCCGGCGGCGGCGAATCTCAGCCGTTGGAGGTGACCTTCACCAATTCGAACTCGATCCTGCTCCCGGACGTCACGGTGGACTACACCTCGCCCAACGCCACCGGCCAGCTTCGCTTCACTCCGGCCCCCAACCAAAACGGAACTGCCACGATCGTCGTCACGGTGACCGATGGCGGCTTGGATGGCAACTTGGCGACCGCGGGCGACAACGCCTCGGTTTCTCGAACGTTTACGGTCACGGTGGCCGCGGTGAACGATGCGCCGGTGAACACCGTGCCGGGCCCGCAAACCGTGGCGAACAATGCGCCGTTCGTCTTTTCGGCGGCCAACGGAAACCAGCTTTCCACCAGGGATCCCGATGGCAACGTGAACATCGTGACCACGCTGTCGGTCGGCGCGGGCACGCTGTCGGTCAAACAGGGCGGCGGAGCCACGATCACGACGCCAGACGCGACCACGGTGCGGATCGCTGGGACCGTGTCGCAGGTGAACGATGCGCTGAGCGTGGTCACCTACAACGCGCCGCCGCAAGCGACGCCCGGTTTCGTCGGCGAAGTGACGCTGACGATGCTGACCGACGACCAGGGCAACGTCGGAGCGGGGGGGGCGTTGACCGACAACAGCACGGTGGTGCTGAGTGTGGTCCCGCCTCGACAACCGTTTGCCGCCAACGATTCCGCCACCGTTGCCGAGGACAGCAGCGACAACGAGATCGACGTATTGAATAACGACATTCCGAGCATGGATGGCAGCATCACGATCACCCAGCTCAACGGTACGGACGTTGCGCCCGGCGATACCGTGGCCACCGCGCATGGCACGGTGAGCACCGACGGCACGCTGGTCTATTATACGCCGGCCCCGGATTATTTTGGGGCCGATTCGTTCACCTACCAGATCACGGCGATCCCGGCCGGCGACGGACCACACACCGGTGCCGTGGCGATCACCGTCACGCCGGTGAACGATGCGCCGGAGTTGACAATCCCGTTCACCAGCCTCACGACCAACGAGGACACGGCCGTGGCCGTGAACGACGGGGCGAATACGATCCAGGTCAGCGACGTCGATGCGGACGCCGGCGGCGGCCTGCGAGTGACCATCACGGCGGGGCATGGGACGTTGGCCGCGCCGAGCGGCTCGGTGACGCTCGATGGGGCGGGCACGGCCGCGCTGAAGATCACCGGCTTGGTCGCGGCCGTGAACGCAGCGTTGGCCGGTTTGGTGTATACACCGGCCGCGGATTATTTTGGGGCGGATCAGTTGACGGTGGTGGTCGATGATCTGGGGCACACCGGCAGCGGCGGCGCATTGACCGGCCAGGGCACGGTGGCGCTGACCATCATGGCCGTGAACGACGCGCCCACGATCAAGGCCCCCGCGCAAGCGGCAACGATGCAGGACCAAAATTTGGTGTTCCAAGCGGGGACGGCAAACGAGGTTTCGGTCGCGGACGTCGACAGCCCCGAGCTCACCGTCACCCTGACGCTCGCCGATCCCGGCAACACGCCCGGCGTACTCAGCGCGGGCGCGGCCGCAGGCGTCACCATTACGGGCAACCATACGGTGGCGCTGACGCTGCAGGGGCCGATCGCCGGGTTGAACGCGGCGTTGCAGGCCCTGACGTATGTGCCAACGGCCGGCTACGAAGGCTTGCCAACCTTGACGATCACCGCCACCGATGGCGACGCGGCAGCGCCCAATGCCACGGTGCAGGTCGTGGTCAGCGGGATCAATGATCCGCCGGTGAACATCCTGCCCGCCGGCCCCGTCGCGGTCGCCGAGGACACGGATCTGGTTTTCCACGGCAATTTGCGGGTTACGGATCCCGATGCGGGAATGAGCCCGGTCGAAGTGGTGCTGACGGCCACCCATGGCACGCTGCATCCCGTGGTCAATCCCAACGTCGTCGCGACCGGCGCGGGCTCGGGGTCGGTGACGTTGGTGGGCCCAATCACCAGCATCAATGCGGCGCTCGATGGCCTAATTTATCGCCCCGCCGCGGACTACAACGGACCAGCCCAGCTCGTGATCCATACGGACGACCGCGGCGCCACCGGCACGGGTGGACCGCAGACCGATACCGACACGCTGGCGATCACGGTCACGCCCGTGAACGATCCGCCGGTGGCCAACGACGATGGCAGCCCCAGCGACCGGTTCATGGTTCTGTGGAACAGCGCGGACAACCCGTTCGACGTGCTGGCCAACGACAACACGGGGCCGGATGTGGGCGAGACGCTGCGGATCGTCCAGGCCACGGCGACCAGCGGGACGGTTGTGATTCACGGCGACCAACTGCTGTACACTCCGCTGGTTGGCTTTACCGGCGAGGTCGAGATCGAGTATACGATCAGCGATCGACCGGACGAATCGGGCCTGACCGATTCGGCAAAGGTCTACCTGGTGGTCGTCGATTTTGTCCCCAGCGATATCTCGGGGTACGTCTATCTGGACGCCAACGACAATGGTGTCAAAGATCCCACCGAATTGGGAGTCGGCGGCGTGCGGGTGACGTTGACGGGCACCGATGTGCAGGGCAATGCGGTGAACTTGACGGCGTGGACCGATTCGACGGGTCGGTATCAGTTCGCGCGAGTGATGCCGAGTCAAGAAGGAACGCGGTATGTCTTGCGAGAGCATCAGCCGGCGGCGCTGATCGACGGCAAAGACACGGTCGGCGACCAAGGCGGCACGCTGGTCGCCAACGATCAGATCAGCATCGTCCTCCCGTTGTTTGGCCTGGGCGACGGCATTTACGGCACGGGCAACAACTTTGGCGAGATCGGGTTCCGAGCCGACCTCGTTGCGCCTCTGGGGCTGTACGACCTGGTCCATTCCAATCGAACCGGCAACGGCCTGCTGTTCGGCTCCGACGCATTGGGCAACGTCACTTGGTTCATCAACGCTGGCGGATGGGAAGGCTACGTCCCGGGCCGCGAGACCTCGCCCGGATCGCACAATTTCGATTCGTCGGTCCAGGGCGGCAAGCTCTCGTTGACCGACACGCGGATCGGGATGATCCGGCAAATCGATGCAAACAACGACGCGATTCGCAGCGTATTCAGGGCCGGTAGCTGGGTCACGCGGATCTCGGGCGAAGCGGACGATTTCGGCCTGCCGATGTACCTGGCGGCCGCGGGAGGCGAAGGCGAATCGGCCTGGGATTCGGCGGATGAAACGCTGCTGGCCGCGGACGGAAGCGCCTACGAAGCGGCGGTCGATCAAGTGCTGGCCGAACTCGCCTGATGATAAGGCGCATCGCCATCGGGTTGCGGCCACGCGTAGCGCGTGGCTCTCCGTTGCTGCGTTGGCTTCCCTCCGAGCGGGCGGCTTGGTGTGACGTCACGGCTAAGCATCGTTCGAGGAATACTTGTCCGATATGCTGCGCCTGCCTGGTGAGTAATCAGGGCGATGCGGTGCAAAGTGCGACAGTTGTTTCTCGAGCGATGCTAACCCAACGCGGGCTAGCGCCCGCAACCCGAGAATCTGTTTGGCCGAAGGCCTTCGATCACCGTAGCCTGGGGCAACGCCCCAGGGCTGGCGCCGCGCGTGTGCCTCTTTTGGCCGAAGGCCATATTCATCCGGGCCGCGGCGATACGGT
>JAVYAJ010000018.1:0-14235 GCA_032229885.1 Candidatus Anammoximicrobium sp. | reverse complement strand
TCGAGCCGGTCGAGCCGGTCGAGCCGGTCGAGCCGGTCGAGCCGACCGAGCAGATCGAGCCGACCGAGCAGATCGAGCCGACCGAGCAGATCGAGCCGACCGAGCCGGCCGAGCCAACGGCGACGTGTCTCATTGCTCGTTGCCATCCGCTCCACCTGCCTGTTTATCCGCGTCCCAGCGCTCGAGTTTCACCTGGTATCGCTGCATCAGATCGTCCGCCAGACGCTGCGACAGCTCGGCTCGTTTACGAGCGACATAATCCTCGCGAACGCGCTCGCGAATCTCGGCCAACGGCGGCGTCCGCGGCGGCGATTTATCCTCGATCAACACCAAGAATCGCTGCCCATCGTGCTCGATCGGTTCTTTGGTCCACGCTCCGACGTCCAGCGCAAACAAGGCGTCGACGTTGCCCAGGCGTGGGGCCGGCCGCCCGCGCACGAGCGCGATCGATGGTTCCTCTTTCCCCTCTTTCCCCTTGTCCTTCGCGTCCGGTCGAGATTGCAGCCAGCGGCGAAAGTCGTCCGCCGAATGAATGCCCTCGAGCACGGTCGCAGGCTGCTCGTCCGGCTGCAGCGCGCCGATCCTCACGTGCGCGGTCTCCGGTTCGCGGTAGCGGTCTGCGTCCAGCTTGTAGAAGGCCTCCAGATCGACGTCGGTCGGTTGGATCTTGGCCAGCTCGCGCGCCTGAAAGCGAGCGGCCAGCAGGTCGTCGGCGACAGCGCGCCGAGCCGCGATGTATTGTGGATCGCGGTCCAACCCCAGCTCGCGCGCCCGGCGCGTAAACAGCTCGGTCTGCAGCAGTTGCTCGAACAGGCGTCGCCGCGTCTCGGGCTGTGCGAACTCGTCCAGCAGCCGCTGACGCGCCCCCTCGGTTCCTTCCGCGCCCGGCATCGCCAGCATCTGGTCGACGCGCTGCTCGATCATCCGGTCCAGGTCGGCCTCGGTCAGCGGCTCGCCAGCGAGCGTCGCGAGGACGCGCCCGCGCTGGACATCGCCCGCGCCGGCCTCGACGCGCCGCGATAGCTCGCGGCCGACCTCGCCGGACAGCCCCAGCCGGCGGAGACACGTCACCAGCTCGGGGCCGACTTTGCGTCGCCACGCCGGATCGTTCTGGCCCGCTTGCTCGCAGCGCAACAATGCCGCGGCGGCCTGTTCGAACTGTTCGGCCTGCATGAACAAGCGGCCCACGCGGAACCAGACCTCCGCCCGATCGCCGGCTTGCGGCGCCGCGCGCAGGTACTCTTCCCACGCATAGGCAGCCTGAGCGTACAGACTGCGGTTTTCCAATTCGTGCGCCAGCTCGCGCTGGGCGCTCGCGGGCGTCGCCGCCGATTCGCTTGGCGATCCGCCGACCGGATCGCCGCGTCGCGCCAGATTCCAGCCCAGCATGATCGCGATGGCCGCCTGCAGCACGAGGATCAGACCCAGCCAAGTTCGCGAGACGCCACCGTCGGCGCGTCGCAGGCGACCGGGTGGTTCGCCCAGAGTCAAATCGGGCCGATTCTTCGCGTCGCTCATCGAAATCTTCGCTCCCGCATCCGAAAGAATCGTCGCAGTTCGGCGACGTAATCTGCCTGGGTATTGATTGGCAGTTCGTCCACGCCCGCCCGCCGCAGTTCGGATTCGAATGCCTCGCGACGGTGGGCGGCCGAGGTTTGGAACAGGGACCGCACGGCCGGATGCCGCGTATCCACCTCGACGATCTCGCCCGTCTCGGCGTCCTGCAACGTCACGAACCCCACGTCGGGCAACGACTGTTCGCGCGGGTCGGTCACCGAGACCGCGGTCAC
This sequence comes from Candidatus Anammoximicrobium sp., assembly GCA_032229885.1. Classification (GTDB taxonomy): domain Bacteria; phylum Planctomycetota; class Planctomycetia; order Pirellulales; family Pirellulaceae; genus Anammoximicrobium. Next base: position 12,445 of record JAVYAJ010000018.1, on the reverse strand, counting down.
ATCGTGACGGGCGTTGGCCACGGCCAAGGCGCGTCGGGCCGAAGGGCCGATAAAATCGCTCAGCAGGAACACTACCGCGCGGCGTTTCTGGACACGGTTCAGGAAATCCAGCGCGGCCTGCACCCGCGTTTCGCCGGCCACCGGCTGTAGGGCGACCAGCTTGCGGATCAGGTGCAACACATGCGACTTGCCCTTGCGCGGCGGATAGTAGTCGAGCACCTGGTCGCAGAACGTCAGCAGGCCGACCTTATCGTTGTTCTTCAACGCCGAAAACATCAGCAGCGCGGCGACTTCGACGGCCAGATCCAGCTTGGATCGCCGCCCGGACCCGAACATGCCCGAGGCCGACGCGTCGATCAGAAACAGAACCGTCAGTTCGCGTTCTTCACAAAAACGCTTGATGAAACACACGCCGGTCCGCGCCGTGACGTTCCAGTCGATCGTGCGAATGTCGTCGCCGGGCTGGTACTCGCGGACCTCGTCGAACTCCATTCCGCGGCCGCGAAAGACGCTCTTGTACTGGCCAGCAAACAGATCGTTCACGGCGCGGCTGGCCACGATCTGGATGCGGCGTACGCGTTTCAAGATATCCGCGACAGATGTCTCAGGCATGGTTCTGGCGGCGGTCAGCAAGGCAGCGCCGGATGCGCGGTCGGCTTCACGGCACGGGCACCGTGGCCAGGATTCGGTCGATCACGTCTTCGGCGCTCGTCTCCTCGGCCTCGGCCTCGTAGGTCAGGATGACGCGATGCCGCAGCACATCGTGGGCGATGTCTTTCACGTCCTGAGGCGTCACATAGCCGCGACCCTGCAAAAAGGCGATCGCCCGCGCGCCGAGCCCTAGGTAAATCGACGCGCGCGGCGAGGCGCCATAGTCGATCAACGGCTTCAGGTCCGCCAGATTGAACGCCGCCGGATCGCGCGTGGCGCGGACGACGTTCAACAGGTATTGCTTGACCTGATCGTCGATGTACACCAGGCGGACGACCTCCTGGATGCCGAAGATCTCGGCGGGCGTCAGCACCGGCTGGACCGTCCGCGACGTTCCATCCAATGCCATATCCAACACGCGATGCTCTTCGTCGGGCTGCGGATAGCTGATCTTGACCTTCAGCATGAACCGATCGACCTGGGCCTCGGGCAGCGGATAGGTTCCTTCCTGCTCGATCGGATTCTGGGTCGCCATGACTAGAAACAGACCCTCGAGCGGGTACGTCGTGTCCCCGATCGTCACCTGGCGTTCCTGCATCGCTTCGAGCAGCGCCGACTGGACCTTGGATGGGGCCCGGTTGATTTCGTCGGCCAAGATAAAGTTGGCGAAGATCGGGCCTTTGCGCGTTTTGAACGTCCCGTCGGCCGGCATGTAGATCATCGTCCCAATCAGGTCGGCGGGCAACAGGTCGGGCGTGAATTGGATCCGTTGAAATTGCGTGGACAAAGCCTGCGCCAGCGACTTGATCGCGGTTGTCTTGGCCAGCCCAGGCACGCCTTCGAGCAGGATGTGGCCGTCGGTCAACAGGCCGACCAACAGTCGCGAGATCATCTCTTGCTGGCCGACGATGGCCTTGCGCAATTCGTTCGTCAAGCGATCGACCAGCTCGGCTTTCTCCGACACCCGTTGTTTGATCTGATTGACATCCACGCGCACGGTTCGACTCCTTGGGGGGCTTGCCAGAAGGAACATTTTCGTTCTGCAAACCATCATGTCAAGGGCTTGCCTCGGGCCGGGTTGGGGGCGTTCGAATGGCGTGAGGCGAACGCGCGCCGACCGTCGCCGCGAGAGCGCGCTTGTCTGAGTGGCGGCCCGTCGGCGAGCCCGCCCCCTGGCGCGGCCAAAAACCGGAAACTGTGGGGTTTAGAGTCTTAGTCCGTATCGTGCGCGCACCGTGCGCGCGTCTTGTACATTGGTCTGTACAGCACACTTTAGGGTTACTGGCACTAACCCGCGTTAAGTGAAATTGGCATTGGATCACTGTTGCGCAGCACAGACGACAGGAAGCGTGTTGGCCGAAGGCCAACATCAACGTAGCCTGGGGCAACGCCCCAGGAGTCAGAGACGACAGCAACGGCGTTGGCCGAAGGCCAACATCAACGTGTCACCGCGGCCGGCATGAATATGGCCTTCGGCCAACAGAGGCACGCCAAGCGGTCGTAGGTTAAGAAATTGGCCGCGCCAGGGCCGCGCCGCCGGGGCTAAGGATCGCGTGAAAAACAACTTCGCTGTTTCAGACAAGTAGCTTTTTCGCGAGCAAGTCGCACTGGACGGTAACCCGAAACGTCGGCGAGGGTCTGGAACCCGAAGCGTCAGCAAGGGATGGAACGATCCCCGCGGGAACCTGCCGGCGGATGCAAGCCCAAATCCGATCGCCACGCACGCTTGCGATCCCAGCCGCGCCGCCCCGGTCCCTCGCTGACGCTTCCTATGGATTCACACTTACCTGGCAGCAGAATCGCTGGATGGTTCCAGGCACCCATTGGGCGCCATCGCTCCAATGGCTTTGGAATGAATCAACCTGAAATAATCCGAACTTGTTTCTCCTACGATCCTTAGGGTTCGTAGTGTTTGACCAGCGACGCCCCGACGCGGAATCGCGGCAGCAGGTCGCCGTCGAACGACAGCGCCGCGCGGTTGCGGCCGCCCTGGAGCACCAGCGGTCGCCCGTCGGCCGCGATCGGCTGGGGATCGGTGTTGGCCCCCCGGTGTAGCAGGCATTGGCCGCCGTCGAAGACCAGTCGATCGCCCACCTCCAACTCGACGGGGAACGTCACCCGTTGGTCGCCGACGGTCAGCGTGGGATTGCGGAGCCGTTCGACGGTGAACAGCGCGCGGATGTCGTCCACGTAACAGGTCACGGTCTGCTTGGCGGGGATGCTGTTGTAGTAGATCAGCAGGCCCTGGATGTGGGCCAGATCCAGATTGCCCGGTCCCGACAGTCCGAACTGTTGATATTGCCAGCCGACGAAGTTGACGGGCGTGACCAGATCCAGCCAGCCGCCGCGGTGATCGCGCAGTTGCAATTTGAACGCCTCACCCTTGCCGTCGCCGTACAGCCAGAAGCCGATGGCTTGGGCCTGGGACAGATCGATCGTGTTGCGATAGCGCCCGCCGCGCACCGACCAGCCCGAGTTGTCGGGCAGGCTGCTGGTGGCCGTGTATCGCACGCTCGCCTTGCCAATCTTCACCTGTTGGGCGCTGAGCTCGAGTTCCTGGGTGACGCCCGGCAGGGCGCTGTTGCTTTGGGCCTTGGCGTCGTAACGCGGTTCGGCGGGCGCGGTCTGCGGCGTTTGTCCAAACAATTCGTCGTCGAAGGAATCCAGGACGAGCGCATCGGCCGCGTTGTAGGCCGCGTCGGTCGCCTGGATTTGTTCCACGTCCATTTCAAAACCGGCTGCCACGGGCTTTGATCCCGCGCGGCACACCACGTCCCAAACGTTTTCGCGTCCATCCAGTTTGGTGACGCCCCGCGGGGCGTCGTATTCATCGCGCAGCCGTTCCCAATGGATCTGATCGTCCGGGTTCCGCTGCGTCAAGGGCGGCCCGTGGGCGGCGATCGTCACCTCGACGCGAGCCGCGAGTCCGTCCGGCGGATCGCAGGAGAAGCCGAGTTCGTTCGCGCCGGCTTCGAGGGCCAGTGCGGGCGCGGAGATGGCCAGGCGTTGGAGCAGCGCGCCCCGTTCGTCATACACGCGGCAATCGTCAGGGGCGACGAATTCGAGATAGTCGCCGCTGCGAAGTGTGGTGGGAAACGTCACCTTGCGGCCGCCGACCGCCAGCGTTGGGTTGCCGAGCTGGGTCCGCGCGGTGCGGAGGGCCCGGATCGGGCCGAGGTACACCGTGGCCGAATCGTTCGGCGGCAGGTTGTTCAAGTACAGGTTGACGCCATCGATGTGGTCCCGCCTGACGGCCGTCATATAGATAGGGGCCATTCCTCCGTAGGGCCATTGATAATCGCGGTGTCGCGCGGAATCGCGTTCGCGCAGCGGGATCTCGAAATAGCGCCAGCCCTTGAAGTCGATGGTTACATAGTGTTCGCCCAGCGCGGCCATGTATTCGCGGGGGGAGGTCAATTGCAGGTTCAGCACCTCGCCCTTGCCGTCCCCGTGGATCCACACCCCCAGAGCGTCGCACGGCATGATGCTGAAATAGGGCGCTTCGAAACGCATCCCCACGTGCGCCCAGGCGCCGGAGCGCGACGAGCCGGTGTTGGTCGCGCTGTACCGCAGGCTGGCCTCGCCGGTCTTGACTTGGTCGGTCGAACGCTCGAAGGCTTGTGTCACGCCGCTGGCGGTTCGCCGCACCGTAAACCGGTCCACGCTCGAGGCGTCGGCGACGAGCACGCCGCTGGCCGCGTCGTAGGGTTCGACCGAATACAACGCCTCCAGCCGCAGCTTCAAGGATTGCGCGGCATACGGATTGGCGACCGACCACGCGGCCGATCCGTCGTCCAGGCCGCTGGATTTGTGCGCTGCATAGTCCGTGGGCAGCAGTTGCCAATGCCCGTCGGCGGTCTGCACCAGATGGAAATCCTTGCCGGGCTGGCGCAGTTGCTCCTTGACCGATTCCGCGAAGTAATTGGCCAGACGCAGCCGCTCGTACCAGCCCGCCATGGTCAGGTATTCCTGCATCCGGGCGTTGGCTGGGGCCGCGGGCGAGCCGATCCCTTGGGTCGAGCTGGGGGCGTCGAACGCCAGGGTCTTAGCGCAGAAATACTCCATCTCGTCGGGCGTTTCCGCGCGGCTGGACGGGCTCGGCCCCAGAACCACCCACCAACCCAGTTGCGCTTGCAGCAGCGCTCCGCGGCGATAATCGACGATGCTGGCGCAGTGCAGATCGGTGAACGGCTTCAGGCCCCATTGGGGATGATCCCACGCGCCGATCCGCGAGTGGTAGTACCAGCTCCAGTGGTCCCAGCAGCTCGCCTCAACCACGGCGGGCCGCCGCAGCCGCTGGTAGATGGCGTTGCGCATGGCCTGGATCGCGTGGAGGCTGCCCATGCCCTCGGCGCCGTCCATATAGATCTGGTCGAACTCGCACTCGTTGTACACGTGGGCGATCGCGTCGGCGACCTCGCCCACCAGCGTCGTCCGTTCGTCCGGATAGAAAGCCAGGTAGATCTGGCGGAGGTGGTCGGCCGCCTCGCCGCGGCGGTGAGCCGACGGCTTGGTGTTGAACGCTCCTCGCGTGCATTTCAGGAACGCATAGGGCGGCTCGCGGGAGATCGCCGCATACTGGATGATCTCTTCGCCGATTCGGATCGCGTTGCCCCGCCCCGAATAGCTCCAGATCACGTCGTGCGCCTGGGGCATCTCGTTGATCGGGATGGTGTCGGCCGTCTCGTCCATGTCGGCGGCCAGCGTGTAGGTGGCGTCGGCCGCCAACCGCGTGTCGGGCACCGGCGTGACCCAGGGGTCGTTGGTTTGGATACAGCCGGTCAGCGTGTGCATGCCGGCTCGCAAACCGGCGGCGTGAACCTTGGCCACCATCGATTTCATGCCCTCGATCCCACTGGGGAACAGGCGCGGGTTCGGTTCGTAGTGGCCCAGCGACTTGTACCAGCCATCGAAGTGCAGATGGGTGAAGCCGCCTCGCTTGGCCAGATCGATCCAGCGCTCGACGCCGCGCTCCGAAGGATGCGTAAACAGGTACGAGCCGCGGATGCCCTCCGCGTCTAGGGCTCGGGGCCCGCCCAGGGACGATTGCGGCAGATTCTCTTTTTCCACCATCGCCAGCAGCCCCGCGCGAAGCTCGTCCGCGGGCGCGACCACCAAACCCGCCTTAGCGCCGACCAAGCCATAGTTGGCGCTGCTGACCGCCCAGAGCCGAGCGCGGGGGCCGCCCACGTGGACCTCGGCCTGGGAATTCAGTTCCCGCAGGCACACGCCCCAGTCGTCGTCCGACACCGCGCCCGAGGTATTGCTCCAGTATTTTCCCGCCCGGATCGGCAAGGCAAGGAAGGTGAACGAATCGATCTCGTCCCCCTCGACCGCCGCAACCTCGAAGACCAGATATTGGTCAGCCGCGGCCACCGTGACCGCGGCCCGTGCCGCGCTGCCGAAACGCAGCCGCAGTTGGCCGTCGACCAGCTCGCACGCGGTGGGGTTCAGCGTCCGGCCCTTGGCTTGCAGCGTGGCCAGGGGCGCCGTTGTGGTCAACAGGTTCTGCCCCGAGCGTTTCTCGATCAACGCGGTCAGCCGCCCTCGCACGTCGAACTCGAGCTTCGTCACGCGGTTCTCGAGCGTCCCGGCCGATGGCGAAGTCGCCGGCGCGGTGCGATAGACGACGCGCTGGACGCCCGCGCGACCCTTGGCTGTGGCCGCGTACTCGGCCGCGATCTCCTCGGCCGACAAGGCCCGCCGATAGATCTTCAGCTCGTCGATCAGCCCCTGGTGCGAAACCGCGCCGTTCCATTGGCCGACGCGCACGTCGCCCTTGTAGCCCACCGGGTAGTCCCATGTGGCGGCGCCCACCTTCCGCCCGTCGACATAGGTGATAATCTGGGGACGCTTGAACGTGGCGGACAAGTGATACCATCGTCCGAACTCGATTGCGGGAACCAGCGTCGCCGAGGTTTCGCTCCAAGGCGGCGTCTGGCCATCGGCGGCGGCGCCCGGGCGGCCCATCCGGAACGAGCACGTTTTGTCGGCCACGAAGATCAGCCATCCGCCGGGGCTCCACTGCCCGCCGGTCAGGATATTCGGATACTGTCCGCCCGCTTCCCACATGACCCACGCCTCGACCGACAGCTCGTTCGAGCCGTCCAGTCCGTCCAACTGGGGAATGACGGCGCACGAGTCGCCGCCGCGCAAGTGGAGCGCGGTCCCAAAATCGCCCCGCGCCCAATCAGCACCGAACAGCTCCGCCGTGTATCCGTTTCCAGAGGCGTCCTCGGCAACGTCGCCGTGGCCTTCGTCGAACCGCCAAGAACCCAACAGGTCCGGCGCCGCGGCACAGGCCACGGACGGCGCCGCCAACCCGGCCAAACCCAACGAGATCAATCCCAACGCCACAACACCCGCGCTCGGCGCGCTGCGTGCTCGGGGCGAGACGAACATTTTGGCGATCGGGCGAACGAGGGCGTTCATCGGTGGGCTCCTGTTGGCGCCTGCACTTTAGAGTCTTAGTCCGTATCATGCGCGCGCCGTGCGCGCAGCTTGTACACCGGTCTATACAGTACACTTTTGGGTTGCTGGCACTAACCCGCGTTAGGCAACATTGGTATTGCATGACTGCTGCGCAGCACAGACGACAGCAACCGTGTTGGCCGAAGGCCATCATCAACGTGTCACCGCCGCCCGCATGAATATGGCCTTCGGCCAACAGAGGCACGCGCGCGGCGCCATCCCTGGGGCGTTGCCCCAGGCTACGATGATCGGAGGCCTTCGGCCAAACAGATTCAGCGTCCAAACGGGGCTGCCCGACCGCCTGCTATTGGCCGTTGAAGTCTTAGTCCGTAGCAGGCGCGCGCCGTGCGCGCATCCGGTACACCGGTCTATACAGTACGCTGTTGGGTTGCGGGCACTAGCCCGCGTTAGGTGAGTTTCTCACAACACCAAAGCCACCGGGAGAGCCAGGGATGGTTAAGCATAAACGTTCTTCACGGCATCCGCAACCGAGACGTCAGAAACACAAGGAGCCCCAAACTCGCAGCACGATATACTTCGCGCGCCTCGAAATGGCACTTGGCACGGCGGACTTCAGTTCGCCTTTGTCATCCGGAACCTGATGTTCGCGAGGCCATTCTTACCTGCACTCGGTATAAACGCGATCGGCGTCCGCGCCGCAGTTCCGAAGGCAAGAAAAACGGCTCACGCGCGCGTGCCGTTGATCGCCGCGATTCAGACGGCGGTCTCCGTGCCGCAAGCGGTCAGGGCCTGAAGGATCGCATTCCAACCGGCCATCGTGGTCGCCGGGATGTTTCCGGGCGACGATCGGCGCACCGGCAGCGCTTGGTTTGTGGCGGGCGGCGTACAGGATGTTCCTGGCGACTTCACGGTTGGTGAGGGGCCAGCTCCATGTTGTGATTGTGCGCTTCGAGGATGACGGACTTGGCCGCCGCATGGTGCGCGTTCGGGCCGGGCGCGACCGTTGCTCGACGCCGGGGAAAATAAGTATGTACCGTGCGCGGCTCACAGTGACCAGTCGAATACTACGCGACGTGCGGCAAACGGAGGCCGAAGCCCGCTCCACAAAGTGCCGTTCTGAGTCGCCCAGGTATAACGACGAGGGCCGGGCTAGGAGTCTGGGCGGGCGGACCGACAGTGTATCCGGGCGTCGGATGCTCTCATCGAACCGGAGCCTTACGAGCCGCTGTCGACGGCCGCCTCCGACCGATCGGCGACGCGGATGGCGGCGCGGGCCAGGTTCGCGATCAACACCGCCAGCACGCAGACGGCGGCCGACAACAGCACGTAGATCAGCCAGGGCAGACGCTCGGTCAGCGGCAGGGGTTCGGGCTGGTAAGTCGGATTTTCGTGCGGCGCGCCGAGCTGTGCGCGGTCGGGTGGCGGGACCAGACGCTCGGGCAAGTTGCGGGCAAAATCGTAGTTCGGCGGTTCGGCCTTGGGGTTGCCATAATACAGCCGCCGCACCTCGGCCGCCGCGTCCGCGCGGCGGGCGATGACGACGCGCGCGGCGGCGGCGGCGCGAACGGATTCTAGGCGGAGGGGCGGATTCTCGTTGTCCGTAATTGTCAGCCTAAGACGAGTGGCCCGAACCTCGCCCGTGAATTCGGCGATCAGCTCGCGCGGCGGCTCGCCCGCGCGGCGTTGCCACAGGCCGCTGGCCACGTACGTAAATCGTTCGCTCGACTCGACGGGCCCACCGGCCTCGATGACATAATTCCTGGCGAACTCGTCGTCGCCGACCGTCACCAGCAGGCGATCGACCGGCACGTCGCGCCCTTGCAGATCGATGATCCACCGCGACCCCGGTCCGCCTTCGGCGCGGGTGGCCTCGCGATCACCAAACGGGACGCGGCGCACGTCCAGCTCGCCGGGCAACTTCACGCGACGGCGGACGATGACCGGGCCGATTGCAATCGCCTCGGCATCGCGCTGTGGGTCGCGATCGACGGTCATCCGCAGATAGCGATGACGGCTGGGGGTGTAGGTCAACGTCTTGACGACGAACGGTTCCGGCTCGGCGGGAAAACGCACCACCTCGCGCTCCGTCAGTTGGCTCCATGTATTGTCGTCATCGCTGCCCTCGAGCACCACGCGACGGCGAAAGTTCTTGCCGGGCGTCTGGATCTCGACTTCGTTATGCTCGATGGCCTTCGCGCCCAGATCCAGCGTCAGCCGGCTGGCCCCCGCCGGCCCAGGAACGCGGTTGAATTCGTGGGTCGGGACCACTTCGGTCGTATCGACGTCGTTGAGGATTCGCAAGGCATAGGGAACATCGCGGCCGGCCGCGTCGCGCAGCCGCAGATCGCCGAGGTCCATCCGCGCGACGTCGAACACGGCCGCGGGCACGACAAAATCGACCAGCGCCGCCTTGCCCGGCGCCGCGGGCACATCGGCGAAGTACTTCCAAGCGACCACCGGCTCGCCGGACGATGCCCTGCTCGGTGTCTTGCCCGACGCAGCGTCCGAACCCGCGGCCCATCCGCGCGGACCGACGCCGACGCCGACCAACATCGCGGCCGCGCAAGCCCAACGGACGACGCGAAACCAAAAAAACGCCAACTTCGCCGGACGGCTCGTTGCGCTTCGCCCCGCTTCTGTCCGCGTCGGCAGATGATCACTAGACGGCCTCGCGCCCGCCGCATCGTTCGTCGGGGCGATTCGCCGCGCGGGCTGCCAAGGCCAACTTGAATCCACCGCTCGCCCCCATGCACGTCTATTCATAATCCTATGACTCTCGCGTTTGACGATCCGTTTGGATCTGCTGATACGTCCAGCCCGCCAGCCCTAAAAGAATCGCCAGGATGAAGAACGCCAGAATGCGATAAAGGTCTTTCAGATCCGCCATGTCCAACAAGAACACCTTACCGACCGTCACCGCAAAGATGAACAAAGCCGTCCAACGAACCGCTGGCAGACTGCGGACGAAACCGAAGGCTAAAACGCCCAAGGCATAGATCGCCCAGAACGCGGACAGCGCCACCTGTCCCAACCAGCGAGTCTTGATGGCTAGCTCGTCGGTCGTTTGTTCGCTGGTCAACTCCACAAAATAGCGATTCACGTCGATCGACAGGACGAACCACAGCAGCAACACACCTACGATGCCGGCCGAGCCGACCAGTGTGCGCTCGAACCCGCCCAACGCCGACCAGAATCGACGCGCGACCGTAACGGACGCGAACAGGCAGACAACAACCCCCAACGCGGGCGCGGCGTAGCGGTTGAACACCGGCAAGGCCAACTCGAATCCTCGCGTCGGCGTATCCAGCAGCACGAGGCGGCCGATCGCCAGGACGCCGATCGCCGCGGCCATCGCCCGCAGCGTTGGGGCGCGAATTCGCAGCCCAAAGCACCACAGCGCGGCTGCTAGAACGGCCCAGCCCAATGCGATCCATTCTGCGCGGGCTTGGATCGGCAGCGCCAAAGCGATGAATCCGACCGCAGCCGCTAGGACGGTCAGCAATTGCGGGCTGTCCGCCGGACGTCGCGCCAGCATGATCCGTCCCAGGACGGTATAGAAAATCGCCGCGTCGATCGCGACCATGCCCAGCCAATCGCGATACGCGGGCCGCATCAGGATGTAGATGGCGCCGAACCCCAAGGCGGCGTTCAGCAACATCCGCACCAGGTCTTCTCGACTGGCGACCCTGGGTCGCAGCACGTGGGCAATCAGACTGTGCAAGACGAACAAGCCGAAGATCGTCAGTTGGAATCCGACCGTCCAGGCGAACTTTTCCGGATGATAATTCCCCGCATACCACAGCCAAAACAGGCCGTGCGTCCCCAGCAAGGCCGCTGCGGCCAACCCCGCCCAATGCCGCCACAGGGCGATCGCGACGACGCCGACATCCAGCACGGTCAGGTAGGTGAACAACGACTGGTATCGGTCCGTATCGGATTGCATGAGGATGGGGATCAACAAACCGCCCAGCAACGATGTCCACGCCAAGGTCGGAGCGTTATAGGCCACCGCCAGCAACGCGGATTCGAGGACGATGACTAACAGAAACGCGGCGGCGACCTGCTGCGGCGCCAAGTGGTAAAAGCCGAACGAGCTGTACACGGACAAGAACAACACGACTACGCCCGCGGCTGACAACATCTGAGAGAACGCGCGCCAGCCGCGTCGATGGTAACGCCCGCCCGCCAAGGCCAGCAGCACGCCCGCCACGAGCCCGGTGGCCACGCGGCCCAGCGGGCCAACCCAGCCATTCTCGTACGCATACCGCAGAAAAAACGCCGTTCCGAACACCAGCAGTACGACCGCCATCCAGCCCAAACCAAAGCGGCCGATCGCCTGTTCCCAATTGATCGAAGCTGCGAATCGAGCCGGCAACACTGGCCGTGCGGCCGACGCCGCAGAATCCACGGCCCCAGAATCTGCGTCAACAAGAGCTTCTGCCGCAGACTGCCCAGGCTCTACGATTGGCCTGTCACGAGCGACAACCGCCTGCGCAGCAGCGTCGCCCACGGACCAGTCGTGCGCATCGACGAGCGTCGCTTGAACGATGGTTGCGGAGGTGTCCGTTTCCGGACGCCGCGGGCCCGTGGTCTCGAGCCACGCAATACGCGCACGCAGCTCGTCGACGCGCCGATACAACACGAGGGCCAGAATCAAGGCCACGATGGGCGTCAGAACCAACGCGATCAGCAGGGTAATTGCGAGCAGCGCGAGGAGAGACTCCTCCACATCCAGTTCTCCGGACTTTTTTTTATGGGCGACGACCGAGCCGATTGTACATCTGCCCGGATTCATACGCTACGCGGCGGGCAAGGAATTGTGAGCCCAGGGGCGTGTCGTGTTCCGTCCACAGCGTTGTCCGTGTCCGAATGCTAGGTTGGCGACTGCGCACTCGAGTTTGCCGAATGTGTCGCCTCTGCGGTCAGAACCAGAATCCATGCTTGAGACGAATCTTCCTGGTCGATGCATTAGTCGGCGGATGACATCCGCGATGAGCTTCTCATCAACACCCCCAAGCCCGTGGCAGATCGGAAAACGAGTCGCCCTGAGCACTCGCCCCACCCACCCCCCGCGTTTGCCCCGGGCCGCTACTGCCCCGATGGCTCAGCCGTTCCCCCGACGGCTGAGCCATTTCTTTTTCTTGCCGAGATCGGCAGGTGGCATGGGCAAAGCCACTGGCGCACACCAATAGAGTCTTTGTTCGTATCATGCGCGCACCGTGCGCGCATCTTGTCCACTGGTCTGTACACTACACTTTTGTGTTTCTGGCACTAGACCGCGTTAGGTGGAAGTGGTATTGCATGACTGTGGCGCATCACAGACGACAGGAGGCGTGTTGGCCGAAGGCCATCACCAACGTAG
>JAVYAJ010000017.1:0-4790 GCA_032229885.1 Candidatus Anammoximicrobium sp. | reverse complement strand
GCGCGCGGCGCCAGCCCTGGGGCGTTGCCCCAGGCTACGGTAATCGGAGGCCTTCGGCCAGACAGATTTTTGGGTTGCGGGCACTGGCCCGCGTTAATAGTACAGTATACCGTAGGCGATATCTCTTGGCAGGATGTGTGCGCACGGCCCCGTGGGGCGCGGCACGCCCCATGACAGGCCAGGTTTCGGTCTCCCGGTGACTCACCAGACGTGCCACCCCGCAGCCCGCGTCCCGGCACGGCATCTTGCGGCCGCGCTCGCCCTCTTGCCGAACGCGCGGCGGTATGCAAGGCTAACGCACGGCCAATGCCAAACCGTTCGCAGCTCCCGCTTGTTCGAGATCGCTCGGAGACGACCACCATGAGACGCGTTCCCTACCGCTTTGTATCCACCGTTCTATCCGTTGCCGCCCTGGCCGTGATCACCGCACCCGCCGCGAGCGCGGCGGTTCGCGAGCTGAAACAGGGCGATCGGATCGTCTTTTTAGGCGACTCGATCACCGCCGGCGGCGTTCGCGAGAAGGGGTTTGTGACGATCGTGAGCCAGACGCTCGCCAAGCAACGCGGCGCGTTGGGGATCGAGGTGATCGGGGCGGGAATCAGCGGCAACAAAGTGACCGACTGCCAGAAGCGGCTGCAGCGCGACGTGCTGGATCGTTCGCCCACCGTGGTTGTGATCTACATCGGGATCAACGACGTCTGGCACTGGGATCGCGACGCCGGCACAACCAAGGAGGATTTCGAGAAAGGTCTGCAGGATCTGGTTCACCGTTGTCGCGACGCAGGGTCCCACGTGATCCTGTGCACGCCCAGCGTGATCGGTGAAAAGACCGACGGCGCCAACCGGCTGGACGCGATGTTGGACGAATATTCGAACATCAGTCGCCGCGTAGCCGAACAGTCGGGCGCCGAGCTGCTGGACCTGCGGGCCAGGTTCCTGACGCAGCTCAAGGCGCAGAATCCGACCAACCTCGAAAAGGGCGTCTTGACCACCGATGGCGTGCATTTGAACGATGCCGGAAACCGTTTCGTCGCCGACTGTATGCTGGCCGCGCTGGGCGTCGGCGCGGACACGGACAGCCGGCAATTGCGCCACGTGGTGCTGTTCAAGTTCAAGGACGACACCACGCCCGAGCAGCTTCGGGCGATCGTCGCCGCGTTTGCCTCGCTGCCGGCCAAGATCGACACGATCAAGGACTTTGAGTGCGGGACGGACGTCAGCGTCGAAGGCAAAGCCGACGGGTTTACCCACTGCTTTGTGGTCACGTTCCGCGACGAGGCGGGGCGCGCGGCCTATCTGCCCCACCCCGCGCACGCCGAGTTCGTCCGGCTCGCCGGCCCGTCGATCGACAAGGTGCTGGTTTTCGATTACTGGGTTCAGCGCTGACGGAACGCGAGTTTGTCCGACCAACGGCGCAGAATGCGTTATAATGCAAGCGTCGTTCGTCCGACGGGTCGCGTTCGAACGGGCGCGTGGACCGAGAAAAACGCGGCTCGACCGAAACGCGAACCCGCGATCGCGCCCGCATGCGGATGAGAAGGACCGCGCGAAGGTCACGTCGCGTGCGGCAACAACGACTGAAGACTTCCCGACAAGATTTCAGTCCGAGCCGTGCGCAGGTTGGACGGATAAGGCGGCGGCCGCGATGGCCAACCGTCGGTGGGGCAGAGCGTATTGACTATCAGGCAATAACAGGAGGGTGTGAACCATGAGCGACACGAATTCCGTATCGCGACGACAGTTTGTGACCAGCGCATCTGGACTGCTACTGGCCGGAGCCATGCAGGGCGGCAGTCGGACCGCGACCGCGGCAGAAGGCGCGACCTTGGCGATCAACGGCGGCGAGAAAGCCGTCAAGGCGGCCGCCGGCTCGGGGCGGCGGTGGGGCGAACCCGAGCTCAAGCAGCTCGAACAGATGCTCGAACAAAACACCCTCTTCTACTGGGGAGGACCGCAAACACGCTTGCTGACACAGCGGTTTCAAGAAGTCTGTCCGACGAAATACGTGCAGACCTGCTCGTCCGGCACTGCTGCGTTGCATATCGCGGTGGCCGCCGCTGGGATTGGACCGGGAGACGAAGTGATCACTTCGCCCGTCACCGACGTGGGGACGGTGATCGGCGTGATCTACCAGCAGGCGGTGCCGGTGTTTGCCGACCTGGGCGCCGGCACGTACAACCTTGACGTCGAGGATGTAGCGCGGCGGATCACGCCGCGGACCAAGGCGATCATCGCCGTCCATCTGGCGGGCAACCCGTGCGATATGGACGCGCTGCGAGCCTTGGCTGACGAGCACAAGCTGGTCCTGATCGAAGATTGCTGCCAGGCCTGGGGCGCTCGGTCGCGCGGCCGGCCGATCGGCACGGTGGGCGACATCGCCTGCTTCTCGCTGCAGAACTCGAAGCTCGTGACCTGCGGCGACGGCGGCGTGGTCGGCAGCAGCGACGAACGGTTCGGTCCGCACTTGCAACGTTTTGGCGACAAGGGTGGAAACCGAATCAAATGGGGCGGGCACGAAGCGTTCGCCACGAACTATCGGATGAGCGAGCCGCAGGCCGCGGTCGCGGCGGCTCAACTGACGCGTCTGGAAGACATCGCCTCGAAGCGCGCCCACCTGGGGAACCTGCTGAGCGAAAAGATCGCCGATCTGCCGGGTTTGATTCCCCACAAAGTGCATCCGGAAGATCGCGCCGTGTATTGGTTCTACATGTTCCAGATGAAGCCCGAGGCGTTCCGCTGCAACCGTTCCGAGTTCACGCGAGCGCTGGCGGCCGAAGGGGCATCCGTGTCAGGCGGCTATATTGGCGTGCCTCTGTACGGCGAAGCGGTCTTTCGGAATCACGGCTTCTTCGCCGGCCGCTGGCCGATCCGCGAGATGGGTTTGACGGATATGGACTTCACCAAGCACAAATGCCCCGAGGCAGAGAACATCCTGGCGACGGGCATCCGCGTCACGATCAACGAGCACCTGTCCGAGCAATACGTGCTAGATGTCGCCGCGGCGATCCGAAAGGTTGCCCAGCATTACGCGGTGTAACACGCGGGGCGGCAGAACCGGGCGATCGGAGCGCTTCCGACAGTCGCGCCAGGCGGCGACCTCGTGGCGTTGCCGCCGCCCGGGCGGGACGCCGCGCGGCGGTCGCGGGCCGGTGCGCTTCGCCCGAGCGTTGTCGCCGAAAGGTGAACGCGGCGGGCGACGGTCAAGGTGAACGTCTCCCAATTGCGACCGTCGTATCAATCAGCTCTGGAAAAAAGGATCGTGTCATGACTGAATCGCTCACAAATCGCCGCGAGTTTCTGACCGCCGTCGGCGTTGCCGGCGCTGCAACCGCACTGGGCGGATCTGTCGGGGTCTCTGCGGGCGCGGAGAAGGCTCAAAAGCTGGCCCTCGAC
Organism: Candidatus Anammoximicrobium sp.; assembly: GCA_032229885.1. Taxonomy (GTDB): domain Bacteria; phylum Planctomycetota; class Planctomycetia; order Pirellulales; family Pirellulaceae; genus Anammoximicrobium. Next base: position 1,397 of record JAVYAJ010000017.1, on the reverse strand, counting down.
GGCGGGACGCCGGTGCGCAAGCATGCCCTCGGCTACAGCCCCTACGGTCCGCAGTTCTACGACGATGTCGAGAAGCAGGAACTGGTCGACGTGCTCGAATCGCGGAACCCTTTCCGCTGGTGGAAGGCCGATCCGAAGTCGCTCGAGTTCGAGACCGCCTATGCCAAGCACATCGGCGTCAAATATGCGCTCGGCGTCACTTCGGGGACGACCGCGCTCTACACGGCGATGGCGGCGCTGGAGATCGGGCCCGGCGATGAAGTCATCCTCCCCGCCTGGACCTGGTATGCGGATTACGACGCCGTGATCCTGTGCGGCGGACTGCCGGTGTTCGCCGAGATCGACGAGTCGTTGTCGATGGACCCGACGGACATCGAGCAGCGGATCACGCCGCGCACCAAGGCGATCGTGCCCTCGCATCTGCAGGGGACGCCCGCCGATCTGGACCCGATCCTGGAGATCGCTCGCAAGCATAAGCTGCGCGTGCTCGAGGACTGCGCCCAATGCTGTGGCGGGCAATACAAGGGCAAGTTCGTGGGCAGCATCGGCGACATGGGGATCAACAGCTTTCAGCTCAGCAAGACGATCACCGCGGGCGAAGGCGGCGCGATCACGACGAACGATCCGGTGCTGTTCGAGCGCGCGATGCGTTTTCACGATGTCGGCTCGATCCGCTCGCCCTACCAGGAACAGCTCAGCGGCGGCGTGCTGGCCGCGTTTGCCGCCTGCAATTTCCGCATGAACGAGTTCACCGGCGCGGTGCTCAAGGCGCAGGTCACCAAGCTGCCCACGATCTGCGAGCGGCTGCGGCACAATGCCCGCCGGGTCCGTGAGGGCATCGCCGATCTGCCCGGACTGAAGCTGCGAAAGACGGGCGACCAGGACGGCGATCTCGGCGTGACGGTCTTCCTGGACCTGGGCACGCGGAAACAACGCGATTGGTTCCTGCGAGCGCTGCGCGCCGAAGGCATCGCCGCCACGGGCCCGGGCGGTTCGGTGATCCTTCCCGCCGACGAACGGATCGCGCGCAAGGCCACGCTCCACCCCGAGTGGCCCTCGTTCAACAGCGAAGCCGGGCGCGCGATTCAGTACGGCGCGGAATCCTGCCCGCGAACGATCGACATCATCGGCCGCTTTGGCGGCGTGATCATGGATCCCAACTTTGACGACGACGACACGGCCGACATCGTCAAAGCCATTCGCAAGGTGTACACGGCGATGAAAAAAGCGTGATCCGACGCCCGTTCCCTCGCCACGGCCATCGTGCGCTCGCGGCCGGCGTCATGCGCGCTTCGCTGTTTCGCCGGCTGCGCTTGGCAGAAGGGCCGCGGTCTGACCTGGGTGGCCTGCATGGCTGTCTGGCCTGCATGGCGGTCTGGCCTGCATGGCTGTCTGGC
>JAVYAJ010000016.1:0-30799 GCA_032229885.1 Candidatus Anammoximicrobium sp. | reverse complement strand
TCAGTCGTCGGTGGTCAGTCGTCGGTGGTCAGTCGTCGGTGGTCAGTCGTCGGTGGTCAGTCGTCGGTGGTCAGTCGTCGGTGGTCAGTCGTCGGTGCACTGTCGCGCTGTGACGAATCCCCGGCTGGGCTGGTTTTGTCTGCGACGATCGCGCATAAAATGTCAATGATTGTTTACAATTCCGTGTCAATTGTGTATCCATTTGGATATGCTTTGTGTTCTTCCCAGTTTCTCGATCATTCGCAATGTGTGCGAGTTAACGGCTCAGCGATCCGTCTGTGCGCTCGATCGAGACGCAGCAGAGAGGCTTGGCACGCGTGTCGACCGTCCCAGTCGCTCGCGCAACATCGTGTTAACACCTGTTGGGATGGACGATTCGATGAATAAACGTCGCCTACTTGCGCACAGGATCGCGCGGTCCGCGTCGATCTGGAGTCTGTTGGTCTGCCTCGTTCCGTGCTGGCCCGTGCGCTCCGAGGACATCACGACCACGATCCCGTCGGCCGAGCTGAAGAAGATTTTCGACGGCGGCTCGCCGGCAAATCTAGCCGACTTGCGGGCAATGGAACAGCACCAGCGGCAGTTGTCGGCCAAAGTCATCAGTTGCACCGTCGGGATTGTGATCGGTTCGTCTCACGGCAGCGGGGTGATCATCAGCGCAGATGGCTATGTCTTGACGGCCGCGCACGTCGCCGGATCGCCGAAGCGGCGGGCGAACATCATCTTGCCGGACGGCAGGACCGTTCCTGGTCGATCCTTGGGGCTGCATCGCACGCTCGATGCGGGGCTGGTCAAGATCGACGGCGACGGACCATGGCCGTATGCCGAATTGGCCAAAGCGGAACACGTCAACGTCGGCCAATGGTGTCTGGCGACCGGGCACCCCGGCGGTTTCGAGGAAGGGCGGGCGCCCGTCGTGCGGATCGGTCGAGTCTTGCTGACGGACCAATCCAGCCTGACGACCGATTGTACGCTGATCGGGGGCGATTCCGGCGGGCCGTTGTTCGACATGCAAGGTCGGGTGATCGGGATCAATAGCCGGATCGGGCGATTTTTGACAGCCAACGTGCATGTGCCGGTCGCGGCGTATGTCGAAGCTTGGGACCGACTGGTGGCGGGCGACGCCTGGGGAAATCTTCCCGGACGTGGCCCTTATCTAGGCGTCCAGGGCGAGCCTGAGGCAAAGGGCGCGAAGATCGCCCAGGTCTTGCCTGGCAGTCCGGCGGAAAAAGCCGGCGTTCGGACCGGCGATGTGATTCTGAAGTTCGACGGCAAACCGGTGCACAATTTCGCCGCCCTGCAGACGTACGTCGGCGACTGTCAATCCGGCGCCGAGGTATCGCTCGAACTGATCCGCGGCGAGCAACACAAACAGATCAAGGTCGTGATCGGAGAACGCGAGCGGTAGACGGGCGTTGGCGCCAACGTCGCCGCCCGTCGTACGCATAACGCCGCGCGAGGCTCGGTTCCTACCGCGTGGCGAGCGGACGATTCGCTAGGGTGCGTCGCCTCGTGCGCGGTGCGCGAAACTGGCGGACCGGTCGAACAACAGCCTGTTTAATGAGGGCGAAACGATGACGATGCGGACGTTTTGCTGGATTGCGTTGGCCGTGGGAGCGTTCACCGTGCATGCGACCGACGTCACCGAACGCGGAGCGTATACGGTCAAGAGCGCGTTTCGCGAAGCGGTCGACACGCCGGCGCACAGCACGGTCCGCGTTCTGTGCGACGGACGACGAGCGGCGCTGGGGACGATTGTGGGCGCGGATGGCTTGATCCTGACCAAGGCCAGCGAGCTATCCGGCACGATTGTCTGCCACCTGTACGACGGACGTCAGCTCGAAGCAAAACTGCTCGGGGTCAGCGACGACGACGATTTGGCTTTATTGAAGATCCCTGCCGAGGGACTGCCGGCGGTCAGTTGGAGCCAAGACGCGCCGCCCGCGGTGGGCAGTTGGTTGGCGACGCCCGGCCTCGAGTCCATCCCGCTGTCCATCGGCGTGGTCAGCGTTTCGCCCCGCGTGATCCCGCGACGAATGCCCGCGTTGGGCGTCATCATCGAAGAGAGCGACGCCGGGCCGGTGGTTCGCGAGGTGCTGCCGCACAGCGGGGCCGCAAAAGCCGGGCTGAAGCCGAATGACGTCATCACCCAACTCGACGGCGTTCCAGTCAAGACGCGGCAAAGCGTGGTTCAGACGATTCGCGGACGCCGCACGGGGGACAGCGTCCAAGTGCACGTCCAGCGAGGCGATCAATCGCTGACATTGGCCGTCGAATTGCTCGATATGATGGAGATCGCCAATGGCGAGACATTTCAAGAGGAGATCGGCGGACGATTGAGCAAGCGGCGCACCGGATTTTCGCTGGCGCTGCAGCACGATACGGTCTTGCAACCGAACCAGTGTGGCGGGCCGGTCGTCGATCTGGACGGCAAGGTGGTCGGCATCAACATCGCCCGCGCCAACCGCGTGGCCAGCTATGCGTTGCCTACCAACGTCGTCCGGCCGATCTTGGAAAAGTTGAAGTCCGGCGAACTGGTCAGCGCCAAGGCCGCGAACTGAGCCTCGCGCGTCGTCCCATCCTAATTTTGAATGGTCGGACGCGTCAGTGCACGAAGGTCCGGCGGCCTGACACTCGCGGTTGTCCTAACCTTTGGCCGTGACCTCGCGCGGCTGCGATGGACACGCAAAGCGTTCTCCAACAGGACTGGTCCCAGGCGTTGGCTCGCCTGATGAGCCTGTCGGAATCTGCGCCAGGCGCCAGGGATCGATGGCATCAGAAACGCGAGGCCGTCGCCGATTGTCAGAAGAACGAAGAAGCACGATCTGGACGCGGTCAACTGATAAGCGAAATGGCTGGACGGCGACCATCGAAAAACGCGCCGTCCTGATGGGACGCGCTCCGTCGCGTCCCATCAGGCGAAGGCCACGACGAAGCATGGCCCTCCAGCGTCACCGCCCTGCCAGATATCGTCCCACCCTGGACGATGTTTCAGGGTCGGAGGCCCAGGGGCGGGCAGCGGCTCCGGGGCGCGGCGCGCATCACTTGCCGTAGCGTTTTAAAAACTCGTCCTGCCGGGCGCGACGTTCGTCGCGTTCCGACGCATCCATCTTGTCCAGATACCAGCGATGGCTGGGCGAGTTGAGCACCTCGTCGAGTTTTTTCTTCAGCGTCTGAGAGGCGGTCTTTTTCGCGCCGTCTTCCGACGCGTTGCCGACCTCGATCAACTGTTCCAGTTCGGGCACCATCTTGGCGTAGAAGTGCTTCGCGACCTCATAAGTCCCGTGCCAGTGCGTATAGTCGGGCCCCATCATCGACGCGCCATGGCGGGCGCGACGGCCTTCGTGATGCCACAGCTCGTACCAGGTCCAATCCAACTGGTTCGAGAACTGGACGGGCTTCATCAGTGGTTTGGCCAACTCGTACAACGCCTTGCCCGGCTCGGCGAACTTGGTGTGGTACTGGGTCAACAGGCTGTCGTATTGAACATAGAAATTGGCGACCCACTGTTCCGCATGGCAATTCAAGCAGACCATCTTCATATTGTCGCGGCGCGTTTCCCAGTTGACCTCCGCACCCGAAAGGCCCAGCTTCTTGTCGCTGATTTCCGGTCGAATCGAGACCTCCGGCCGGTTGTTCCAGCTGATCCGCATTCCCACATCGTGCGACACGGGCAACCCGGGTTTGGCCGCGTGATCGGCGGTGGCGGGCCGATCCGGGGTGGCGCTCATGTGGCAGGTCGCGCAGGTCGGCGCGTGATGATAGTCTTCGCCGACGACCCATTTCGCCGAGTTCATGTTCATCTCGTCGCGAAACGCGCGAAACGCGATGCCGTGTTTCGATTCGTAATAGATCTCCATCTGAGGGTGATCGGGCCCCATGTGGCATTTGCCGCAGTTGTCCGGATGGCGGGCTTGAGCCGCCGAAAATGAATGCCGGCTATGGCAGGCCGAGCAGGAGCCTTCGGAGCCGTCGGGATTGATGCGGCCGATGCCCGTATTGGGCCAAGTGGCCGGATCGAGCTTGCCGCCGGACAGGACCTTGACTTCGCCGCCGTGGCACTGCCAGCAGCCGCTGACCGCGGCGGAACTGACCCCTTGTGGAAAGCTGGCCGTCACCATGCCCCGATCGCCTTCGACGACTTCGGCCAGTGTGTTGTCCAACGACCCGAGGATCCGCGCCCCCTTGGAATGGTGCGAGTTCGCGAACTCTTCTGATTCCTTGGCGTGGCATCGGGCACAGTCTTTGGGCGATACGATCGTGGCGATCCAGGCGCCCTCGTGGAGGAATGCATCCGGTTCGCCTTCCTGCGCCATGTGGCACTCGTAGCAACCCACATTGGCCCGATAGTGCTTACTGTTGCCCCATTGCTGATAGACAGCCATCGTGGCGCTCTTGTGGCAACCGACACAGGCTTTGGTTTCCGCCGACATCGTCGGCAGCCCCCAGGCCTGGCCGAACGTCGTCGCAGGTCGAACGCCGACGCTCAGTAGCAATGCGAAAACCAGGCCGCAATGAATGGCAATCCCAGAATGTCGAGTCATGGCAATCTCACTCCCTGGCCAAGCTGCCTTGGGCGGCAGCACCGATTGACCGAAACGTTTCTGACACCTGATGTACTGTTGTTGCCAGCGTCGCCGTGGAAACAGCAGGACCGCTCTGGCCGCCCACCCTCTGCCCTCGCGATCTGCCCTTGCCCTCTGCCGTTGTCCGCGCGGTCGTCGCCGGCCCGCCGCGGCCGCGGGTGTTATGATCTCGCTCGTCCAAAACGTTTTTCGTACGTGACTTCGCCGGCCAACACGGGCACCGATACCCGGACGAAGATGGTGTACAACAACAGGCCAAAGGCCCAGATGCCCAGCGTCACGACGACCTCGCGCGCCGTGGGCACATACTCGACGATCTCGCCCAGCGGCGTAGGCACAAACGCCGGCACGATCAGTCCCATTCCTTTTTCAATCCAAATGGCGACGATCGACAGCACGCAAGCCGTGTTCAGCCAGCGCAGGCTGCGCGACGCGGGCAACATCCATAACGTGGTGGCCAGCAGATTCATGCCGATCGCGGTCCAGATCCACGGAACCAAGGCGTAGCGACCGTGCAGGCCGAAATACAGATAACGAGCCGAGGCGCCGTGCGCCGAACCCGTGTAGAACTCGGTGAATACTTCGCAGGCCAGCAGGAACATGTTGATGATCATCGCCACTTGGACGATCCGGCGAAGGGTCAGCAACGCGTCGTCGCTGACAATGTGCGCTGTGCAACGCCGCACGATCTGCAGCGTGAGAATGATGAACGCCGGGCCCGCGGCAAAGGCGCTGGCCAGAAACCGCGGCGCAATGATCGCCGAGTTCCAGAAGGGCCGCCCGCCCAGGCCGACGTACAGGAACGCCGTCACCGTATGAATGCTGATCGCCCACGCAATGGCGATGAACACGAACGGCAGATAAAACAACTTGGACGGCGTCCAGCCGCGGTAGGCGCAGTAGATCAGATAGCCGCAGATGTGCATGTTCAGCAGCAAATAGCCGTTCAGCGCAATCACGTCCCAGGTCAGCATCGAGATCGGAAAGTTGAACCGCCACAGCAGGTGCATGAACCGATCGGGACGCCCCAGGTCGACGGCCACGAACAGCAAGCACATCACGATCACCGCCACGGCCAGCAATTCGCCGAAGATCACCACATCGTGCAAATGAAGATTGCGATAGACGTACACCGGAATCACCAGCATGGCCGCCGCAGCCGCCAGGCCCACCAGGTACGTAAAGTTGGCGATGTACAGGCCCCACGAGACCTGATCCGTCATTCCCGTGGTGACCAGCCCGTGGACCAGTTGCTGGCAGTAGGTATGCAGGCCAGCCAGCGCGACCAGCGTCAGGATCAGCATCCACAGGTGGTAGCGCCAGTCGCCGACGAAACTCAGCCGAAAACAGTCCCATAGAAAGATCACGTACTTCTTCACGCGTCTTCTCCCTGTTCGGCGATCGGCTCGCGAAAGCGGGCGCCGCGCTCGTCAAAGTAATAGAAGAACCGCGGAATCGTGCCGACATCCTCCTTGAGCACATACACCCGCTTGTGCGCCAGGATGTACGCCACCTCGCTGTTGGGATCCAGCACGTTGCCGAACTTGCGCGATCCGGTCGGACACACCTCGAGACATGCGGGCAGTTTGCCGACGCGAGTCCGCTGGAGACAATACGTGCACTTCTCCATCACGCCTTTCTGTCGCGGTCGGTTCGACAGATAGGCCATGTTCGGGTTGAGCTCGCCCTCGGGAATTCGCGGCTCGGTGAAATTGAATCGCCGCGCCCAGTAAGGGCAGGCAGCCTCGCAATAACGGCACCCGATACACCAGTCGTAGTCGATGACAACGATCCCATCCGGCTCTTGCCACGTGGCCTCGACCGGACAGACTTTGACGCACGGCGGCTCAGCGCATTGGTGGCACTGCACCGGCATGTAATACTTGTCGGGGTTGGGAACCAGCGCGGGGTCGTAGTGGTGATTGGACGTCTCGACGTTGATGCTGCCCTTTTCCATCTCGAGCACCCGGATGTACTGAAGCTCCGGGTCTCGCGATTGGTTGTTCTCGGCGACGCACGCATGGACACAGCGGCGACAGCCGATGCAGCGGCTGAGATTCAAGCCGTAGACGAACTCGACGCCCGTCAGCGGAGGCGGATCCGACAGATTGACGGAGACGTGGTGCCGGCTGCTCACCTCGGCGCGAATTCGCGTCAGGGCGCGCTCCTTGTCCTCGGGCGTCATCTCTTTGTAATGCTTCTGCAGAAACTGCTCGAGCGACGGAATGTCGCCCTCCGGCAGATCTCGCAACGGCGCTAACGCCGCGCCGAGCGCCGACGCGCCGGCGATGGCGGCCAATCCCGTGCTCAGAAATCCGCGCCGCGAAACCTCGACGGGCGTCTGGCCGTCGGACGGCGCAGACCGCGGACCAGAATCCGCATCGCTCATGGTTCGGCCCTTTCTCCGGAAATCTGCCGGCGGCTGCCCACCTGCAACGGATCATGCGCGGCGCGGTGGGGTTCGAATTCCTGCACACCCATCCGCAACGTGTGTGGCGGCGGCGCGGGTTGCAGCGCCGGAAACTGGGGGTGGTGAGGGTCGTGACACTGGGTGCACTGCAGCCGAATCTGGTCGCCTCGCGACCGGTCCCAATACCCGTTCGTTCGGCCGTGTGAGCCGTGCTGCCAGTCGCGATAGACGGGGCCGTGACACTTGGCGCACACCCGATGCGGGCGCGTCCACGGGATCTCGCCGCCATAGTCGTCGACGAAGGCGTCACGATTGGTTCGATGATGGCAATTGAAGCACCGCGTATTGATCCCGTGCTGGAGATCGATCTCGCTGTGCTGTGTCAACGTGCGAAGCGTCTCGAGCGGCGAAGGAATGATCTTGTGGCAGTCAATGCAACGATACGTGTATCCCGCTTGAGAAAACTCGGGGCGCGCAGCCGGCTGGCGTATCGGCGTGGGATTCGTCGCCCACGCCGGCGCGGAGGTCGCGTCGCCGACAGGCGCCGAAAACGGAAAAGGCTGAGAGGAAATGAAGCCGGCAAACGCCAACAATGCGACGGGAACCAAAATCCGGCCGCCACGCATTGCCTGGGATCTTGTTGTGGTTGCCATGTTTTCGACGTGTCGTGCTCTTGTTAACTACGCTTTGCGCGGCTCGGAATGGCCTCCTGACGCGCGGACGACCGCCCGCCTTTGCTCCGCACGACCTAACCGTTTAACCGGTCATTCTCGCCCGCACGGGGAAGCTACTGGCCGCGCCCAGAGCCAAAAACCGAACCGACAGAGCCGTAACTAATATCACACTTGCCGATCCTCAGAGTTTTAACAATATCTGAAATGTTTGTCAATTAGCTCTTTATCTTTTTGGTAGCAAACCTGATTTCGGATTTATCCGCCAGTCAGGGGCCGAACCGTCGGAAAATTCCTTGGATAGCCGAACGGACTGAATTACGTCATAATGCGCGTGGTCGGAACCCGCTGGCTGCGGCGCGAGCATGGATCGCGGTGGCAACAGCGAACTGGCAATGCCCGGCGTTCAGGCGCAGCGCGTTTGCCACCGGGACAGCGGGCCGTTGGGTACGGCGATCGGGGGCGCGAGGATGGCAATGAGGTATGGCGGCCGACGTCGAACGTGCGCTGCCGGGCGCGGAACGAAGATCTACCGTACCCATTGAACCAGGCCTTGGCCGGAGTCGCGGCTGTGCGCAGGCTCGCCGCGACGAACAGGCCATCGGCGCGAGGCGATCGGTGAGGGGGATTCAAGACTGGCCGCACGCCCGATGGCCATACGAGCGTACGAGGTTTCCCGGCGTAGGCGGCGCGTGTACGATGGTTCGCGCTGCGCGGTTTGCGCGACACGGCAGCCGAGGCCAGCCGAGGCGCCGCTCGATCAACGCACGGTTTGATCGGCTGGCGGACGGCGCCGTTGGCAAGGTTGGACTGAGAAACACGAGCTGCCGCCGGCGAGCTGCGCCGAGTGGCGGCCGCGGGAACGAGGCGCGTTCGAACGCGGTGCGCCCGAACGCGGATGGACGGATTTCGAACTTTTGGTCGTTGTAGGGAGATCTTGAGAATGACTCGTGCGAAAATGCTGATATTGACCGCCGTCTGCTTCGTGGCGTCGAGCCTGAGCGCGACTCGCGCGTGGTGCGCCGCCAACGAAGGGCAGTCTGATTTGGACAAGGCTATCGAATTGCAGGTCAGCGCCCAGTCGCTGTCCGACTTGGAAAAGGTAGCCAAACTGTGCGAAAGTGCATTGAAAAAAGGCCTGGACGGCGACAACCAGGGGTTTGCGAAACAGTTGATGTCGTCCACCCTGTATCAACGCGCTGCGCAGTTGTGCGAGCCGATCTTCGAGCAATCGCCGCCGGATCGACGGTGGCCGCTACTGCGGCAAGTCGCCTTGCAGGACTTGGAACGATCCATCCAGGTCAACCCGCAGTTCGGCGATGCCCACCTGTTGATTGCGCGCTTGCATGCGCTGCCCCAAGGCGATGCTTCGCGGGGCGCCAAAGCCGCGGACGCAGCCGTCAAACTGTTTGCCGACAACAACAAGCAGCGCGCCGCGGCACTGGTGCTGCGCGGCGGTTTTTGCGAGAAGCCCGAGGACCAGTTGAAGGATTATGGTTCGGCGATCGAAGCCGATGCAGGCAACGCGGACGCCTGGCAGGCGCGGGCGCTGGTCCATCTCGAACAAGGTCAGACGGAACAGGCCATCGCGGACTTTGACGGCCTGTTGAAGCAGGACCAAGACAACTTCAAGGCTCGGTTGGCGTTGTCCGAGGCGTTGCTCAACCTCGATCGCATGGACGAGGCGCTGCCGCACATCGAAAAAGCGATTGAACTGAAACCCGACTCGCCGCTCGGTTACACGCTGCGTGCCCGTGCCAAAGTGCTCAAGGAGGACATCGACGGAGCCCTGACAGACCTGGATGAAGCGATCAAGCTCGAACCTCGCGACCTGCCAGCGCTGGTGATTCGCGCGCGGCTGTACGCGATTCAAGGGAACGTCTCGGCTGCCAAGGACGATGTCGAGCGAGTGTTGTTGATCAGCCCGGGATTGCCCCAGGGCGTCCTGTTGCGGAGTCTGATCTTGGCCGAGGAAGGGCGGCTGAGCGACGCGATCGCGGATGTCGAATCGCTGCTGAAACAAGATCCCAAGAATATCCCCTGGCGACTGCAATTGGGCGGGTACTTCATCCGCGATCGCCGCCCGAGCCGCGCCTTGGAGATCTTCGCGTCGATTCTCAGCGAGGACAAAGACAACACGGCTGCGCGCCACGCCCGCGCCGACACACTGCTGAGCGTCGGCAAGCACCGCGAGGCCATCGCCGATTTCGAGATCCTCGTCAAACAGGAACCGGACGAGAGCAGCGTGTTGAACAACTTTGCCTGGGTTCTGGCCACATCGCCCGACGATAGCCTTCGGGACGGACGCCGAGCGGTCGACCTGGCGACAAAAGCGTGCGAGGTGACGGAGTATAAAAAGGCGCACATTCTCAGCACGCTGGCCGCCGCCTATGCCGAGATCGGCGATTTCGAGACCGCCCGCAAATGGTCGGCCAAGGCCGTCGAAGTCGGCGCCGGAACGGAAGACGTAGACGACCAACTCAAGAAAGAGCTCGAGAGCTACGAACAAAAAAAGCCGTGGCGTGAACGCCAAACCATCGACGAGAAAGCCGACCCCGTCCAGCCGCGGCGAAGCGACTTCGAGGCGTAAGGATCCGGTTCCAGCTAATTTTCGCGCAGGATCACGGCAGCTTTACGCCGAGCCGCGCAGCGAGCTGCGTCCCGATCTTTGCCAGTCGGCGACGCGCGTGTGGGTGTTCGCGAGACTCCTTTGCGCCAAGGCCTCAGGGCTTTCGAAAGTCGCCAATTCGATGGCGGGATAGGGGTGCAGGCCTGGCGCGGTCAATTTCTTAAACTACTACCGCTTCCACTGTTGCCCGTTTGAACGCAGATGGGCGCTGATTCTGTTTGGCCAAAAGCCTCCGCTCACCGTAGCCTGGGGCAACGCCCCAGGACTGGCGCCGCGCGCGAGCCTCTTTTGGCCGAAGGCCCTATTCATGCGGGCGGAGGCGGCACGTCGAAGATGGCCTACGGCCAACGCCGTTGCTGTCGTCTTTGCTTCCTCGGGCGTTGCCCCAGGCTTACGTTGAAGATGCCTTCGGCCAAGACGATTCCGGTCGTCCGTGCTGGCAACAACCTGGCAAAACCAATTCCGCCTAAACTCGGCAGTTTCCGGCTTTTGGCCGCGCCACCCGCGACCCTTCCCAAGAAATCAAGCGTGTCGCGGGATCGCCAGCAACTCGTCTACGCGGCGCATCAGCATTCCGTGCGGATCGGCCCGTTCGGGCTCCTGCTCTGCGTCGCGCGCGACGAGCGTCCCTTGGCAATGGCGGCAGCGGATCGTCTTGCCGAGGTAATCCACGGACACTCGAAGCCGTCGGCCGCATGTAGGGCACTGCTGGACGAAGAACATTGCGGAAGACATGGCTCTACCTCCTACCGCCATTTGCAGAAATGCGAAACCCATCCATCGGATAAGCTCTTTGATTTTACCGCGTGCCCCCGCCACTTCAAGAGGCGTGAACCGCCGAATCGCTGCGAATTTATGAGCCTGGGCCTGTCTCGACCGAGCCGTATTTGCAGGCATCGTGCGACGTCGGAGCGAAATGTTGGCGTGGGCGCGATTGTCGGGCGGCGGAAATGCCGAGCTCTGGCGAGTGCGAGAACCCGACAATTCCGATTGGACCATGCACGAGTCCGGCAACTCAGAATTCATCGCCCAGCACGGACCATTGTCGCCCAGTTGATCAGTCTGGAGCGCAACCCTCGAAGCAAGCCCATGCCGCGCTGGAAGGCCGCGCTCCACGCGTGGCTGCAATCGGGCGGACACGACGTACCGTGTCGCTCCGCGTGGGCGCCTCGTCGTGCGGGATAAAACAGGCGTTGTGCGCGAGACCTAGCGCGCCGGCGCCGCAAACAGGCGACGCCGTCGATAGGCCTCGGTCCTGCCCGCCCCTTCGTCTGGCCTCACGACGATGGCGCCGCTGGAACTGGGACGAAAAAATATCGATGCCGCAGCCAGGCGGGACGCAGCTCGAACCGCACGACGACGTGGGCGATCAAGCCGGACGAAGGCCCGTCGGCGGGCAGCGCATCGAGTGGGATCAGTTGTTGGGCTTCGGGGCGCAGCCCCGCAAACCTGGGGATCACCCCTTCGAGGTGAAAGCCCGTGATCGTCCCGCCGACGGCGGCGAAATACCCGCGTCGCATCGAATCCATCGCGGCGCACGCTTCTAACGTCAGCGGCGGATGCTGCTCTGTGACCAGTAGCTCGTGCGACAGTTGTGTCTGCGGCAACGTCTCGTCCGGGACGGGCAGCGTGGCGTAATGCCGGTGGCGATAGCGTGCGACCGCGAATTTGCCGTTCCCGAGGCCCGCCAGATCGACGACCAGGATTTTCTTTTCCAGGGCCCGTTTGGCGGCCACGGGGATAACCTGTGGACATGCGTCCCCCAGAATGGCCCGGTCGACCATGGGATTGGTCGGAATGTATAGCCCGTGGAAGTCGCCTTCGCCCACAAACGACTCGACCAGCGCTTGTTCGCTGGGCTGAAATCCCGCCGCGGCCGCCTCGGCCTGGCTTCTGGCGAGCCGCTCGCGCCAGCGGAGCAACTCGTGGGTCGCGGTTCGGTAAGCGCTGACTTCGGCCGCCAACGCGGCGGACTTGGCCGCCAACGCGGTCAATGCCGGCTCGACGGCCTGTTCAAGCTTGCCGTTGGCCGTGTCGAGGACCAGCGGCGCGAGCGTCTGGAGATACTGTACATACAGGTCCGGCGCTTCGGCGTCCGTGATGCGTTGAGTGTCGGCTTCGATCAGCGAGGCGAGCGCTTTGCCGATCTGCTCGTTGAACTGGACCATCGCGTCGGTTGGAAACCGGGCTTGCTCCAACTGCGGCTGCTGTAGGTTCGACAACTCGGGAACGCCTGCCACGCGAGCCCATTCGACGCCGAAACAGCGGACGGCCGACAAATGCAGTCGGCGCCATACCCCGCCGAAATGCTCGACGCACTGCGGACCGGTCAGTGAACGGTCATCGACCGTGGCCTGAGGCGCGGAGCGCAACGCCGTGGCGGCGGCGGCCACCGCCGCGAGCAGCTCTTGAGTCTGGGGCGCGAGCGACGCCGAAGCCTTGTCCATGGTCGCCAAGGCATTGGCGAAGAAGGCGGCGTTGCGACGATCGTTCACGGGCGCGGCGACCGGAATGAACTCGCGGGTGTACGACTCGGCCGAATGGGGATCCATGAACGAGATCAACGCGGCCACCGGATCGCTGGCGTCGTGAAACACCTTGAAGGCCTGCTCGAGCTCCTCCTGTTGAAGCAACTGTTGCACCTTCTGAACTGCCACTCGCCGTGCCTGGACGGATTTCGGGCTGCTCAGGAATTGGTGCGCTTGATTGACGTAGGCTTGGCCGGCCGGTGTGCTGCCAAACGCCAACATGATCCGGCCGAGCGAACCGCCCACCACGGCCGCGCGAAGCCCATAGTCGAAGCCCGCCGTTTCGCCCAGCATCTCGAGGTCCGCGACGGCACGTCGCAGTTGACGCAGTTGAATCTGCATCTCGTACAATTTCTTGCCGGCGACTCGCGTCGGATTGGCGCCGATGGCTTGGACGTCCTTCAGCAATGCTTGGAACAGACCATCGGCCAGTTGGAGCGTCGGCTGCGCGGCGGCCGTGTTGTGGATCTCCAAGGGAAGCATCGGTTCCCGTGTATTGGGATTGGCGCCGCACGCGGCGCCGCACCAGGCGAAAACGAGCCCAACGCAAACCGCGGCGGGCAGAGACAACGGGCGTCGAGACAAAGCACCAAACATGATTATGGCTCCGAAATGATGGCTCACAGCGCGGCCCCGTGGCATGCGGCCGCGACCGAGTACCCGGCCTCAAGGCAGTAATCGAAACGGCGGACGCGACGGGCCGCGTCCTTCCAAAAGATGAAGATAACGTAGGCTACGAGCGCCACGCACTGTCGTCGCCGCGGCGGCTCGGAAAACATTCTCATCAAGTCCACGATGATTGAAATCCGCGATGATTGAGATTCCCAGTCCAGGCCGTCCGACCGCAGCGTCTGCCGTCCAATCCAGCAGGTCGAGCCAGCAGGTCGGGCCAGCACCAATACGACCGATCGCCCGGGCGCCAGACGGCCGTTGGCGCACCGCAGGTGGCGCTGGCGCGCGTCCGAGCCGCGATCTGTGTCGATGCGAGCTCGCCATCGAAAGCGCCCGGAATCCGTCGCGCCGGTCGGCCATCCGCAGGACGCCGAGGCGCGCTGGAACGCATCGGCGCGGCAGAAAAAGCGGCGAGTCAAACGGCCAGCGGTTATTGCACCATACCCTCGAACGTGCCGGTCATCGTCTGCGACGCGCCCGTCTGGCTATTTACCAGATTGCCACCGGCGATCTCGGCCGTCAGCTTTCCCTGGTCGATCGACGCGACCTTCAATTGCACGGGCTGGTCGGTCGCCGTCCACAGAGGCCCGTTCTCTTGAGGCTGAACGAACACCTGGGCGGCGATCGTCTGGCCGGCGAGTTCCGCCAGCGTCGTCGTCGAGGTTTGGGCGCGGACGAAGATAGATGGGAAAGACTCCTGCTCGGCGTCGCGATAGCTCTGCAACTGAAGCACGCCGACACTCGCCGCGCTCAACGGCGAAAAGGTCACGTAGCACGCCGAGGTCTCTATCGGCTGGTCGACCTGGATCTTGATCGTGCCTGCCAGTTGGGCAACCTCGCTGGCTTTGTCCGCCACCGCACCGACGGCTTCGGCCGCCTGCTGCGTTTTCTCCTGCACCGATTGAACGCCCTGGCTAGCGGCGTCCTTGACCGATGACGCTAGATCGCTGATGCTCTTGCCGCCACAGCCGACCGCGGCCAGCGCCAAGATCAGACACCCGCTCACGTGATGCCACGAATATCTCGCGAACATCGCACCTCCCTCCAGATCGATAATAGGATGACGATTCGCAACTCGAACGATGCTTGACTTTCGAACTCCCGGTCCGCTCGCCTGGCAGAGAAAAGAAAAAGAACGATGCGGTCTACATCGCGAATGCGTCGGGCGGCCTTCGTTCGGATCTCCGGCTTGTCCCACGATAAACCCGGTATTTCAGCGGGCCGCACCAACAAGCCAACCGGCGGCGACACGCTCGACGCGCGGCTCAACGCGCGCCCTCCCGTCGCAACGTCGCCCGCAATCCGCCCCGTAGGGTCGAATCGAACACACCACTGGTGCCGCGGCGGATGCGCAACGCCAGCACCGAATAGTATCTTGTCTCTGCCCGCCGTGTCAGTCAAGCTAACTTGGTCGATCGACGAGAAATCCACATATTTTTCGTTCGCCAAGCTGCCGCAAGCCAGACCTGTAGAGCTTCTAGTCGTATTCCCGCCGCCGGGCCGGACGTGGGAAACAGGACGGCACACAGCTCACAGCGGTGCGGGCAGGTCGCGCACACGAAACGCAATCGCGGCGGCGATGAAGCCGGCCAAGCCCAGCCCCAACAAGATGCCGTTGTAGCCCAGCGGGCCCAGGACGGACTCGCCCGCGGCGTCCCAATTCCAGAACGACCAGGCCGCTGCGGGGTCGCGCACGGCGACGGCCACGAAACGTTCCGGATCGTAAGCGGTGAAAAACGTCAGGCGGCGCAGCCAGGCCAGATGGTCCGCGGCCAGCCCGATGATCTTGACGGTCATCTGCACGATATAAAAACCGACCACGATCCCGATCGTGCGCCAACGGTAGCGGTCGCACGCGGACAACAGCGTGCTCAAGCCGGCGCCGAAGACGCCCAGCGAGAACAGATTGAAGGCCGCGGGCGAAAACGAGGCGGCCTCGACGCGCTCGCCCATCGGCACACGCTGCATTTGCGTCTTGGCCAGCGGGTTTGGCAGCTCGAGGTCGAACCAGGGGATGACCAGCCGTTCGGCCGGTGCGGGCTCTTCGAGAACGGTTGTGCGGATCCCGACGTAGACGCCCAGCCACGCGGCGAGCGCCAACAGGCCGGCTCCGACGACGGTGACCAGCGAGCTGGACGCCAGCACTTGAAATCGGCTGACGGGCTGGGCCAGCAGCATCTCCATCGTGCCACGGCCGATCTCGCCGCTGACGCAATCCGACCCGCGTGCGATAGCCCATAACGACATCGACAGGATGACGATCGGTTCGTCGAACGTCAGGGCGATTCGTCCAGCGTAGGTGAACAGTTGTTCAAACGGCACCGCGAAAAACCGCTCGAACTCTTGAAACTGTTCGATGATCGTCTGAAAGCGGCCCATCTCGAACTGGCTGACCAGCCACACGCGAGTCCAGCAAAAGCCGAACAGCGCCAGCGCGCACGACGCGAGCAACAGCCGCGCTTCGACGATCGATTTCTTGATCAGCGAATGATTCATAATCCAGCTCCGCCGCATCATACCAATCCGGCCCGCTTCCGCAACAACCATTCGGCGGCGATCAGGGCCACGAACACCGCGGCCCAGACCGGCGAATTCCAGATCGGCGTCGGGGCCAGCGATTCGATCCGAACTTGGCGCCCCGGCGGCAGATCGGCCAACAGGCGGCCGGCCGTGGGCCACGTGTAGAACCGCCCCTGCGAGGTGTTCGCGGCCGCCTGCAGGTCGGCGGCGTCCATCTCGAGCCGCGCCTGTTCGCCCGGCGGCGACACAACCGCAAACCGTTGCGATGGCGACGGGCCGCCGACGCTCGGCGCAGCGATCCAGGCCCGGTACTTGCCGTCCGGAAGATCGGCGGCCGTTCCATCGAACACGCCTCGATTGACGGCGTCGCGATGCAAGACGAGCTGGCGTCGCGGGTTGCCGTCCGATTCCAGAATGAGCGTGACGCCATCGTCGGCGGCCGGCGCCAAGCGGTCGTCCAGAAATCGAGCCCGCAACCGGACCGCCTCGCCGCGACGGTATTCGTTGCGATCGGTCGTCAGCTCGGCCAGTCGCCCGCCCTCCAACAGTTTGGCTCGGCTCAAATACCGCAGGGTCTGGATCCAGTAGCGGGCGTAGTACGTCTCGCCGTCGGGATGATGCGCCCAGCGGTACGTCTCGTCCGAGGCGTGAAAGATCACTTTGCCCGCGCCGACAAACTGCATCGAGATCATCGGCAAGTGTTCGCCGCCCGTCCCGACCCGCGACGGGTCGGCGGCCAGCGCGCGGCCGCCGGGCCGCAAATCGGCCGCCGCGAGCGACCAGTACCAGGGCGGCATCTCGCGCCATACGGCCAAACTGGCCGCCAACGTATCCGCCAGTTGCAGCGAAGGGCTGGCGATGCCCAGCCGGGTGGGTTGAGGCACGAAACCGCGATCCAGGGTCGCGCCGGACGGCGGCAGCGCAGCGGTCTCGACATCGATCGGCAGCAGCGCGGACAGAGGCGTGCCGCGGTACGCCAACGGCGTGTACCGCGGGCCCGCCAGGACCACCAGACCGCCACCGCGCTGTGCCACAAACGCCGCGATATTCTCCAGCGCGGTCGTGTTCAGGAACGCCGGATTGACGTCGCCGAAGATCAGGACATCGTAGGCGAACAATTCTTCGCGACTGGCCGGAAAGGTCCGCGCGGCCGTCTCGTCCGACTCGGCGTAGTCCAAGTCGGCCTCCTGCAGGACGCTCGTCAGCTCGACCGCCTTGCTCGACGAATCGCGTTTCAGGCTGCGGCCCAGCAAGGTCTTCAGATACCGAAAGTCGTAGCTCGGATAGGCTTGGACGTACAGCACGCGAAGCGTATCGTCGCGGACCTTGACCGTGCAGGTCAGCCGGTTGTTCTGCGTGTTCGCCTCGCCCGTGATCGGTTCGACCTCGACCGCGCATTCAAAGTCGCCCTGTTCCGTCATCCGGTGCGACAAGCGCACGTTCTGCGAAACGCCGTCCTGGCCCAACGTCAACGCCCGTTCGGCCACCGCCGGCCCGGACGCCGTCGGGCCAGCCACTGCCGGCCCGGCCTGGCCGCCGACCGACAGTCGCGCGATCGCCCGTTGTCCGGCGAACCCGGTGGCGACGACCTGAAAGTCGAAATGAACCAGATCCCCGACGAAGACCACGTCGTCGACCAGCAAGTCGGCGACCTGTACGTCGCGGGGCGGACGACTGTTCCCCAGCCCGATCGTGAACAGCGGCACGACGCGCCGCCGCGCTTCGACCGCGGCTTCCCCGATCGTCTTGCCGTCGGTCGTCACGCCGTCGGACAGAATCACCATCGCCGCCGTCGGGCGGCCGCGCTGAATCGCGAGGGCGTCTTGGACGCCGGCGCCCAGCTTGCTGGACGGTTGGTCGGCATCCAAGCGGCGGATCGCGTCTCGCAGGCCGTTCGGGCTGCCACGCGGACTTTCCCCGCCGAGGCCCTCCGGATTTTCGGCCCCCGTCTCGGACGCGTCGACGAGCGGCCGCAGCGTGCGGCCGAGGCGATAGGCTTTCACGCGGTAACGTTGCTGCAACTGGCGCAACAGCCCAGCGTCCCGTTCGATCAACAGCAGCTTGGCCAACGCGATCCGCGACGGCTGCCGCAGCCCGGCGGATTGCAGACGCCGGGCGAGCCTCGCCTGTTGTTGCGGATCGCGATCGTCGTCGACCGTGGCCATGCTGGCCGAGTCGTCGATCAGCAGCACCAGATCGGGCAGATCGGTCCGGTGGCGGTGCAGCATCCAACCGTACAGCAGAAACAGGACGAGCCCGAGCAGGGCGATCCGCAACGCGGCCAGCGTGACGCGCAACGTGCGGCTGGCCGCCGTGCGTTCCCGGGCGTAGATGAACGTCACCCAGGCCGCCGCTGCGACAAACACGACCACGACGATGGCTGGCCCCCACGGCCACGAGTGCGACCGCGTGACCTCGGCCCCGGGAATATGCCCGGGAAACACGAAATCGCGCAGGTCGTGCCAGGTCTGGAGCAACGAATCCATCATGCCGCAGCGCTTCCGAAGTGCCAGGCTAACGTCGTCTCGCTCAACAGCAGCACCAGGATCATCGCCAGGAAATAGCGATAGTACTGGGTCGGCTGGGGCGCCGCGGATTCGCTCGCGGCCGCGGCTCGCGGCGACTGCGGCTCGAACTCGCCTGGCAACAGCGTGCTGTCAAGTCTGCTCAAGTCGCTTTCCCGCGGGCGGAGGTTCACGGCGTACCGCTGGCTCGTCTCCGCTGCCGTTCCCGCCGCGGCCACGTACATTCCGCTGGCGGCGGTTTCCGTGAAAGACCATGTGTCGCCATCGCTTGTCGTCCGGAGCGGAACGCGCGCGGATTCGCCCCCGGGCATCTGGATCGTCAACGCGGTTCCTCCGGACGCCGGGCCCGGCAGCGTCCCTTCCAAAGGCTCGCCGACCAGCACGTTCCGCGTTTGGATCTGGCCGCGGACGGCGTCGGCCAGCATCTCCTGAACCAGCGGCGGAAAACTCGGCCAGGTGGCCAGCGCAGTCCAAGGCGTGGGCGGATCGGTCGTGCGGTCCAGGCAATCCGGGCTGGCGGCGGTCGTCAACAGGATCGTTCGCCCGCGTCGGAACGTCTCGTCGATGATCGCCGGATCGCCCGTATTGTACGCCAGCGCGACGCGCGACGCGTCGAGCCGTTCCACGCGCCAATACTTCCAGATCGGCGTCGTCAACAGGCCGCTCCGCTCGTGGCCGGCGAAAGGCGCAACGATCGGGTGGCGGTACTCCAGCGGCGCAAACGTATACTCGGCCGTGTCCGCGACCCGCAGCAGGCGGGCGGGCAGCACGCGGATCGCAGCCTGGTCGACCAGCATCTGGTTGTAATTGTCGGCTTGCGTCTGGTCCCCAAGCGTCACGATCAGCCCGCCGCCGCCACGGACGTACCGGCCGAGCACGGCTGCTTCGTCGCGCGTGAAACGCCGCACGTTGCTCAGTACGACGCACTCGAAGCGACGCAGATCCTGTTCCAGCAGCGCGTTCTCGGCGTGAATGACCGGTCGGACGCGGGGCGCCGCGTCGTCGCTCGGTTCGAGCGCGTACGCGACGAAGCGGGCCGCCCCCGGTCGGCCCTCGATGCACAACACGCGCAGCGCATCGCGCACGGGCACGCTCAGCCAGCGGCGATTATCCAACGCCAACGCGTCGTCCGCCAAGCGGACTTCGACCTGGTGCTCGCCGGGACTGTCGAACGCGTGCGTGAACGAGACACTGGTCCGGCCTGCCGCCGAGACGTTGATCGACTCGGCGCGCACCTGCTGGTCATCGACCACCCAGGCTGCGCGGGTTCGGATGCGGTCGCGCGTCCCGAACGCCTGGATCTCGGCCGTGAACGTCGCTTCTCGTCCGACCGTGACCGCCGATTCGCGCAAGTCCAACGCCGTCACTGCCAGATTGGCCACGTCCTCGCTCGCCACGTCGACCAGCGACAGCCGCGCGTGTTGGGCCAGCCGCGCGATCACTCGGCGAACATTCTCGCCGCTGACGTCGTCCCAGGTGGCGCGCTGCAAATCCGTAAAGAAACAGATCCGCGTGGCCGCGAGCTGTGGGTGCTGCCGCTGTACGGACTGCATGACGTTTTCGACCTGGGCCAGCGTCAAGGACAGATTCGCCCCGCCGTGGCGAACCCGGACGGATTCGATTTCATCCAACGCATCCCGCGGATCGAACGCCGGATCGGCGATCGCAATCTGCGGCGCGTCGCTCAGCAGCACCAGGGTGAACCCATCCCCCAAGCGGCTTTCGCGGACCAGTTGCGCGGCCAACTCCTTGGCATGATCCAACCGGCTCCGCTCGCCCTCGCGGCAATCCATCGAGTACGAGACGTCCAGAACCAGAAGATAATGTGTCCGCTCGCCGCGTCCCTGCGGAATCCCGCGCGGTGGAAACAGCGAAAATACGGGATCGGCCAGCGCGATCGCCAGCAGGACGAGGATTGCCGTGCGGATCAGCAGCAGGGTCATCTGTTCGATCCGAAGGCGGCGGGCGTTCTTGCGAACCGCGGCCAGCAGAAACGTCATCGCCGCCCAGGCCATCGGGCGATGCTTCCGCCGACTGAGCAGATGGATCACGACCGGCAGCCCCGCCGCCAGCCCCCACAACAGCATGGCAGCGTTCGCGAACGGCAGCGATGACAACAGCGAACTCAGCCAGCTCATGTCTGCGTTGGGCTCCCGCCGCGCGGCGGCGCCGTCGGCGGGCGGTCGGCGTCCGGCAGGGCGACTCGGACCTGGATCTCGTCTGCGACGACGCGGGTCTCATAGCTGTCCGTCTTGATCCGCGGGTTGTCGCACCACGTACCGTCGGTGACGCGGAATCGCCAGCCGTGCCAGCGACAGGTCACGACGTCGCCCTCGAGGCAGCCCGCGGCCAAAGAATCGCCCATGTGCGGGCACACGTCGTTGATCGCGTGGTACGTTCCGCCCAGGTTGAAAACGCCGATCCTCTTTTCTCCCACGACGCGCGAGACGCCCTGTCCGTCGGGAATCTCGCCGACCCTGGCCACCGTGGTAAAACTGTGCTCTGACATCACAGCGCTCTGGAAAAATCCGGGACTTCCGAGACAATGACAAACCCTGGGCAATGATCGACGGCGACAAACGCAAAAATCTCGAACAGCGCCAGACGATGCCCGGCCGCCCACGGCGGGGTTGCCGGACGAACGCGGGGTTGCCGGATGAACGTAGGAACCGTGCAACCAATTCTACGGCAGACTCGGCAGCGTGTCAGGACCGGCCGCCCCCCTTCGTGCCCGCGCCGCGTGAAAGCGATCCATGAACGAATCGAGTTTGAAACAGCGTCTGGTCGACCGCATCCTGATGCACGTGCAGACGCCTGCCCAGTATCTGGGTGGCGAGCTGAACATGGTTCGCAAAGACCCACGGACGGTGTCCGGCAGATTGTGCCTGGCTTTTCCGGATCTCTATTCGATCGGGACGAGCCACCACGGGTTGCAGGTGCTGTACTCGCTGATGAACGACCGCGAGGATTGGTACTGCGAGCGCGCTTTCGCGCCGTGGCCGGACATGGAGGACCGTTTGCGCGACGGGGGATTGCCGCTGTACAGCCTCGAGACCTTCACGCCGCTGGCCGAGTTCGATGTCCTCGGGTTCTCGCTCCAATACGAGCTGTGTTACTCGAACGTGCTGACCATGCTGGACCTGGGCGGGATCCCGCTGCGCGCGGATCAACGGACGATGCTGGATCCGCTGGTCATCGGCGGGGGGCCCTGCGCCCAGAACCCCGAACCGCTGGCCCCGTTCATCGACGTGTTTGCGGCCGGCGATGGCGAGGCCAGTCTGCCGGAAGTGTGCGACCTATGGAACGAGCTGCGACGCGAATGCCGCGTCGCGGGCGGGTTTCGCACCGACGCGGCGGGACGTGAACAGCGGGCCGAGATGCTGGCGCACGTCGCCCGGCGGCTGCCATACGCCTACGTGCCGCGCTTCTACGAGCCGCAGTACCGCGCGGGCCGCTTCGTCGGACTCGAGCGGATGCTTCCCGACGCGCCCGAGACGATCGACGCGTCGCGGATTGACGATCTGGAAGCGTACCCCCCGCCGACGCGGCCCATCGTGCCCTTTGTGAACTGCGTGCACGAGCGAATCGCCCTCGAAATCATGCGCGGCTGCCCGCGGTTGTGTCGCTTCTGTCAGAGCACGGCGATCAAACGCCCGGTGCGGTTCCGCTCGGTCGAGACGCTCGTGGCCGCCGCGCGCGAAAGCTATGCCAACACCGGCTTCAACGAGATCTCGTTGCTGTCGCTGTCCAGCAGCGACTATCCGCACTTCGAGCAGTTGGTGCGAAAATTGAAACACGTGTTTCAGCCCCTGGGGGTGAACATCAGCGTTCCCAGCCTGCGCGTGAACGAACAGTTGCGCACGATCGCCGACCTGATGGGCAACGAACGACGCTCGGCCTTGACGCTGGCCCCCGAGGTGGCGCGCGACGACATGCGCGAGCAGATCCGCAAAAGGATCAAGAACGAGGATCTGTACGAGGGCTGCCGGACGGCGTTTCGCAACCAGTTCCAGAGCGTCAAGCTATACTTTCTGTGTGGCTTGCCCGGCGAACGGACGGTCGATCTGGACGGCATCGTCGAGATGGCCGAGACGATTGCCGAGATCGGGAAACAGGAGCGCGGCCGCCGGGGCCAAGTGACCGCGAGCGTGGCGAACTTCGTCCCGAAACCACACACGCCGTTTCAATGGAACGCCATGCAAACCCGCGAGTATTTCCACGAGGCCCATCGGCGGCTGCGCGAACGCCGACGGCTGGGCAGCGTGGCGATCAAGTGCCACAATGTCGAGACCAGCCTGGTCGAAGGCGCGCTCAGCCGAGGCGATCGGCGCGTGGCCGAGGCGATCGAGTTGGCCTGGCGGCGCGGGGCGCGGATGGACAGTTGGCGCGAACGCTTCGCGCCCCAGCGGTGGTGGGAGGCGCTGGCGGACACGGGCCTGGATGTCCAGCGGTTGTTGCACGAGCCTTATGATCTCGACGCACCCTTGCCCTGGGACCACCTGAACGTCAAGTACGGCCGCGAATTCCTGGAGAAAGAACAACTCCGCTCGATCGACCAGTTGCAGGCTATGGCGAACAACAGGTAAAGTTCCCCAGCGGCAAAAGACCGACCGGCGCGGCGTCCAACCATGTTTTTCGGATGGCCGCATTCGGCGGACGGGGATGCGCGCGGTCCGGCGACCGCGGCCGCCGCGAACGGTTGATGCCGACGACACGCGAGAGATTCCATCCAAGACAATTTCCCGAATCGAGAACGCCGCCTGTCGGACCGGCACAGGTTCGTCTAGACGCATCTTGTTTCAGGCCCTTTGGCGTCTTGGCGGCTTGGCGTGAGATTCCCTGATTTCGAGAGGTTGTTTCCGGCCCAGTCCACAGGGCTGCCGCCGCGCGTCCGCGGGCTGGGCGTACTGGCAGGCCCGCGGGCTGGCCACGACGTATTGTCCGATAGTCGGAAACGCATTGTCAGAATCGTAAACCGTCCGCCGCGTGGCGGCTTCGATCTTCGACCGTCCGAGCACGAGGAACCTGCCAACCAATGCTGCATCTGCTTTCCATCGCCGGCGCCGTCGCGCTGATCCTGTTCGGGATCAGCGATCTGCGCGAGGGATTGGAGCGGCTGTTTGGCTCGCGGCTCGGATGGTGGATGCAGCGGCTCGCCAGCAACCGCCTCCGCGCGTTTTTGTCCGGCATGTTCATCGCCGTTCCCGCGCCGTCGAGCACGACGATCGCCGCCCTGACGGTACAGGCCATCCAAAGCGGCCAGTTGAACTCGGTCCAGGCGCTGGCTGTGATGCTGGGGGCGAACATCGGCTTGACGGTCACCGCATTTCTGATCGGCCTGAACCTGGACAGTTACGCACCGCTGTTGATCCTGGTGGGCGTCGGCCTATTCCAGTACACCGGCGCCACCCGCTCGCGCGGAATCGGCCAGGTTCTGCTGAGTCTGGGATTGATCTTTCTGGCGGTGTTCTTGATTCGACAATACGTCGACGCCGTGATCCGCGGCGCCGGTCCCGACAGCGACTTGAGCACGCTGATCGAGATCGCCGAACGGCATCCGGTGTGGCTGTTGATCATCGCGGCGGCGATCACGATGGGGCTGCAGTCCAGCACCGCGACGATCGGGTTGGTCATCGGCCTGATGGCCGGCGGGGTAAACTCGCTGGACATCGCCTTTGCGTCCGCGCTCGGCGCCAACGTGGGGCTGGCGCTCACCGCGCTGATGCTGGGTTGGCGGCAGATCGATTCCCGGCGCACGGCGCTGAGCAATCTGGCGCTCAAATCGATCGTGGCGCTGGCGTTGTTGGCGTGTCAGGGAACCGTCGTCGGTTGGGTCAACCAAACGCCGGGGACGGCGGCCCAGCAAGTGGCCTACATCCACACCGGTTACAACGTGCTGGTGGCGCTGGTGGGGCTGCCCTTGGTCCCTCAGCTCGCCCTCGCGATGGAGCGTCTGATCCCCACGCCGCCGGCGGTGCACGGGGGCATCTTTGGGCCGCGTTATATCACCGAACGGCCGAGCGTCATCCCCTCGCTGGCCCTGGGGCAATCGCAACGCGAGATTGTTCGCGTGTCGGAAATCGTCCGCGAAATGCTCGACGACCTCTGGGTCGGCCTAAAGACCAACAACGAGAAACTGGTTCGCGTGGTCGCCCAACGGGATGACGAGGTCGATCTGTTGGACCGCGAGATCAAACGCTATCTGATCCGCCTGGGCAGCCAGACCGAAGGCATCGCCAATTCGCACGAGCAGATCAATCAGTTGACGTATCTGGCCGAGCTGGAGAGCATCGGCGACATCATCGACAAGAACCTGTCGGAAATCGCGCTCAAGAAAATCCATCTCCGCCTGGATTTCACGCCCGATGGTTGGGCCGAACTGGACGACTTCTACCGCAAGGTCGCCCAGAATTTGCTGATCGCGGATACGGCGTTCACCACGCGCGATCGCCTGTTGGCCCAGCAGTTGCTCCGGCACAAAGAGCATTTGGGCATCTACGAGCGCGAGCTGCGCGATCGCCATTTTGCCCGCCTCAACTCGCAGGTGTGGCAATCGCACGAGACGTCCGCGATTCACCTGGACATCCTGACACACCTCAAGCGGATCAACTCGTGCGTCACGCACGTCGGCTATGCGATCATGCAAAGCCCCGAAGGCGAATCGACGCCGTCGTCGCTTCACCCCCGCTCGGAATGAACCGTCGGTTTCGCCGCCGCCAAACGCCTCAGTTGACCGCACGCGGCCGAGATCTTGTCGCCCTTGCGCTCGCGGAACTGGACGTTGATGCCGGCCTGCTCGAGGATCTCGCGAAACCGCTGTTGCGCCCGCGACGAGGGCGTTTGATAAGGCAGGCCCGCCACCGGGTTGTAAGGGATCACGTTCAACATCGCCGGGCGACCCCGCAACAGGCCGGCCAACTCGCGCGCATGCTCGGGCTGATCGTTCAGCTCGGCCAGCAAGACGTACTCGAACGTCAGCCGTCGCCCGGAGCTCTCGAAATACCGATCCGCCGCCGCCAGAACGGCCGACAGCCCAATGTTCCGATTGACCGGAACCAACTGGCTGCGCAGCGTGTCGTTGGGCGCGTGCAGCGACACCGCCAAATGATAGGGGCTGTGCGATTGGGCCAGCCGATCCATGGCCGGCGGCAGGCCGACCGTCGAGATCGTGATCCGCCGGGCGCTGATGCCCAGGCCGTCCGAGCGATGCGCCTCGTCCAGGGCCGGCAACAGGCGGTCCAAATTCGCCAACGGCTCGCCCATCCCCATGACGGCGATATGGCTCAGCCGCTCGTCCGGCGGCAGCAAACGCTGGAGCCGCAACGTCTGCTCGACGATCTCGCCTGCGGCTAGGTTTCGCATGACGCCGCCCAGTCCGCTGGCGCAGAACACACAACCCATCGCGCAGCCGACCTGCGTGCTGATGCAGATCGAGCGCCGCGCCCCGTCGCGCAACAGGACACACTCGATCTGCCCGCCGTCGGACAATTGCAGCAGTAGTTTCTCCGTCCCGTCGTCCGCCTGGCTGTGCCGCGCAATCTGTGTCGTCCAGATGGCAAAGTCGGCCGCCAGGTCCTCGCGCAGCCGCGCCGGTAGATCCGTCATCTCCGAGAACCCGCTGGCCCGTTTGTCGAACAGCCAGTGCCGAATCTGCCGCGCCCGGAACGCGGGCCAGTCGCGTTCAGCCAGCCACGAGGTCAACTCGCTCGTCAGAGGGTCCAGGATGTGCCTCATGGCCCCAGCGCCTCGCGAATCTGACGGACGACCCGCCCATCGGCCAGCGCCGCCTCGAATGCCTCCAAGTCCGGATAGACCGCGTGGCTGCAAAACTTGACGGCCCAGTTGTGCGCCAGCGGGCTGATGGCGATCACCGCGCGCCGGCTCTGGTGCGCCTCCCAGATTTCGATCGCCGTGCCCATCGAAGCCTCCGGCACGTAGGCCAATACGACGTCCACTTCGCGGCACATTCGATTGTGCCGGAAGAACACGTCGCGTCCCTTGCCGTCCTCGTAGCTGATCGAATCGCCATGATTCGCCAGCGGGTCGTACACGTCCGCCTCGGGCAGATGCAGCGCCAGCAGCCGCTTCAAGCGCGACCGGTAATCCTGCCCGTGCAACACGGGATCGCGATGTGAGCCCTGCATGATCCCAGCCAGAAAGATCTTCATCGCCAACGTTCCATCTATGGCCGCCGCAATCCGAGCCACGCGATACAGGCGGCTCGCGCGGCGGCGCATGGCCGCGGGCCCTATTCACCGTGTTGCCCGTAGGCCATCGATCCCCGTAGCTCAGCGCGTTGTCCGGTCCTAAGCTTCGGGTTATCGCACGCGCCAGAGCACGGAATCCCCGCGCCCTGACAAACGCGGCCACCCCTAATGTTTCGTCTTGTGTGTTGCCCGGAACCGCCTGCGATCGAGTGAAAAAGGCGGCTCGCGGGCGGGCACCGCCAACTGTCGAGCCTCGCACGTGACTGCCCCAATCGCCCGCGGCCGAACGGCCACGCTGACGGGCCGGTTCGCGGCTACGCCAGACAGCCCCGCATGTACTCGATGCTGTCGCGAGCCAGCGTCTCGGCGCCGGGCGAATAGTCGAAGACCTCGACCGAAACCCAGCCGTCGTAGTTGATTTCGCGCAGCGCGGCGAAGATCGGCCGGAAATCGACGTCGCCCATCCCGGGGCCACGGCGGTTCGGATCGTTGGCGTGAAAATGCGCGAGCCACGGCGCGCTGTCTCGAATGACGTCCGGGATCGGCTTCGCCTCGGTCGACATGGCCTTGACGTCCAGGTGCAGCCGACAGCGCGGCGAATTCACCAACTCGATCAGACGGATGCCAGACGTGGCGGTCCGCAGGAAATCGCCCTCCTCCGGGCCCAACGGCTCGACCGCCAGCACCGTTCCGTACTCGTCCAGCCATCGGTCGGCGCGGCGCAGGACATCGGCCGCGTACTCGAGCGCCTGGTCGTGCGTCACGCCGGGCAGCAGGTTGCGCTGCTTCGGCGAGCCCAGCACCAGCACCTGGCCGCCGAGATCGCGGCACAGGCGAGCCAACTCGCCCAGATACTCGCTCGTTCGTTGACGGACCTCTTCGTCGGGACTGGTCAAATAGTACCCTTCGGTGAAGGCCAACAGCCAGTGCAGGCCGACCACCTCGAGCCCGGCGTCCACGGTCTGCTGGCGGATTTCGCGGCGCCGCTCGGCCGAGATCTCGTAGGCGTTTTTATGGATCGTGAACGGCGCGAACTCGATGCCCGTGTAACCGCACTGGCGGGCAAAGGCAAACGCTTTGTCGAACGGCCAGTCCTGAAACGTCTCGTTGCAAATCGCAAACTTCATCGCCCGTATCCCTCCTCGCACCCGCTCTGCGCCAGCCATGCCTCGCGCCTCTGCCCAAGGCCGGCCCCATTGTGACGCGAACCGACGGAAATGCAACCGCCGGCCGGAGGCGAACCACCGCGTTGCGCCGCCCCGTCGCCGGGCCGCCCAAGGCGCGACGCACCCTGAACGGACGGCGCTCGGTTGCGCTCAAACCGAGCGTTTCGCCCATCGTCGATCGCCTCGACCAGAGTCTCGAAGAGGCCTTCGATGCCAGAGTTCAATCCGACCGTTCGGTCACAGCAGGCCGTAGGCGTCGAGCGTGAACCGCAGCTTGGCTGCGCCCGCCTCGTCCAGAGGGGTCAGCGGCAACCGCACCTCGCCGCTGTCGCGTCCCAGCATTTTCATGGCGGCTTTGATCGGGATCGGATTGGTGGCCAGGCCGAGCATGTCTCGGCACAGCGGGAACAGCCGGTAGTGTAGATGGCGGGCTTTGGTCGCGTCGCCCGCGGCAAACGCCGCGCACAGGTCGATCAATTCATGCGGCATGATGTTGCCGACCACCGACACCACGCCTTCGCCGCCGATCGCCAGCAGGGGCAGCGTCAAGCTGTCGTCTCCGCTGAGTACGGTCAGATTGCTGTTGCCGATGATCTGCGACGCTTGGTCCAGCGATCCGGTCGCCTCTTTGACGAGCGCCACGTTTTCCAATTCGCCTAAACGGCAGATCGTGTCGGGATCGATGTTCTTGGCCGTGCGGCCGGGGATGTTGTAGATGCACAACGGAATGCCCACCGTCTCGGCGATGCGCTGGAAATGCTGGGAAAATCCGTCTTGCGTGGGCTTGTTGTAGTAAGGTCCGACCAACAGGGCCGCGTCGGCGCCCTCTTGGGCCGCCCACTTCGTCAAGCGGATCGCTTCGCGCGTCGAGTTGGACCCCGTGCCCGGCATGACTTTGATCCGTCCAGCCGCGGTCTGCACCGCCTCGGAGATCACCCGCTCGTGCTCGTCGTGCGACAGCGTCGGACTCTCGCCCGTCGTGCCCACGGGGCAGATGCACTTCGTCCCGGCTTGGATTTGAAACTCGATCTGCGCGCGGAAGGTCGGCAAATCCAACTGGTCGTCCTTCAGCGGCGTGACGAGAGCCACGGACAGTCCGGCGAAGGCCGAGCCTTTGCGAGGCGCAATTGACATGGGATCCAGTCCATGATGATTGGGGACGTAGGCCGTCGCGGAATCGAACCCCGTCGGCCGATCCGCGCGGGCGAGCCTATAATATCGCCTGCGCAGGCGAGCGTCCAGAGACCCGAACCGAACACGGAATCCGCGTCGTTCGTGGGCCGCAACGGTCGATTCGCGTCGCGCGACGCGCCCGCGAAGATGCGCTTTGCACGACTCTCGTCGAGGGCCACGCTCGGCGCGTGGCCGTGCGTTCACCAGACGGATGCGACGAAGCACGACGAGACGCGACGGAGCGCGTCCCTCCCGGGCGGCACTCGATCATTCCGCTTTGGGGATCGCGTGAAAAACAACTTCGGTGTTTCCGACAAGTGGCTCTTTCGCGAGCAAGTCGCACTGGACCGTAACCCGAAGCGTCACCGAGGGACCGAACGATCCCTACCGGGACGTGTCAGGCGGAGGCCAGCCCGCATCCGGTCGCCAGGAACGCTGGCGACGCACGCCGCGACGACCTCGTCCCTCGCTGACGCTTCGGGTTCCGATTGATGCGCAGTTGCCTGGTGGCAGAATCTCTCGCTGTATCCAGGCGACCCTTGGGCGCCATCGCGCCAATGGCTCTTGAATGAATCAACCCGAAATCATCCGAAGTTGTTTTTCTTGCGATCCTTACCATGATGTCGTGTGCAGGTCGGTCTTCTGGTAATCTGGGACGACTTGTCGCTTCATGTCCCAGCAATTCTGATTTGCGGCGCTAGCCGCCACCGCTCGTTCAGCCGCAGGGGGGCTCGGGTTCTACGGCCGCGACGAGCGGGTACGCCTTCAAGCACCCCGCAACGTGGCCTCCAGCGACCGGATCCAGGTGGACACGCGCTGGGGATCGAAACTGGCCCTCCGTTGCCTGCGTGATTGGGGAGCGGTGTCCAGTCTACCCAAATGGCCCCCCAGTTCTTTCGTCCGCCGGTCCCGATTCTGGCAAGCCTGTCGCGACAACGCGGCTTCGTCCATCAGCGCGGTGTCGTGATTGTTGGCCGATATAGCGCATGATATAAAGCGACCTCGCTGAACTCAGGAGCGAATCGACATGGACTCGACGCCGGGCGACAGCTTCCCGAGCCAGATCAAGCAGTTGCGCAGCCGTCTGGGCCTGACTCAGGCGATGCTCGCGGAACGATTGGGCGTGTCGTTTCCCACCGTAAACCGCTGGGAAAACAGGAAATCCGTCCCTTCGCAGCTCTCGTGGAATCGCTTGCTGGAGATCTCCGGCGAGCGGCAACGAGGCGGCGAAACCGCGACCGCCGCGGCGGAAACCCCAGAACCGCCGCTGCTTGACTTCACGGCCCGCCCAGCCGCGGTGTCCGCCTTGGTGGTCGAGCTGGGATTGCGCCGCATCCGCTACGAGCGCCAGGTCGAGGTCGACGTCAACTACAAAGGGCATATCATCAAAGGCCAGCGAGTGGACATTTTGGTGGAGGCCAGGTCGTCGTCGAGTGCAAGTCGCTCATGAAATTGCCCGACGTCGCCCTGGCCCAAGTGCTGTCGTACCTGAAAGCCACCGGTGTAAAACGCGGCCTCTTGCTGAACTTCGGCTCCTCTCGCATGGTAGACGGCATTAAACGCGTGTCGGTGTAGCCACAGAGTTCACAGAGGGCACAGAGAAGGGCGCATAGACTTTTATGAACAAGTTCCGGCGGCGAATCGCGATTGGGCGGATTTGGTTGCGAGAGCCAGGCCGAGGCGGGGCTGACCGACAAAGACGGCCGTTGAAT
>JAVYAJ010000015.1:0-31399 GCA_032229885.1 Candidatus Anammoximicrobium sp. | reverse complement strand
CCGCCACGGCGGCGGCAGAGATGGCCTTCGCCTGGTCGAGATGATCGACCGCAACGGCGATCCGGGCCCGCGCTGCCAGCCGGGCGAGTCGCCGCGCTTTGGATCCCCCGACCACCTGGTTGGCGATCAGCACGTCCGCAAAGCCGTGATCGACCAGCACTTCGGCTTCGCTCAGCTTGGCGCACGTCATGCCCACCGCCCCGGCCGCCAACTGGCGTTTGGCGAGCGTCACGCACTTGTGATTCTTGAAATGCGGCCGCAGCCGAGCGGGTCGATCGCGAAAAAAGGCGGCCATCTTGGCCAGATTACGGTCGCTGGCCGCGCGGTCCAGCAGCAGCGCCGGCGTGTCGAGCTCGTCCAGCACACAGCCGATCCGCGGATCGGAGGCGGCAGTAGATGTCATTCCGGCCAAGGCGTCTTCTCCGTCGCCAGGCTGTACAGCACAGCCTTCGAGTTCGTGTATTCGTGCACGGTCTCGTCGAAGCCCAGTTCGGCGCCAATTCCGCTGAGCTTGTAGCCGAACACGGGGACGTTCGGACGCAGCGCGCCGCCGCCGTTGATCGCCACTCGCCCGGCGCGCAGTCGCCGCGCCGCGCGCAGCGCACGGCCGCCATCGCTCGTCCAGATGTTGGCCATCAGTCCAAAGTCACAGTCGTTGGCCAGATGGATGGCCTCGTCCTCGTCGCGATAGGTCAACACGGCGAGCACGGGGCCGAAGATCTCTTCCCGCGAGATCGTCATGCTCGGCTCGACCTGGTCGAAGATCGTCGGCGGGTAAAAACAATCCTCCGCGTCCTTGGGCGGCGGTCCGGTCAGCACGCACCGCGCGCCCTCGTCCCGCGCCCGATCGACGCACCGCTGGACGTTGGCGCAATGCTGCGGCGTAGCCAGGCAGCCCAGATGGTTGTTCGGGTCGGTCGGATCGCCCTGCCGCAACGTGCGCACTTTGGCGACGATCCGTTCGAGCAGTTCGTCGCGCTGGCTTTCATGGACCAGCAATCGCGATCCGGCCACGCACACCTGGCCCAAATGAAAAAAGATCCCCGTGATCACTCCGTTGACAACCCAATCCAGCGGAGCATCCGGAAACACGATGCTCGGCGTCTTGCCGCCCAGCTCGAGCATCACGCTTTTCATCCCGATCTTGGCCGCTTCGAGCATCTGAACGCCCGTCTGATGGCGGCCGGTGAACGTGATTTTGTCGATGCCCGGATGGCGAACCAACGTCGTTCCGGCCTCGGGGCCTGTCCCATGCACGACGTTCAGCACACCCGGCGGAAAGCCGATCTCGTGCGCCAGCTCGGCCAGCATCAAGGCCGACAGCGGGGCGACTTCGGACGGCTTCAACACCAGCGTGTTTCCGCACGCCAGCACCGGGGCCAGCTTGATCGCGGCATTGGTCAAGGGAAAGTTCCAGGGCACGATCGCGGCCACCGCGCCCAGCGGTTCGCGAAACTGCATCGTCACGTTGTCCGGCAGCGTGCCGTAGCAGCGCCCCGCGATCTTGTCGGCCAATCCCGCGTAGCTCTCGAACAAGTCCGCCGCGCAGGGCACGTCAAAACCGCGCGTGTCGCGGATCGGCTTGCCGATGTTCAGCGTATCGGTCAACGCAAAGTCGTCGAGCCGCTCGCGCAGCCGTTGGGCCAGTTGGTACAGCATCCGGCCGCGGACGAGCGGATCCAGCCGCGGCCACGGCCCCGTGTCGAACGCCTGGCGGGCGGCCCGCACGGCGCGATCGACATCGACGGCCTCGGCCAGAGCCACGTCGGCCAGATGCTGGCCCGTCGCCGGGTTCGTCACCGCCCAGGCGCGACCGTTCGTGCCCGCGGTCCATTGCCCGTTGATATACAGCAACTTCATCGCCACCTCCCTCGATGCCGGCGCGGCGCCCGGTTGACGAACGCCCGTCGCAGCTCGCAAAAGCGCGCACGATTGCGGACCTTCGCGCGATTCGAACTGTACTCGACTGCGGCGCGCAGCGTCAACATGGCACGTCGCGGCGGCAATGATCGCCGCGGCGTGTCAGACGCCCGAGGGGGCATCGCAACGGCGTGGTGTGGCTGGTCAGCCGACTTTGCGAGCGGGCTGCGACGACGCAGACGGCATGGGGCAGAGGCGCGCCGCTGGCGCGCCCGGCGTGTGAAACGCGGCGGGTTGCTGGTCGATAATCTGCTGGACGATCCGTTCTGCCACGGCCAGCGCGTCGCGGCCGTGCTGGCCCGTGACTTGTGGATTCTGGCCGGCGCGGATGCTGATCACGAAATCGTGCTGTTCGTCCAGGATCGCGTTTCGCTTTTCAGGTTCCACCTCTTCGGCCAGCAACAGCTCGCCGTACAGTCGCGACTGCAAGCCGCGACGATCTTCGGCGCTCAGTTCGGCGACGTCGATCGAGCGCTGACGAAGCGTCTCGCCGGGACGAACGAGTCTGACGCGTCCGGTGGCGAAATCGATGCCCGCATAGCCCTGCTGACCGAAGACCTGCATTGTGCGCTGCGCCGCGAAGCTGACGCGCGAGGCGTTCAACGTGGCCAGACAACCGTTGGCGAAACGGAGTTGGGCGTGCGCCAAGTCTTCGTGCGGTCCCAGCACCACGCCGCCGACCGCGTGCACATCGACCAACTCGCTACGCGCCAAGGACAGCACGAGGTCGATGTCGTGGATCATCAGGTCGAGGACGACGCCGACGTCGATCGAGCGCCCGGTGTAGCCGCTGGCGCGGACCGCTTCGATGTAACGGGGCTGTTCGATGCGCCCGGCCGCGGCAAAGGCCGGATTGAACCGTTCGACATGGCCGACTTGCAGCACCAAACGCCGCGCCCGCGCCGTGCGCAACAGCGCGTCCGCTTCGGCCACCGTCGCCGTGATCGGTTTTTCGACCAGCAAGTGCACGCCCGCCTCGGCCAACTCCATCCCGATCCAATAGTGGTCGCGCGTCGGCGCCGCCACGATCGCCGCGTCGATCCGGCCGAGCAGCGCGCGATGGTCTTGGAACGTCGCGACTTGAAACTCGTCCGCCACTCGACGCCGCGCCGCCGGCGACGGATCGCTGACTCCGACCAGTTCGACGTCGTCGATCGTGCGCAACAACCGAGTGTGAATCGTTCCCAAATGCCCCGCGCCCACGACGCCCATCCGTAATTTCCGCCCGCTCATCCTTCACCCTTCACCCTTCACCCTCCACCCTTCCGACGCCTCGGCGGCGCCTCACGCGGCCTTGCGGCGTTCGCGCGCGCGTCCAAAGCGTCCCTCTTGCTGCTCTTGGATAAAGTTCAACAGGTGATGGACCGGCGGAACCAGATGGCCTTGGCTGCGGAGAATCTCGCAGGCCTGGTCCAGACCGACCTTGGCGCGGAACAGCAGTCGATGCGCTTCGGACAGGGCCTCGATCGACTCGCGCGGAAAATTATTGCGCCGCAACGCGACCAGATTTACGCATCGCGGGCGGCAAGGATTCCCCTCCATCAGCATGTACGGAGGCACATCGTGCAGCACGCGGCTCATCCCAGCCACGAAGCTATAGCTGCCGATGGTCGTGAACTGGTGGACGCCAACGTTTCCCGACAGCGTCGCGTGATGATCGATCCGCACGTGCCCGGCCAGCAATGTTCCGTTGGCCATGATCACCCGGTCACCGAGCGTACAGTCGTGGGCCACGTGGCAGCACGCCATCAGATAACAGTCGTTGCCGATGCTGGTGACGCCGTGATATTTTTCCGTGGCCCGATTCACCGTGACCGCTTCGCGAAAGATATTGCCGTCGCCGATCACCACCCGCGTATCGCCGCCGCGGTAGCTGAGGTCTTGAGGCTCGCCGCCGATGACCGCGCCGGGATAGAACTTGTTCTCCTCGCCGATGGTCACGTGGCCGAAGATCGTCACATTGGCCAGCAGTTTGCAGCCGCGACCGAGGCGGACCTGGGGGCCCACCACGCAGAACGGTCCGATTTCGACGTCGTCGCCGATGTCGGCCTGTGGATCGACGTGCGCCAAGGCGGAAATAGTCGTTGCCATGTCGGAACCAGTCTCCTTCGGCGGCCCGCGGCCGCAGTTCGGTTGAACCACGTCCAATCGCGCAGGTCCTCGCGGCGCGGCGTCGGGTTCCCCGGCCGCGTGGACGCGGCATCCTGCCGCGTATGG
The DNA here is from genome assembly GCA_032229885.1 of Candidatus Anammoximicrobium sp. Taxonomy (GTDB): domain Bacteria; phylum Planctomycetota; class Planctomycetia; order Pirellulales; family Pirellulaceae; genus Anammoximicrobium. The sequence goes on along the minus strand of JAVYAJ010000015.1, from coordinate 27,262 downwards.
TGGCCGCGCGTGCCCTCGCAGTGCGGCGTCAGGTTCTCGGGCCGCGTCGGGTTTGTCGGCGGTCGTACCCGTCTGGGCGAGTTCGCCTCAGCTCGCGGGCGGCGGCCCCGCGCCCCGATGCCCATGCTGCGGTGCGCTGTTCATCCGCGTTCTTTCGACTCTCGCGAGACCGTTCGCTCGAGCAGGCGTTGGAAACCCAAACCACCCACGTCCGAAGCCGGAACCGGATCGTCCGAGCGTCCCTCGCCCGAGCTCTGGTCGCCGATCGATGCTATGCGGAACGCAGCCAGCGTTCGCCGGCGGCGCCGGCCAACAGTTGGCTCACCAGTTCGGCATTCAGTCGGTGGCTGCTGCAATGCGCTGTGATCTGGCCGGACACGTCCTGCCCGGCCAATGCCAAGTCGCCGATCACATCCAGCATCTTGTGTCGAACGCACTCGTCCGGAAATCGCAAGGGGTTGTCGATCGGCCCGGAATCCGCAAACACCAGCAGATCGCGACAGGTGACGCGCGCGCCCAGCCCTTGGCGACGCATCCAGGCGGCCTCTTCCTCGAGGACGAACGTCCGCGCGGCGGCCAGCTCGCGACGAAACACGTCGGGCGACATCGCCAAACGCAGCGACTGGCGGCCGATCGGTCCCGTCGGGCCGTAGTCCAGGTGGCATTCGACCGTCAAGCCCGCTTCGGCGGCTGGATGGGCTTCGATCCAGCACTTTTCGTCGCCCACCCGGACCGGCCGTTCGATGATCAACTGTCTGCGCGGAACTTGCTGGCTGACGATCCCCGCGGCATCCAAGGCCGACGTGAACGCGAGGCTCGAGCCGTCGCACGCGGGCATCTCCTGGCTGTCCACCCAGACTTCGCAGTTGTCGATTCGTAACCCGGCCAGGGCCGCCAGGATATGCTCGACCATGTCGACGCGGGCGTGGTCCCGGCAGAGCGAGGTCCGACGAGGCACTTCGATCCGGCGATGAACCAGGGCGGCAATGCGACGCACGGGCTGCGCAGCCGTTTGGAAGAACACGATCCCAGTGTCTGGGGCGGCAGGACGAAACTCGACGGTCACGTCCAGCCCAGTCCAGTACCCGAACCCTTCCACCCGCGCAGTGCCCGCCAGCGTGCGCTGTTCACGTAAAAAGGTGTTCAAGGAAGATCCATCTCAGAAAAGTGTGGTCGCGAGAAGGTCGACGCCGAACGCAACCGCGCATCGTCGGCTGCGTCCAGCTCTCGCGCGGAACGCAGCTCACCGTCGCGGAATCGGAGGCGCAACGCCGGGGGCCGGGGCGCTGGCGGCGGTCTGCGGCGTCCCGCGGTTCAGCGTGTCCAAGATGATGTCGGTAATGTTCAAACGATTCTGGTAGATCACCAACCGATTGATCCCCTGCATGATCGACTCGCGCTTGCTCGGATCCATGTCTTCCGCGCTGTACCGCAGCACGAGCCCGATCCGGTTGCGGGTGGCAAAATCGGCCACGGCCGCCTCGACCTCGCGATAGACGTTGAAGTACACCTTCGCCTCGCGTTCCATGAACTCTTTCTGACGCTTGGAACTGTCCAGTTGATACTCGACCCGCAGACGCGCGATGTTTTCTTCGACGTCCTTGTACTCGCGAGTCCCGGACTTGAACGTGTTCAATTTTTCCGACTCGTTGCGCAGTTGCGTCTGCTGCTGCGTCACGACGTCCTTGTACGCGTCGATGTCTTTCTTGATGTCTTCGATCTGCTGTTGAAAACGCACGTGGTTCTTGAAGATGTACGGGACATCGATCACCGCCACGGCAGTCCCCCCCGCCTGGCCAAAGGCGGGAACCGGCGCCAACCCATACACCGCGACAGCGGCCGCCAAGGCGGCGAAGCAAAGCGAGTTCTTCACGTTCAGCACTCCTTGCACAGATAAAGAGGTCTTCCTTGACGGACACCGTGTTCGCGGTCGCCGCCCCCTGCCTTCTGAGGTCGCTCGGTCCCGTCGCGTTCGGGCCGCTCGCCAAAAGGCCTCAACGAGGGCGGTATTTTGCCGAAATTGGCCGACCGGGTAAAGGTCAAAACGGCCCACGCGAACCGTAAAATCACGATTCCCCGAAAAAAATGCGAGGTCTCGCGTACGATTCGCTTTTCCACCGACCACGAACCGAGAATCTTGCAGCAGGTCGCCGAGAAAAGATGGCCGCGCATGACGATGCTTCGCGCGGCTCGGAATGGATGTTTGCAGCGCGCCGTCCACGCGAAAGCTGTGAGCCAAAGTCTGCCAGGCGTTTGCGCTTCGTCCGCACGAAATTGAGCCCCCAACCCACGTCCTTGGCGTGGGCAAGGCCGTAGGGAAGCTCTCCGTCCGCCGCGGTCGCGCAGGGTTGAGCGTTCGTCCTGCCATCGCGACCCGGGCACCGAATTCACGATCTTTTAGCGGGATGATCCGCGACGCGACTACCGTACCAGTAGCGCACGCAATTCTCGCTTGGATGCGAGCCCCGCACGGGCGTGAACGAGCTTTCCCCGATGGAAAACGCGGATGCTGGGAATCGCCTGGACCCCATACTCGGACATCAGGCTCGGGCTACGATCCACGTTCACCTTGACGATCAACGCCTCGGGAACCTCTTCCGCCAATTCTTCCAGAACCGGAGCCAAGCGGCGACACGGGCCGCACCAATCGGCATAGAAGTCCACGAGAACCGGGCGTTCCGATTCCAGAACCAGGCTGGCAAAGCTGGTCCTGTCGGCATGGAGCACGCGCGGCTTGGGCTGCGACATGTCCGTGACGCCCGCAGCGGCCGACCCTGCCGCCGTTTCTTTCTCCGGCGATGCGTCTTCCGCGCAGGCCGGCGTCGTCGGACAACTGGCAATGCTCGCCACGAGCAGCAGCAATCCGGCAAAAGCGAATTGGGAATTGTAACAAAGCGGTAGTTTCCGCATGACGTTTCCCTCCTAGAGTGACGATGCTCTACCCATTTCGAGCACTCACGTGCATCGGATCGCTTTGGATACAAAAGGGCAACGAACCTGTCAACGCCCGGGCACACTGCCCAAATTAACACGCGCGAATTTCAAGCGGTTTTCAGGCGATGTTCAGGCGATGTTCAGGCGGTTTTCAGGCGGCGAAATCTTTTCCGCACGACATGCCGCACGCGTATGGGTCTGTTAGTCGCCGGTCAGCAGGTCCGATCTCCAGTCGCGTTGTCCCGTTCTGATTTTTAGGTTGTCGAACTCGCCCGAGCACGGACTTTCCGCGGCCCGACAATCATGGCGCCCCGGGGATGTAGCCTTGACGACGCGTTAGATTGGATAAGGGCGGCTTGAAAAAGACGCGGCGTCCTTTCAGAGCGACGCGATACGGTAGGAACGGTGCCCCCAGCGTGCGCGGCTGCGCCGCGACCTTGGGGCTACGGTACAGAACGCCTTCGGCGCATACGCCAGACGGACGCAGGACACGTTCCGCGCAGACGCGAGACGCGCGCAACTTCACGGCCTTATTCAAAATTTCGCCTCAGGGTGCCCGTCTGGCCGGTGTGTGCCCCCCACGGAACGCGATACTGGTCACCCCAAGCAGCCGTCGCCTGTCACGGTGAGGTACGCACACCCCAAACCGGGCGACTCGCCCATCTTGAACATGCCGGAGAACGGGGCATCGGTCGCGGTTGCCGTGGAGCGCAGGGCACGAACGCTCGATCCATGCTGGCGTGCAGTTCGGGCGCGCCCCCCCAGACGCCCGGGGGTCGGCCGATCTCCACCGTTTCCCCGCGTCCTCGTCGACGCCGTGTTGTTACTGGCGTCGGTCGTCGGTGGGCGGCGGAACGTGCGGCAAGGCGCGCGAGGATCTATCCTTTGGCGGCCATTTGTTTGGCGCTGTTGACATGCTCGGCCAGGCGGAAATGCGGACGGCGCAGGGCCATGCGTTCGACCTCCCAGATATAGCCGTGAATCACCACGTCGTCCGGAATGAAGGGCGACTCGCGCAGCAGGCGAATCTGCTCGGTGCACGTGTCGTCGGGGTTGTCGTACATCCGAATCCACTTGGTGAACGCGGTCGCGGCGACCGACAGTTCTGGCAGGGCTGGATCGAGTTGGGTTCCGTCGACGGGCAGTCCTTTCTCGCGCAACGCGGCGGTGACCGCGTCGCCGCTGGCGCTCATCATCCCGCACTCGGTGTGATTCACGATGATGATTTCTTTGGTGCCGAAAAACTGGGTCGTGAGCATCGCCGAGCGGATGACGTCGTCCGTCACCATCCCGCCGGCGTTGCGAAACACGTGCGCATCGCCGTCGCGAATGCCCAGGGCGTGGTTGACCGGAATTCGCTCGTCCATGCACGCCAGCACGAAAAGACGCCGATTGTTGGGGATCCCGCGCTGGCGGCGCAACGCCCATGCCTCACGTTCGGCCAATTCCCAATCGATCTGTTGATGCAGCATCGCCAAGGCTCCTTTTTGAAAGACCACGAACGGACTGTTTTCTCGCCAGACGCCGGTTTCCGGGGCGCGAACGGCCGACGGCGCTCCGCCGCGTTGCGCAGGCCGGTGTCTGCCAGAAACATTCACGCCATTGTAGCGCTGTCCATCGGTGCGGCAAGTTTTGCCGAGGCCGCTGCTTCGCGTAGGACGCGCAGCGGAAGCGGCGGCAAACACTGGCCAACGAACCTCCTGATCATCGTAAAGATGCTCGGTTGCGAGCCCGCGTGGCGAGGTCGCGCTGAACCGAGGGTCGGCGACAACGCGCGGCGTTCCCGCGACCCATTGGGTTGTCGTCGCTCCACAAGGTCGCGCACGGAAGCATGCTGCCGGATGCCGCATCCACGAGCGCGGCCTGCCACGCCATGTGTGCGGACGCGAGAGGTGGAAGCGGCTTTCAGCCGCTTGTCTGCCCCCCCGCCCATGCGCGCACACCCGGACGCGGGGGGCAAGCCGCGCGGACGGCAGCGCGGCGCCGCGACGGAAAAGGCGTGTCGCAAGTGCCTTGTCGAGCCCGCACCGGCGTTCTCGCCGCGTCGGCCACCGATTGGCAAGAGGGGACGGCAGTGGTACGATCTACGCTTTCGACAAGCCCCGGACTTGTGAGGCGATACGAGGAAATCATGGTTCAGACGATCGAAGAGTTTGTCAACAGACTGCAGAAGGATGGCGTCGAGGCGGGGCGGGAGGATGGCGACAAGATTCGGGCCGAGGCGCAAGCCCAGGCCCAACAGCGGTTGGCCGAGGCCGAAAAACAAGCTCAGCAAATCATTGCCCAGGCGCAGAACGAAAGCAAGATGATTCTCGCTCGCACGGACAGCGAGTTGCGGCTTGCGGCGCGCGACACGGTACTGCGACTGCAAGAAGCCCTCAGCCGCGGCATCCAGAGCGTGTTGAGTCAGGCCGTTCAAGAAAAACTGGACGATGGCGACTTTCTGGGCGGGTTGATCAGCGACGTGGTTCGCCAGTACGCGACAGCCGACGCGAGCGGCGGCCGGGCGATTGTCATCAATGTCTCGGAGGCGGCGCGGCGCCGGCTGCTGAACGGAACGATCGCCGCATTGCGCGAAGACGCAGCCGGATCCGAGCGGATCGACCTGCGTGGAACGCTGGCCGAGGCGGGGTTCACCTACCAGACCGCGGACGGAACCGTCGAAGTCACCGTCGACGCGGTCGTCGATGCCTTGAGCGGAATCGTCGGGGCTGAGTTGCGCGAGCGGATTGCGGCGGCGGTCGGCCCGGGATCCGAGCCGCAACCCAAATCCTAACCGGCGCCGCGGCGGTTCCGCGGGTATCTGTATGGACGCTTGCGATCGACGCCGTTATCGTTTTCACTTCTCAATTGCGACCCGACAATCGAGGTATAGCGCCTGTGAAGTACGCGACGATCGGCCCCATCGCCGTCCACTATCCGGAAAAGATAGAGACCAACGCCGAGCTCAAGCGAGCCTTTCCCGATTGGGAAATGGAGTTAATCTACGAAAAGACGGGTATCGCCTCGCGACACATCGCGGCGCCTGGCGAATGCGCCTCGGACTTGGGGGTTGCGGCGGCGCGTAAGTTGTTCGACCAATTCAATATCGATCCCGCCAGCATCGATTTTCTCTTGTTGTGCACCCAGACACCGGATTATCCTTTGCCGACCACCGCGTGCTTGATGCAATCGCGGCTCGGTCTGCCCACCAGTGTCGGCGCGCTGGATTTCAACCTGGGATGTTCCGGCTTTGTCTACGGCCTCGCGCTGGCCGATGGATTGATCCGAGTCGGCTCGTGCCGCCGGGTGTTGCTGATCACCGCCGAGACCTACTCGCGCTATATCCACCCGACGGACCGCAGCCTGCGGACGATCTTTGGCGATGCGGCGGCGGCTACATTGATCGAAGCCGGCGACGCGCCCTCGCTGCACGCCTTTCGGTATGGCACCGATGGCGAAGGCGCGGACACGTTGCTGGTCGCCGAAGGCGGCGCACGGCCGGTAAGAGACGCGATCGCGCCGCGCCATCGGAAACGGTGGCCCAGTTTGCTGTACATGGACGGTCCGAGCTTGATCAGCTTTACCGTCGCCCAGGTTCCCAAGCTGATCGACCAGATTCTGGACACAGCGCGGGTGGATCGTAGCGACATCGACCTGTACCTGCTGCACCAAGCGACTAAGAAAATGCTCGAACAACTGCAACTGCGGCTAGGGATCGGCGAGGATCGGATGCCGTTGCTGTTGGAACATTGTGGCAACACGGTGTCTTCGACGCTTCCCATCCTGATCGATCATCTCCGGCGCGAAGGCCGCCTGAACGTCGGGATGCGCAACTTGCTGGTCGGTTTCGGCGTCGGTTGGTCCTGGGCTGGTTGTGTGTGGGACGAGACATGGGGCCAGCCGCGTCCAGGCGGCTGAGGCAATTGGCGCCGGATGACGAACCCGCGTGTTCCCCGGCGTGGACGCGGCCTCTGGCCGCGTTGACCGCTCGCGCGCAGGCCCGCCTGCGCTACGACGACGCCTTCCATGTGCGCTCGCCCCAGGGTACGTATGCCGCGGCCGACCGAACGCCGTCCGCGACTGCCGATCGTGAACGCCGAAGCGTCGGCGAAACAACGGATTGTCGGCTCGCGGCCGTCTCGCGCGCACGACCGCGTGGCCCGCCCCAGATTCGATCGCAAGCGACCGAGCGCGTTCTTTGCCCGTATGCGTCTCGGGCGACGCCCGAAGTCTACCACCTTCGACCGCGGTCGGTATACAATGCGGGCAGAGAGTTTCGTGGCGGGAGTAAAACCATGCGATCTCTAGCAGGGCATTTGTTGGTGGCGTCGCCACGGCTGTCCGATGGAAATTTCTTTCGGACCGTCGTGCTGATCATTCATCATGACGAGCAGGGGGCGTTGGGCGTCGTCTTGAACCGTCCGACGGACGGCACGATTCGCGAGGCATGGGAATCCATTTCAGACGATCCGTGCGAGAACGATGATGCGCTGTATGTCGGTGGCCCGGTCTCTGGACCGTTGATGGCTCTGCACACCAACGAAGCCTGCTCGGAAAACGAGGTCTTGCCGGGCGTCTATTTTTCCACGCACCGCGATCGGTTGAACGACTTGGTGCGCAAGCCGCAGAAATTGCTCCGCATGTTCAACGGCTATTCTGGCTGGGCGCCGGGCCAGCTCGAACGCGAGCTGCGGATCGGCGGTTGGATGGTCTTGCCGGCGTCGTCCGAGCACGTATTCGGCGATGCCGACACGCTGTGGCGCCTCGCGGCTCAGCAAATTGGCGACCAGGTCATTCATCCGCTGATGAACAATGTCCCGCCGCCGTCCGATCCGACCTGCAACTGAGATTCACCGCGCAGCCGCGCTCGTACTCGACTGCTCGACCGTGGACAGATGGGCCGCCTGGGTACGACACCACAGCCGCGGGCCGCGACCGAACGCGCCGCGTTTGGCGTCGGCATCGCCCCGAGGTGGCCACGCTCCGTCGTGGCTGCGAGGGCTTAGAAACTCGCCACGAGAGCTTATACCGAGCGCAGGAAAGAATGGCCTCGCGCACATCAGGTTCCGTACGATAAAGACGAACTGAAGTCCGCCGTGCCAAGTGCCATTTCGAGCTGCGCGAAGTAAAAATACGTTCATCGAGTTCACGATGCGCGTAAGCCGTGCTACAGATTCAGCGGGAAATCGCTCAATAGCTCGAGGCCGTCGGCGGTCACGAGGTAGTTGTTTTCGAGCCGAATCCCGGCCCGCAATTCCGGAGCGTACAGCCCCGGTTCGACGGCGAGCAAGTCGCCCGGCTCGAGCACGTCATCCCATCGCGGGTTCAGATGCGGCGCCTCGTGGGGATACAGGCCGACCCCATGCCCCAGGTGATGCGTAAACTTGCCGAGCGGGGCCCGGTCCAGAATGGCCGCGGCGTCGTGGAACAACTGCCGTGCGCTGACGCCCGCCCGCGCCACGCGTTCCACGTGCTCGAACACCTGCACGATGTGGCCCCAGGCTTGTTGCTGAGCGTCGTCGGGCCGTGTCACCGCGATCGTACGGCAGTTGTCTGCGTAATATCCGCGGAACGCAGGCCCCAGGTCCAGGATATACAGCTCGCCGGCCGCCGCCGGTCGGCGCCGCGGCGGCCCGCCGGCCGAGGCGCATTGATAGTCATTGCCGGCGCCCGTCAGCATCTCGCCTACCGTCTCGACGGCGACAGCCTGCAGTTGGCTGAACACTTCGAGTTCGCTGATCCCCGGCTGGATGATCTCGCGGGCTCGCGCGTACATCCGCCCGGTGGCCGCGATCGCTTGACGGATCTTGGCCAGTTCGTCCGGATCCTTGCGCCGTCGCAGCCGCAGGAGGGCGGGTTCGATGTCGAATAGCGCGGCCGAACCGATATCCAGATGCCGACCGAACGTCGAGAACTCGACCCCCAAACGGCCCGGCGGAAAATGCTGGAGACGCGTGCGCAGGGCCGCCATCGCCGCGGCCCGTTGATCATTGCGCAGCGTCGCGTGCCAGTGGGCTTCGAACACCACGATCTCGTCCGCCGTGGCGGCTTCGACGCCGTACGGGGCGGCAACCGTCAGCCGCCCGTCCGCCGTCAACGCCGCCGCCGTCTGAAACAGCGGGCCGAATCGCAAGCCCGCGAGCCACTGGACGTGCTCGGGTTGCGTGACGATCGCCAACGGCAGATCGTGCTGGCGCATGACATCGATCAACCGTTGTTGGCGGCCTCGACTGCGCTCGACGTCGATCTCGTAGGGGTTCACGTCTGCTCCTTGACTCAAGGCGATAGATCGAATCTGACGCGTTGCGTCAGCGTGGTTTCACGCGGAACGAGGCGTCTCGGGAAAGCTGGATCGCATCCCATTGTAGATGCGCCACGCGACCGCGAAACGACAGAGGGCCAAAATCATGGCACACTCGCCTCTCCGACGCGTGTGGCGACAACGGATAACGTTCCGTGCCGGGATCCGCGACAAGCGGGGGGGTGCATAGCGCGCGGCGCGCCGCGCGTTGTACGGCCCCGGGCGAAATGCTATACTCGGAACGAGTCGCCGCGTCATGTCTCGAATGGGCTTCGGCCTGCCCCGATTGCACAAGACGGACCCAGCGTGGTCGATATCAACCGTGCGCGGTACGATTTAAGGGTGACGACAATCTGCTCTCGGTCGAGCAAACCTTTTTGCTCGCCAGACCGTACTAGTCATTGCCATGCACGATCACGTCAGTTGGAGTCTCGGGTTCGGCCGTTGGGGTAGAGTCCATGTGCACGTGCACATGTTCTTCTTCCTGTTCGCCGCGTTGACGTGCTATCTGAGCTGGTGGGAAAACAAGGCCAGCGGCACGCCTCATGTGGATCGGCTGGCAATTTACGCCCTGCTCGTCCTCAGCGGCAGCGTGGCGCTTCACGAGCTGGGGCATTTGTGGGCCGCGCGCCAGCTCGGCGGCCGCCTGGATGCGCTGGTTCTGGTTCCGTGGGGCGGCTTGGTCCGCGCCCGGCAGATCCGCGACCCGCGAGCCGAACTCTTGGTTCACTTGGCGGGCCCAGCGATGCAACTGGCGGTGTGCCTGCTGGCGGCGCCGATGCTGATCGGCGCGTCGGCAACGCTTCTGGATCTGTTGAACCCGCTGGCCCCCGAACAACTGACCGTGGGGACAACGGCGGTGGTTCTCGCGAAGCTGATCTTTTGGATCAATTGGACTCTGCTGCTGGTCAATCTGTTGCCTGTATTTCCTTTCGACGGCGGCGCCGCGCTGCGCGCGGCGCTGCTGATCCTATCGCCGACGTTGGGGCGGCAGCACGCTTCGTGGATCGTCGCGACGCTAGCCAAAATCCTGGTGATCGGTCTGGCCTGCGCCGCGTTCGTGATGCCGTTCGACGACTCAGCCGGCCTCGTGCCCGCTCCGTTCGCCCTTGTCTTGCTATGTATTTTTCTGTTCTTCAGCGCCCAGCACGAGGACGAGAGGGCGGCCCTCGACGCGGCTGCGCGACAGCGCTGGCCGATCGATGATGACTTGGCTGCCGAGCTGGCTTTGCTGGATCTCAAAGACGACGAATCCGACGAGGACACGGACAGCTTTGCCGACGCGTTCGGGCGACAACCGCAGCGCCACGGCGAGCTGCAGCGTCGGCAAGAGCTGCTGGGGGTTCACCAGCACGACCAGGAAGCGGAAGAGGAACGGCGACTGGACGAGATCTTACAGCGGCTGCATCAACACGGCAGCAAGTCGCTCTCGGCCGAAGACCGGGCAACGCTCGAACGCATCAGCGTCCGCTACCGCAGCCGGTTGAGCCACTAGCCTTGACGAGATCCACGGATTCAAGTCGGTCTAGCATTTCGTCGCGATCTACGGCGACAGCGCGTCGCGGATGGAACATCCGCTGGCCGTCGCCGGCAAGGTTCCCGCGAAGATCGAGCGACCGACGACCAGGCGTCGCGGGTCAATACTCGCGCTGTGCAACAATTCCCGGTTGTGGGACCGGGTATCGCCCGTCGGCGTCCGCTTGGATCGGAGCCGGCGAATCGGCGGTCCACTGATCGACGCCGGGCGCGAACTCTTGCTCGTCCTCCAGCGCCTCGTCAAACGTGACCACCCCGCCGGTATGGGCGGCTCGACGGCCCATGTTCGACACGATGCTTGCCTCGACGCCGCTTTTGACCTCGTTATAAGGCTTGTCGCCGCGAATGGCGTCGACCAGATCGTTCCACTCGTTGTTGTAGGGACTGTGCTCGCCAGGAATTGTTTCAGACTGCCAGATCAGGTCGGCAGGGTCGAACGAATGGGTTCGGTAGGTGCTCGACGGCGGCCCACAGTCGCCCGCCCGCGAGATGATCGCTGCGCCTTTGGCGCCTTGCGCGCAACTCGAATGATCGTTGTGACAGCCGGGGATGCAACGGCCGTCGAGCATCAGTTTGGCGCCGTCGGCGAACGTGTATTCCACGCCGTACGTGTCGAAGTTTTGGTCGACGTAGGGCTGGCCATCGGGCCCGGTGCGGTAGTGGCGGCCGCCGATCGCCTGAGCCTTGACGGGCCAAGCGTCCTTCATCCAGCAGGCGTTGTCGATCACGTGGATGTAGAAATCGTTGAAGCATCCGCCGCTGGCCCAGATAAAACTGTGGAAACGCTGGATTTGCCAGAGCAGTTCACTGGGCGTCCCGGGCCAGCGATTCGAGAACGCCGACCCCAGCGGGCCGATCAGCCGGTACGCCCGCAACAAGAAGATGTCGCCGATTTCCCCGTCGCGAATCCGCTGGTGCAACTGCTGGATCGGCCGACTGTGGCGGGACATCAGGCCCACGCCGACCTTGAGGTTCTTGGCGATCGACTGTTCTGCTTGTTGCAGCATGCGCCGCGACGTGGGACCGTCGGACGTCAGCGGCTTTTCCATGAAGACGTTCAATCCCTTTTGGATGGCATAGCCGAAATGCACCCAGCGAAAAACCGGCGGAGTGGCCAGGATGGCGATGTCGCCGGGACGCAGACAGTCCATGGCATGGCGATAGGCGTCGAAGCCGACGAACCGGCGTTCGGGCGGAACGTCGATCCGGGACCCCAGTCCGCCGGCCTGGGTTCGATCCCAACTGGCCTGGATCTCGCCTTGTAGGTAGTTGAGCCGGCGCTCGATCACGCCGGGAAATAGGTCAGCCATCGCCACCAATTCGAGCGGCCCTTGGTTGACGACCAGCGCATTGGCCACTGCGCCCGTGCCGCGCGCGCCGCAGCCGATCACAGCCACGCGGATCGTGTTGTTTTCGGCTGCGTGGACTCGAGGAATGCCAATGCCCGCCAACGACGAGACCGTGGCGACACCGCCGGCTGTTTTCAGAAAATCGCGACGCGACGAGGGTTTTCGAAGGACGCTGGACATGGCTCGGTCTACCTCTGAAGTTGAAGGTTAGTTGTCGGGCGACGCGGCGCGCTCACGTTGTCGCGCCGAATCGCCCGAATTCTCGCCGATCCAGGCAAAGGGGGACTCATCGCCGCGCGAACTTTCGCTGTGCCAGTTCCGCGCCGGAGAAAGCGTCGCGGATCGTGACGCTCAGCGTCTGCGCGTCCGCCTCCAGCACGATCACCGTCACGGCGTTGTTGCGTTTGGGATTCGGCCCGCCGCCCACGACCTGCACTGGGTCGCCGTCAACGGCGTCGTCGATGCGCCAGGCGTGCATGTGGCCGCTGACCACCACTGGTACGCCCGCCTCGCGCAAGATCGGCATCCACTTGCGCGCCCCATCGCCCGACCAGTAGGCAAAGCCTTCGAGGCTCAACCCATCATTGTGCCCTGGTAGGCCGTGCAGCGGAATATGGCAGATGGCGACCTTGAAGGGCGCTGTCGCGATTTCCGGACGCGCCAGAGCCTCGCGCAGCCACACTGCCTGACGCGCGCGATAGGGTTCGTAAGCCGCCGTTCCCGCGAACACGGGGTGGGCATCCGGCTTGTCTTCGGCGGTGTCCAGGGATACCAGCCCCACCGGGCCATAGCGCAGCGCGACGTTGTAGGGCAGCGACGGATCGGGACCGGCAGCCAGGCAATCACGAACGGTGCGGGCGGCGGCGCCGCGAACATCGTGATTGCCCGGCACGAACAGCAGAGGCCGCGTCGTCGCCCAAGACTGCGACAGCAGCACGCGCGGCGGGTCGGCCGGCGTGTCGTAAGCCGAAGCGCAGGCATCGCCGTTCCAGACCAATAGCTGCGGGTCGAGGGCGTCGATCTGTGCGGCCAACGCCTGCACGGTCTCCGCGTGATCGTGAGTGTCGTTGATCACGGCGATCCGCACGTTCGGGGCGGCTGCGTCCGGAATCACCAGCCGATACGTGGGACTGGATACGGGATCGCCGCGATGCAGCTTGTAGGCCGTCTCGTACCGCAGCGGCTCGGCCACCACGCGATAGTAGATCGTCTGTCCGGCCTCGGCCGCCGGCGAGAACGGGACGGGAATGATCAGTGCGCGATCCGAGGCGCAGACCAGCCCCGCTCGGCTGCCGATGGCCTGCTGGTCGAGCTGCTCGGCGGAGCGTCCCCACTCGACCCACGCCGTGGCCAGCCCGCGGACCGCGACGCTGACCGAAAACCCGTCGCACGTCAGATGCTGGACCACCGGCGGTCCAGCCAGAAGCGACTTGTCAGCGGCCGGTTCGGCGGAAGACGACTCGTCAGGCGAAGCTACGGCCCGGCCCAGGGTCGAGGCGCCAACATAGGCGAACGTCGAGGCAGGAATCAGACGTAGGACGTCGCGACGTTTCAACATTTGCTGCTCCTTTTTCGAAAAATCCGCGACCGACGGCGGAGGGCGCATCAGGTCGGCGCCGGGACTTCGAGACACACGCCCTCTCGGGCCAGTTCCGTGTTGGGAAAGATCGCCTGAGCCTCTGCTAGGATCGCGGCTGCGCGGTGCTGGGGATAGTGGATCAGCACCAGGCGACCTACGCCCGCGCGTTTCGCGATGGCCGCTGCATCTTTGGGCGCCGTATGGACGCCGTCGTGGATCAACAGCGACACACCCTGAACAAAGTCCGCAATCGGCGGGTGATGGTGTGTATCGCCCGTAAACGCGGCCACCGCCCCGGTCGCCCGATCCGTCACCTTGTAGACCAGGGCCTGCTCGGGCAGGTTCTTCCCGGACACATGACGGGCGGCAAAAGTCTCGAACTGCAGACCAGGCAGCTCGAAGCGATCGCCCGCAGTCAGCGGCACGACTCGATAATCGACCGCGAGCTCGGGGAATCGATCGATTTGCAACAGGTCGATCGCGGAACGCAGCACGCGTTCGATCCGTTCCCCAGGCCCGATGATGGACAACGGCGGGCCCTGACGTTTCCGCAGTCCGAGGTAGAACAGCAGTTGCGGCAGCCCGAGATAGTGGTCGTGGTGGAAATGCGTCACGATCAACGATTCCAGGGCCAGCGGGTCGAATCCGAACTGGCGCATCCGCAACACCGCGCACCAGCCGGTGTCGACCAGATGTTTCTCGTTGATCACAAAGCAGGGCGTTTCGTGTCCGACGTCCGGAATACAGCTCGACGCCCCGAGGATCGTCAGCTTCAGCCCCGGCGCTGGCGCTGCGACGGCCAATGCCGGACGGACGGCACACGTCGTGGCTGCCATGATCGCGCTCTCGCGCACGAATGTTCGTCGGGTCATTTCGGACGGTGTCATGTCGCTCTCCGCGGTGTTGTGTGTCGCGCGTCCGACCGCCGCGCGGCGCTGACGTCGCGGCCGGGTCGGCGGCGCTCGCAGGGCTTGTGTCACGGGTCGGGCTTTGCGTTCGCGATCGGAAGAGTCCATTCAATCGTAGCCTGAACCGGGAAGTGGTCCGAGATATACCGCGGGCCTTCGTGATCATACAACACGCGAGCGCCGACGACGCGCAGGTCGTTGCCGGGCGACGCCAGGATATAGTCGATTCGCATTCCGTCTCGCTTTCCCGAAAAAGCGTGGAACGTTCCCGGTTCGGGCGCGTCCGGATGCGCCGCCATATAGGCGTCGACCAGCGACAAAGGCGGGCCGAGGAACGTTTTCAACGCCGCGGTGCTCGACACCGAGTTCAAGTCGCCCATCACGAGCACGGGCTCGGTCCCGGCGTGTTCGACGATTCGACGGCTCATCAGTCGCGCAGCCTCGGTGCGCGCTTGTTCCGAACGATGGTCGAAATGCGTGTTGTACACCCAGATCGTCCGCCCGCTGTCGAGGTGCGTGAATCGAGCCCAGGTCGTGACGCGCGGCAGGCTCGACTGCCAGCTTTTCGAGCCCGGTACTTCCGGGGTTTCGGACAACCAGTAAGTCCCCTGATGCCGCGGATCCGGTTTCCAACGATCTCGACGATACAGCAAAGGCACGGCTTCGCCACGCGCCGCGTCGGCCTCGCGCGAGCGGATCAACATGCCGTAATTCGTCAGCGATTCTCGAATGAACGCGGCCTGAGCGGGCAGGACTTCCTGGAGGCCGACAAAGTCGGCTGCTTCGCGCGCCAACACGGCACAGGCGTGCTCGCGGCGCAGATCCCAGCGGTTGGGGCCGTCGACGGGCGTGTCGAGGCGAATGTTGAAGGTCAGCGCGGTGACCTGACAAACCGTTTTCTCGGGTGCGTTTGCCGATTCGTTGTCCATCGTGCGCATCGCGATGTGGTACGGTTCCGAACGGCGTTCGCCGGCGCCGCGTTTGCCATCGACCACGTCGTTGCCTGCGGCCCAGAGAACCCCGGCGACGTGCGTCAGGACAGCCATCGAGAGGACAACGCCCAGCCTCGACGGCCCGTCTAGCATTCGCAACATGCACAGTCTCCTTATCGTTGGTGGACAATGGACAAGTCCGCGATCGCCGCCCGCAGCCATCGATCAGCACATGCGATCAACGACAAATGGCCGTTCGCCATATTCGTAGACTCACGGTCGTTGGCAAACAAACGATAGATCTCGAATCAAAAACCTGGAACGCCCCCTGCCCCCCTGCCCCCCTGCCCCCCTGCCCCCCTGCCCCCTGCCCCCTGCCCCCTGACCCCTGACCACTGACCACTGACCCCTGACAACTGACAACTGACAACTGACAACTGACCCCTGACAACTGACAACTGACAACTGACCCCTGACAACTGACAACTGACAACTGACAACTGACCACTGACCCCTGACAACTGACAACTGACAACTGACCCTTCACCGTTTCCGTGTCACCGGACCAGTCGCCAGTCATGGCTGTCCGACGCCTTTGGCCGGCGACACTGGTCCAGGGCCGACGACAAGCTTTCGCGGCGGGTCGAGATCGATGGGCGGTTCTAGGCCGGCAGCGCGGAAAGTTGACGTGGCCCAGGGCACAACGGCCCGCGCGGCGAGGGTGGACAGCGGTGGCCGGTCCACGTAGTATGGGGCTTTGGCAGTTGGCCGTCAACAAGGCCCACTGTGGACGCAGCGTTGATTAGTGGAGGCAAGCATCATGGCTTTGACGAACTGCATTACGCGTCGAGAACTCCTGGTTGGTTCGTTGCAGGCGGGCGTGGCGTCGGTGCTCTTGCCACGCTTGGCGTGGTCCGCCGATCCGCCGATCGACCCGAATCGCTTTGTGATGCTGGCCGACATTCACCTCAGCCAGGATCCGGCCAAGATCGTGCGAAACACGAATCCGGACGAAAACTTCCAGCAGGCGCGCGAGCAATACATGGCGTTGAACCCGCGTCCCGCCGGACTGATCGTGGCCGGCGATTGTGCGTACAACCAGGGCGAAATCGCCGACTATCGGCGGTTGCGCGAACTGGTGTCGCCGATTACCATCCCCATCACGTTTGCGATGGGCAACCATGACAAGCGTGAACATTTTTGGACGGTCTTTCCCGAACAGCAGGCGAAACCGTCGCCCGTCCCGGGACGTCAGGTGACCGTGGTCGAAGCGCCGTTGGCCGACTGGTTCGTGCTGGATTCGTTGGACAAGACCAACTCGACGCCGGGTCGGTTGGGCGAGGCGCAGATCAAATGGCTGGCCGAGATGCTCGACCGTCATCCGGACAAGCCGGCGATCGTGGTGGCGCACCACTATCCGCTGACCGATCCGACGAAGGTCACCAGTGCGCTGCTCGACACGAACGCCCTGTACGACGTGATCGTGCCGCGCAAGCGAGTCAAGGCTTTCATCTTTGCCCACAGCCATCGATGGAGCCACGCGAAGCACGAAGGCTTGCACCTAGTGAACCTGGCGGCTCTGGCGTGGCTGTTCGATCCCACGCTGCCGCGGGGCTGGCACGATGCGCAACTGAAGTCCGACGGGATGCGGTTGACCTTGAACTGTCTGGACACCAAGCACCCGGCCCACGGCCAATCGCTGGAGCTCGACTGGCGCTAGCGCTGCAAATCATAGTCAGCAGGTCGCCTCAGTCAGTTTTCCGCCTGTTTGCGTCGTGCTGCCAGTCCGGCTTCACCGCCCACGACGGCCAGATTCCTCTTGGTTTGTCAACCTGGAATGCATCCGTCGCGGGGGGGGCTTATGCAGCTATGGAGGCCCGCGCTCCGCCCTGGCCGCAACCGAGTGGCCGCGACGAAGCGCATCCCTCCAGGACCGCGTGCTTCGCTGCCCTCCGCGACCGGCTAGTTCCAGCGCCATATTATTTCCGTTCCCAAATGGTTTCTGGCAATCTGGGACGGCTTCCCAGTCCATGTCCCATCAATTCTCGCTCGTCGCAGTAGCCCTCAGCTCGAGCCACAAGACGTTGCGGGCAGGGTCGCGACCCCGCGCGGCAGGAATGTCAACGGCCCGCCGATTCGTCCCGCAGCAGCAACTCGACCGCTTCGGGCAACCAACCGCTTTCGAAGGCATGAGTCCGCAGGGGACCATCCACGTAGGTGTGCGGGATGTTCAACTCGAGCATCAAGTTCTGAAGCCGCACGTGGTGGTCGCGAAAGTTGCCGTTGCCCATCAGGATCAGCCGCCGAGGATCCCACCGCTCGCCCGCACGGCGCTCCAGCAGCTTGGTGATCTGGTATCGTGCGAGGTTCTCGCGGGTCGCGTAGATCTTGTGCGAGCCGTAACCCAGCGAATCCATCATCATCGGCGAATCCCAGGAAACCGCTCGGCCAAACCGTTCCGGGTATCGCAACAGCAGGCTCCACGCTCCCCAGCCCGACTTGCTGAAGCCTAGCAGCAGCCGTCCATCGGCCGTGGCTCGCGCGGGATAGCGCGCTTCGATAAAAGGAACCACCACTTTCAGAAAATAGGTCTCCTGGCGAACACGAGGATCCGTCGGATGGTCGGCGTACCAGGGGAATTGCGAAAAGGTCGGGGTGACGAAAATCGCCTGGCGCCGCTGCGAGAGCCCGCGTCGCCGGACTTCGCGCAGGCCATCGCCGTAGTTGTGTTCACGGTGCGGTTCGACCGGCAGGACGTAGACGACCGGATAGCGTTCGTCGCCGTCCACCGGATCGGGCAGCAGCACGTGGATCTCCGTCGTGTCCGCCTGAAACGCCGAGCTGACAGTGTGGACGAGGAAACCGTCGCGATCCAGCGTTGCGTTGGAGATCGTAGCGGGAATGTCGGCCGCGGCATTCGCGCCCGTCGATTCGGCGTCTGCTCGACCGGCGCCGGCGGCCGCCGGAAGCGTGTCGCCGGATGGGTCTGCTGCCGAACATGACGGCGTCAGGCCAAGTACGACGAGCGTGAGAATCGCGGCGAATACGACGGACGGGACGAACACGACGCCAAGTGAATTGCGGACCATGTTTTTGCCTCGGTGCGATGGGCTCGATAGTTCTCGCGTACGGGTCAGTTCGTGGCTGCGGCATCCTGCCGCATCTCTGATCCGCGCTTCTCACGCGCGGATCGGTTATCGTGACAGAGTGCATGCCCGACCGCGCGTGCCTGCGCCTCACGTGCATGCCGTTCGCTTTTCAGAGATTGCCGGAATCTCCCGAACCGTTCGTCAGCGCAGCCTGGACTCTCGTCGTCGGGCGAGGTTCGGCTGGAAGACTGTCCGGCTCAGGCACACGCGATCGGGGCCAGACGCGCGGCGGTCAGAACGTGACGACCGCCGAGTCGGGGATCCAGCCCGCCTGGCCGCCTGCCAGTTGTATTTGCACCCACGGTCCCCGCCGTTCGATGATGCGAAACTCGGCGCCTTCCTTCAGCGGTTCGTTGAACGCCGGGTCATAGCTGTCGGCGTTGCCTTTGCGGGCGATCACCTCGCTGCGGATCACGACGCCGCGCTCGACCTGCTCGAAACGCCGCCAATCGTAGACGGCCGAAGCGGCCAGGATCAGTGTCAAGCCGAGGGTGGCCCAAGCCGCACGGCGAAATAGGGGGCGTCGCGGTCCCCAGAGGCCGGCCAGCCCCAGCACGAACGCCAGACTGGCCACCGCGGCGGACGCATGGATCTTTCCCGGATAGCTGGTCCAGTCGCGCCAGAAAAAGATGTGGTCGAGCACGCCCTGCGGCGCGTCGATCGCGATGTCAGACCCTAGCGCCAGTTGCAGGTTTGCTCGCAATTGAGCGTCGCGCGGCCGATAGATCAGGGCGCGACGATAGCTGGCGATCGCGCGACCTCGTTGGCCGGCTCGCATATAGGCGTTCCCTTGGTTGTACAGCAGGCCGCCGGAGACGACGCCACGATCGAGGATCTCCTGGTACAGGGTGGCGGAGCGCAGATAGTCGGCAGGTCCGGCGGCCTGCTCAAAGGCCTCGAGCGCACGCTGGTAAATCCGCACCAGCTCGGTGTCCGGCGGTGTCGCACAGCCGGCGGTCGCCAAGCAGATCGTCGCGACGCCCATCAGCAAAGTCGCCGGCCCGCTCGCCCCGCGGCGAAACAAGCTCGCTTTCGAGGTCGAATCCAATGACGCGTTCCTCACCGCTGTTGGTCCTTCAACGCTCGAATCAGTTCCTCCATCAACGCAGGCGCTCCGCCGGCGGCCTCGTCCACCGCGCTGGCGGCTCCGCCGTATCGCGCGTCGTCGCAGATTGCCAGCAGCGCCGCGACCCGCTCGCAGAGCGCATCAGGGATGCGCCGCGCGGATAACTGGCCCGCGACCTCGCGAGACGTCATTCCTGCCTCGGGGCAACCGGCCATGTCGGCGACCAGGCCCGCTACCGCGGCTCCCAAATGCTCGGCCCCTTCGCGACGACGGCCGACGTGAATTTCGTCGCACGCCTCGCGCAGGCGTCGCTCGGCCCGCGCCGGCGCCGCCCGTCGCCGCCGCAGCGCCGGATCGGCCAAATAGCGGCTTACCGGACCCGAGGCGGTTGCGATGCCGACGTAAACGATGCCCAGCACGAACACGTACAGCAACCACGGCATCGGCCGCACCGATCGATCCCGCAGCACCGATAGATCGTCGATGTTCGCCAGGATTCCATCGCGTTGGATTTCGACTGTCTGGGCGCGGCGCGTCCCCGGGGCGAGTGTGATGTCCGCTTCGGCCATCTGCTCGGCTTCCGCGACCGTGATCGGAATCGGCGCCGTCCGGAGCGTGACATACTGCTCTTGCTCGACGTCAAAATAGCTGAGTGGGATCGACGGAAACTCGACGTGACCGGCTGCCAGGGCGCGAAGGCCGTAGGTGAACACGCGCGCCCCGCCGCGGGTTTCCTCCGTCGCCTCGTAGATCTTGAACCGCTGGGCGACCTCCGGGATGGAGGCCAAATCCGGCGCGCGGGCCGCGTCGAGCGAACCTTCGCCGCGCAGCGTCAACGTCAGCGTCAGCGGATCGCCTACTTTGGTTTCGGAAGGAACCACCGCGGCGGTGGCGGTAAACTGGCCGATCGCTTGAATATACGAGTCCGGGCGGCTTTCCGCGGGCGCGTCTCGGACGAGCACCGTGCACGCTTTCGCGACGGCAAAGACATCCTCGGTCTCGGCTCGCGAATCGGCGCTGATCGCCGTCACGAACGCACCCTTCAACGTCACGGGGCCAAAGGACAATTCGCCCGGTTCACGCGCGGTGAATTGGCGCGAAAAATCGAACTCCCAGTAGGCCGCGTCGTGGCCGCTGTGGTCTTTGCGAGTCGTGCGTCGCGGTTGTGGAAGAAACCCGAGCGGGCCATCGTCGAACAGCGAAAATACGCTTTGCGTCCCGATATTGTTGATGCTAAAGCCGCCTCGATTGCTGCGCAGCGGCTCGATCCAGGCCTGCCAAGTCTGAGTGGCCGTCACGCCCTTGGGCAAACCGTCGTCCGTGGCCCACGGGATCGACAAGGCCGGCAGGCGGCGCAGGACCGTCACCGGATTGCGGTCGGCCGCCGGATCGGGCAACGCGCGGACGGCGACCGTACAGCGGATCGTGAAAGTCTGCGTCGGGTACACATGGTCGCGGTCCGCCGCGACCTCGACCAACGCCCAGTCTTGCTCGGACGGAGGAACCACCACCAGCGTCAGCGCCGGACCCGTGTAGGTCTGTCCATCGATTTGCGCCGTAGGCCCGGGAACCTGCAGCGTGCCCGTGCGCTTTGGGGTCAGCACATAGCGGTAAACACGGCCGTATCGCACCACCTCGGACATCCGTCCATTGATGATGGTGATCTGCCGCGAGTCGAGCGAACTCTCGCCGGCAGATTCGACACGAAACGCATCGAATCCGTTCAATTGGGGCGGTTGCGGCGACTGCGCGTGGTTCAAGGTCACCTGATACTGGACGGACTCGCCCTCGTAGATCCGCGTCCGCGCCAACTCGGCCACTACCTCCGGCTTGTCCTGCGCTGCCGCTACGTGAGCCAACAAGCCGAGCAAACCGATCCCATACCACAGCGGGCGCAACCGACCTGAACCGCTCGGCGCGCGAAGCCGCGCTGGCAAGCGGCGCTCGGCCACGACCGCTGCGGTCGCTCGCGGATTTCCGGCATGATCGCCCGACTGGTGTGCTGCGGCGCGGAAGACGTTCGGCGTCGCACAGGCGCGACACGACGCGGCGCTGATCGGGCCGCTGCTTGACATCCCGACGGCCCCCGCCTCATCCGCAACCTTCTCGCCGGCCAACCGCGCCGCTGCACGACATGCTGGACAACATGCTGGACAAAACGCAGCACGACACGCAGCACGACATCGCTGGCCGCCAACGGTCCGCCGCGGATCCCGTCGTCCGGTGAAATCGCGTCGTCCGGTGAAATCGCGTCGTCCGGTGAAATCGCGTCGTCCGGTGGATCGTCCCAGTCGGATGGCGTACCGCAACGGCATTATGTTGTGAAGACCGCAGAGAACCACCATGCTCCGACGCTCAGGCTCGTTTGTCGATTTTGCGTTCGCGTAGCCAAGAATCATCTCGATCGTTCATCATTCCAATATCTACGCGATATTTGGGGTTGGCAAGGGGAGATTCGGGCGTCGAGTTGTCGCCAACGGACAATTCCGGGACGGGCTTCCATCCGAGGGCTGAACGCGCATTATATATCGAGCGCGGACAAGAATGGCGTCGCGAACATCAGGTTCCGTATGACAACGGCGAACTGAAATCCGCCGTGCCGAGTGCCATTTCGAGCCGCGCGAAGTATAACGCCAGCATAGGCGGAAACCATTGCGTTTCATGCGGCTCGGGACGGATCGGCCGCGTGGCGCGCAAAAGCAAACCGCCGCCGGCGCGCAGCCTGGTTTGCGGACCGCCCTTCGCGTGTCTCCGCAAGTCGGCCTTTGCGGGCGTGACGATTCATCGTCACTGGCGCGGCGCCGGCAGCTCGTCACGACATGGGAAAGCCGCGCGAAGTCGCCGCACTGGACGGCGCGGGGTGTTGTCGAACGCCGCCGCATCCTTCGGCGGCGGCGTAGGTACGAATCAGTCGTCGGCGGCCGAGGCCGACTCGGACGGAATGGCTTCCAGCACGGTTCCGTCGCCGGGAAGCAGCCGCACGTTGACGGTGTTGTCCGCCGACGGAGCCAGCGTCTGCCCGCTGCGCAGGTCTCGCACCTGCCATGCTTGCCGCAGGCGGATCGTGATGGTCTGTTCGCGATCCGTGTCGTCGTTCACCACGACGGCAAACGTCCGTTTTAGCTTGTCGTTTTTCAGTCCACCGATCCAACCGGGCCTGGACGTTTCGCCCAACGGCGGATCCGTCCTCACGCACTGCGCGAGCAAGCGCGTCAGCGGCCGGAGCGCCGCGAACGCTTCGGCGACCGCCGTATAGTGCGGCGTCGGACTGCCATCCGGCCGCAGCATCCCACCGGGTCCGCCGGTCGGCGTGACCTGATCGACGGCCAGCGTCGGCGGGAAGGCCGAGCCGGCGTAGCGTTTGGCGTCCGGGCGGTCCTCGGAGGGTGGTAGATAGACGTACCAGAAGAAACCTTTCAAGCCCGCTCCGACGGCGCTCCACACCTGCCAGCGAATCTCGCCAACGCTCGGCTGTCGCCAATGCAAGATCGCGCCGGGCAGCATCTCGGCGTCGAGCCGCGCGTCGTACCTCCACGGCCCCCAGACGTCCACGAAACATTGTGGCATGATCCACGGCGGCCGACCGGCCTTTTCCGCCGCATCGGCGGTCATCTTCGCCTGGCGTCGATACCAGGCTCGAGATCCGGCGGGCGTGTTGGGCCCGTTCGGATTGCCGGACGAAAAGAACGGATAGACGTCGGTGCAGACGACGTCGAACCGTGCCTGTTCCGCATAGGTCGGCGAATCGGGCCACATCGTGACCACGACCGTCGGCTGGGCCGCGCCCCACGTGACGAACTTGCGACGATACGCCTCCATCTCTTCGACGATCGCGCGACCCGGCTCGTCGCACAGCGCCCACGCCAGGATGGACGGCGCTTCGCCGGCTGCGGCCAGCGCGCGCTTCGATTCCTTTTCCAAATAGGTCCAGTTGTTCCGCCGCCACGCGATGTTGTAGTGCAGCTCGCCCAACGCGGGAACCAGTTGCATCCGGCGAGCGGCCAGGCGCTGGGCCAGCTCGGGCAGATCGTCAATGCCGAGATTGACGGCCCAGACGGCGTCGAACCCGTCCGTCTTCAGCCGGTCAAGACAGCGTTCGACAAAGGCCCATTTGTCCAGCCCGTTGCGTTTGGCCAACCCGGCGGTGCGTTCCCAGGGCCAATAGACGCCTAGCGGAAAGCTGTCTGCTAAGGCCCCGGCATCCTTCGGCGACGCGTCGGCCCGCGCAGCGACCGCCCCAGACGCGCCCTGTTGCGGCGACGTCCGTACGGCATCGTCGGCGACAAACAGGCCGGCGGCGCCGGCCAGCGGCGCGACGGCAAGGACGATTAGCGCGGCCAGCGCGATCGGCGCGTTGTGCTTCATGGCCAGAGTTCCTCGTATGAGTGTTCCCAGATCATGGCTCGCCTGCATGGTCAGCCGCTCGTGATCGCGACGCACCGCGGCTGGCGAATCCGGTGCCAATGGCCCGCCGAACGCCACCGGTCACGGCGGACAGACGGAACGGGCGGCGCGTACATCGCCGCCTTGCCACGTTGTTCGTGCGCGCCATCCTGACGCTCCTCGTTCGTCGCCTGGCTGGGATCGGCATACCTCCGGGCGAGGCGGCTCGCGTTCGGCGCCGCAGGCGAAACCTCATGCATTTCGCGTTCCTCGCGGGCGACAGCGCGCACGTATTGTGCGACTCGGCCGCGCGGAATGCAATCCGGGCGGCCGGATGCTTCGCGGAGTCTGGACAGACCGTTCACAGGGCGGGTCTCGGTGCTCGAAGCGATACATATCGAGCGTCCGTCTTCGATGGTTCCGAATATCTCGGGCGCCGAGGAACGCCACGGAATGCGTCTGGTCGCGCGACGACATCGACCCCGATCGGGTTTGTTCTGTCGAAATCCGTGCGCGGGTCGCGCTGATCCGATTGCTTGGGATCCCGTTGACTCCTATATTTTCGAGTTCGCGGCCAGCGCATCGGTGAACGGCGTGCATCCGCTCGCAGCGTCATCTCTCGAGCGTACGAGAGTCGGCGAGTTTGCGCGCGTCGGTGGCGGCCCGCGGCCGTACAGGGATGGATCATGCGACGCTCGAAAGTGCTTGCTAAGCTTCGCGCGGGCCAAGTGGCCCGCTTGTGTTCGGTCGGCGGTCTGCTGCCGTATTTCCCCCGCGTGGCGGCCGAGTTCCGCTACGACGGGATCTGGGTGGACGCCGAGCATCGGGCCTGGAATCCGGCCGAGATCAGCGCGATGCTGGCGCTCCATCGGCTGGCCGACATCGATGCGATGTGGCGACCGTCGACCACCGAAAAGAACAGCCTGTACCGCCTGCTCGAGGACGGAGCGACAGGCCTGATGATCCCGCATGTCTCGACGCCCGAACGGGCTCGCGAACTGGTCCAAGCCGTCAAGTTCCCGCCGCTGGGCGACCGAGGCTTAGACGGCGCAGGCCTCGACGCTGATTTTTGGGTGGGCAAGCCGACGGATTACACCGACCAAGCCAATCGCGAGACGTTCCTGGTGGTCCAGATCGAGACGCCGCTGGCGCTGGAGAACGTCGAGGCGATCGCCGCCGTGCCCGGGATCGACGGCTTGTTCCTGGGACCGGGCGATCTGTCGCTGCGGCTGGGATGTACGGCCGCGGTCGACGACCCCGTGATGCTGGACGCGCAACGGCGGATTGCCGCCGCCGCCGCGCAGCATGGTCGGGCGTGGGGGCGGCCAGCCAGCAGCGCCGACGACGTCCGCGCCGTCGTGCAACTCGGCGGCCAACTGATCGCCATCGGCAACGACTTTTGGGGCGTCAACGAACATCTGGCGCGCTGCGCCGCCACGCTGGACGCGGCGCTGCCGTGAGAATGCAGGTCCGGGGAACAATGTCCGTTATGATGAAGACGGCCTCACGCAGAGACGCGGAGAGGACGAGACGCGCAGACGGTGAAAGGTATTTCTGCTCTGACGGTCGCGAGGATGGATTCCGTCGGTCCTTCGTACGAGTCTGCGTGACCTCGATAAGTCATTTCTAGCTCGTGCGTCGCCCAGGTTGAAGATTGGGGGAGGCGGCGGTTGCCGGACCGGGGGAATCCACACGCTGGCGAGCGCAACGCCCCGCAATCACCATTGGACGAAGCAGGAGGTTTCGAGGGACGATTGCGATGGATACTGAACCCGATCCGCTGCCCTATCGCGACACGAAGCCCATCGGGGCGGCCGACTTCTATTTCGCGATCAATGCGACGTTCCGGTTTATCGCCCAACGTTTGGGCGTCGCCGGGCTGCGACGCTACTGGATCGAGCTGGGGTCGGCCTATTACGCGCCGGTGTCGGCGGGCTGGAAACAACGCGGCTTGTCGGGCGTCGCCGCCTATTGGCAAGCGTTCTTCGCCGCCGAACCCGGCAGCGACGTAACAGTGAGTTTGGAGGATGAGCGAGTCGTGCTCCGGGTGGACGTCTGCCCCGCCATTCGCCACCTGCGCGCACACGGGCGCGAGATTGTACCCGAGTTCTGCCAGCAGTGTTACTTTGTGAACGAGGCGATCGCCGCGCCGGCCGGGCTGACGGTTCGCGTCGTCGGCGGCAACGGCGCATGTCGCCAGACATTCCAACCTCGCGACCCCACACTGCCGTCGCAAGATCTGGCGGCCATTCGAGAGGCGTCATGATCGGGGCGTACGATTTCTGTGGACATTACGAGTGGACGTTCGAGTGGCTGCGCCGCGAGGAAGGCGAAGCGCTGGTCCGCCAGTATTGGGACGAGGCCATTTCCCAGGACTCGCAACGCCACGCCGCCGCGTTGATCACGGCTCGCGGCATCGACGGCATGGTCGAGTACTGGGGACACACGCTAGAAGAAGAAGCCGCCGGCTACGACTCTGCGGCCACCCCGCGCGTGTTTCGCATCGACATGCACGAGTGTCCGTCCAAGGGTTTTCTGATCCGCAATGGCCTCGAACAGTACCACGATTACTGCGACCATTGCTTGGGCTGGATCGGCCCGCTGCTGCGACGCGCCGGATACGTCGTGGATCACGAGCACAACCACCAAGGCCAATGCTGGTGGGAGATCCGACCCGCGGACGACCCGACGCCGCCGAGCGAACCGGGCAGTTGGGTGGGCGAGCAAGACGTGCGTCTACGGGCGGACTGGGCGCAGACGCCGCGAATGGACACGTATCGACGGGCGACCGATCCCGATGACAAGCAGACGCCCCGCGACTCTGAACCGCCGACAGATCGCGCTGGCTAGCCGTCGCCTCGCGGTCGTCAGGCTGGGCGGCCATCAGACTGGGCCTGGTCGGTTGAAAACTTGGTCTTGACACGTCGTGCAGGTGATGGTTGATATTGTCGTTTTTATTGCGCAGTTGTACGATCGAGCCGGGTCGGCACGCCCTACCACCAAGCCAGCCATTAGGGTGGCACGTCCCTGAGGCACGAAGGGCGTGCTTTGGCCGAAGGCCTCCGATCACCGTAGCCTGGGGCAACGCCCCAGGGCTGGCGCCGCGCGCGTGCCTCTGTTGGCCGAAGGCCATATTCATCTGG
>JAVYAJ010000014.1:0-2260 GCA_032229885.1 Candidatus Anammoximicrobium sp. | reverse complement strand
GAGCTTTTTGAGACTCCCCGCCTTGCCCTTGCCGTCCCGTCAGACTCTTCGTACCCGCCGAGGGCCACGGTCGTAGCGGATCCCCCAGGAAAAGCCGACCCCTCCTTCGGCAAACACGACTTTTCCGACAGACACGAGCTAGATTGTCATACCCAATTTTACGGCAGCGCTCTTGAATTGAAGCGTGAAGCGGAACAACCGTGTGGCGGCCGTTGTTCTTCCTCCGCGACAGACAGACGTCGCCAACGACACAGATGAGCCGCCCGCCCGGAACGAGCACCTCGAAACATCGTTGCCAGACACGGTCCAATTCGGCCAGAAAGTGATCGTAGTCTTTTAGATGCCCCAACTGGCCCGCGCAGTGGCGACATTCCTTGAGCGTCCAATACGGCGGCGACGTGAGAACCAGGTGCACCGAATTTGGCTCGACTCCGATCAACTCTCGTGCGTCACCGTGAACACTGCGATGTAAGGTCGGAATCTCGCCAATCGCACAATCGAGTTCGGCAAGCCGTGTCGCATCTTTTGCCAGTTCGGGAATCGCATTCTGCAGATCGTCCAGATCGCGCGTCCAAGCGGGTAAAAAGTCTTCAAGCGGCGGCGAGGCAGGCGAGAACGGGACCAAATCTGCAGTTCTCATGCGGAATCCTTCCGGAAATCAGTGACGATCACATCTAGATCGGATGCCAGAGACGCGGTGCGAACCGCCGGACAACGCCGCGAAAGACGCCGTCCGACACCCACGAACGAACGATCGCCGACGCATTTGCTTTCCGGGACCAGCGCTGCCAACCGTTGCGGCACAAGGCCTTGTTCGCGCGCCGCCTCGGTCGCCGTTGAGATCGACCAAAGTCTGGCCGATCCCACCCCCGCCGACGGCGGAATCATCCAGCGTCTACACCGTGCGCGGGTGACGGTGACCGATCGAATGCGACGCGACGTGCGGCAAACGGAGGCCGAAGCCGCGCCACAACGTGCCGTTCTGAGCCGCCCAATGTATAGCGAGGTTTTGTAATCAGATCACGGCTCGTTTGCACTCAGAGCCCATAGCCAAGCGAACTACGAAGCGGGCCTTTCGATTGGCCTTCAATGGGGCGCAGATACTACGACCGTAGAACGCTCTGCGTCTCTGCGTTTCCCTATCGTATTTTCACGTAGCCGGCGCGCCCGCCGTCCCTCCGGTCGCTTTTCCATGATCCCGCCAGTTCGACCGCGCGAAGACGTCCATGAAACGCGGTGACGCAGAGAACGCGGAGAGATTGAACGTGGTTGTCACACTTCGACCGCGGAAAACAGGAGACAGGACTCGGGTTGGCCTTCAATGGGGCGCAGATACTTCGATCGTAGAACGCTCTGCGCCCTCTGCGTCTCTGCGTTTCCCTATCGTATTCTCACGTAGCCAGCTCGTCCGTCGCCGCGCCAGTCGTCGGCTCAACGGACTCGAACCGCGGCCGGGACGGTCTGGCTGCCCAAGCCGCAACGGTTGGCACGAGCGCGCCCGGAGGGACTCGAACCCCCAACCCTCGGTTCCGAAGACCGATGCTCTATCCAATTGAGCTACGGGCGCGGCTGATGTGCGAGGCGCGTTAGCCTCGCTATGGCGGGGCGCTTTCTGCGTCCGCGGCGAACGCCAGTCGGGCTGGCTTGCACCGGAACTCAATCTCGGCGCGGTCCAGACAGGCCATGCGGGCGGTCGAGAGAACCCGCTTTTCCCGGATCGCAGCCGCCGATCGCACGTCTGTTGATTCGCGTGTGTGTCCAAAGAATGTCGGGCACACAGCGCCTCGCCATGGCAGACAAGATCTTACGACCAAGCGACCCGTTCGGCAAGGGGACGCAGGCCAACGCGTGTAGCCGTAGTCAACGGATTCGATCTGACCTAGCGCGGCCCGCAGCCGCAACCAAACAAGGGCCGAGAAATTTGAGGAAGACCATGAATCACACGAATAAAGACATCGCGTCTAACGGCATTTGTCAGTTGTCAGTTGTGTGGTTCCCCTATGCGCGCAGCGCGCGCGTCGTATGGCACCGTGCCCAGCCGCCGTGATTCGCCTGTCACGTCTCTCCCGGTCACGATGGGGCGCCGAAATCTCAGCGTCCTCTGCGTCTCCGCGTTTCCAAAACGTATTTTCATGTAGCCCGGCCAGTTCGCCCGCGCAAGGGCGTCGATGAAACGCAGAGGCGCAGAGGACACAGAGCTACTGCAAGCACAAGATGTAATCATTCAACAACTTAACGCTGTCGCTGTCTGAAAAACATT
>JAVYAJ010000013.1:0-5304 GCA_032229885.1 Candidatus Anammoximicrobium sp. | reverse complement strand
CGCCGGCAGCGCGAATGACAGCTTTAAAGGGCCGGAGCGATGGCGTCCAGTGGTCGCCTGGATAGATCGAGAGACGCTGCTGCCAAGTAACTGCGACTCAATCGTAACCCGAGCGTCAGCGAGGGGCTGGGGCGGCGCGGCTTGCGTCGCCAGCGTTCGTTGCGACCGGATTCGGGATTGCATCTGCCGGGCAGGTTCCTGCAGGGATCGTTCAGCCCCTCGCTGACGCTTCCGGTTACCGTCCCTGGCTGATGCTTCGGGTTACTGTCCAGTGCGACTGGCGCGCTAAAGAGCCACTTGGCTCAAAAACCGAAGTTGTTTTCCACGCGCTCGTAACGCGGGCCTGGCCCGTGACCCCAAAGTGTAGTGAACAACAAACTACTGCACAAGATGCGCGCCTGACGCGCGCATCGTACGGACGGAGGCTCTATTGGACGTGCACTTCTTTCGCCAGGGAGGCCGCTTTACGTCATCTTTTCGTCAGCGAGATATCGAAGATGTTCTTTCCTTCTTTGACCTCGGTACTCAGGTTGCTCGTGGCGACATCGTGATACTTCGCTGGAATCGCGCCCGTCGGCTGTGAGGACGCGGTTGGCGCAACTAGCGGATCCGGCGACGAAGGTGGCGAGACGGCCACTTTGTACTGGTCCGGGCGGCATTGCAGGGTATACGAGCCGTCGGGCTGGATGTCCGCCGCGGCCCCGTGGCCGTCCTCGGTCATAAACAGCACGGTGCCAGCCGCCAGCCCGGCTCCGTCCAGGATGACCTTGCCGGAAACCGTTCCGGAACGTCGTTCGCCGCCGCCGGAGAAACAGCCCACAAGAAGGGCAATTGAAAACAGCCAAATTCGCCAACGCGCGGGGCGAGTTTGGCGGCGGTCGATGCCGGAAGAGGTCATGGTTGATTCTCTACAACAAGATGGGTCAGTGAAGCACGTCGGAGACGACCGAACCGTCATCGCGAATCGCAATCTTCCGCAGCTCGCTGAGGTCTGTCGCTTCGGACAGGAAATTCACGGCCCCATCCACGCGGAGCACGTTGGCGCCACCGGGATGTTCCGAGTGCAGCGAATTGTTGGTGCCGTCGACGTAGTTGCCGCCTGCGCCGGTCAATTGCGTCCTCATGTTGACGGCATAGCGAACCGTGGTCACGTTGCGGGACCACGGAGTGTTCGTCCATGGATAAACGCTGTCCGCCTCAGGAGGGCCGATACCGGCGCCGCTCCCGCCCCAACAGCCCCATTCGGCGCTGCTGCGGATTTCCACGTCGAGCCCCGCCGCGGTCTTGCCCCAGGCCGAGTTCTCGCCCACGATGATCGTGTTGCTCGTCCCGTCGGTGTTGTCCCTCATCCGCACACAGCGATTGGGAACCAGCATGCCGTTGGCACAGGTATAACCCTGATTGCCGGCGACACAACGCCCGCGGCCCGTCGGATCGCTGGGGTCAGAAGCGCTGCTGCTCGCGCCGGCAATCCCGACGTAACTGGCCGTGGCGAACAGGACGTTCTCCGCTTCGGTCCGGCGGTTAAGCCGCTCCGCCGTGCTTGAAGGGCACCAATTGAACTCCGGCGTCCAGCGTTCGAGAACCGCCCGATTGGGAGCACCAGGAACCGGAAATCCGGATAAAGCGCTGAACACCAATTGATCAAACACGGCCTCCTGTTCGACTTCCGGAAGGATGGCCAACATCCACGAGTGATACCAGGGTCCGAAGACGCCCATCGGGAAAGCCTTGAACTGGTCATGATAGTTGTGCAGCCCCAGCCCGATCTGCTTCAGGTTGTTCACGCATTGGGTCCGGCGAGCGGCCTCGCGCGCGGCTTGGATGGCCGGCAGCAACAACGCCACGAGAATGCCGATAATGGCAATTACGACCAATAACTCGACCAGCGTGAAGCCGGATTTGGAACGGGTCATGAGCGTGTCCCCAAAAAGAAGTAAAACAGAAACGACGACAGCCGTTTGATCGCAAATGGAGAATGGCATCACGCTGATTATCCGGCAACGATCGCATCGCGGTCTAGCCAATTACGCGCAAAACACTTGAAGAATTGCGCACGCCCTTTCGCTCCCTGCGACGTCCATAAACACGGGCTGATTCGGGGGCTCTCGCGGGTTTCGCGTTCAATATAGCGGGATTCAGGGCGGTAAAAGGCATCCAGTCTTCTGGCAGTTCTGACCATTGACGAGCTAGAATTGAGGAATTGCGCAAGGCGGCGTTTGACGTGGAACGAACGGATTTCCAGCGAGGGCCCATGGAGAACGCGAACGATGGCGCGCCGAATCCCCAGGATCGCTCTGCTGATCGAGACGCATGCGGGCTACAGTCGCGGCGTTCTGCGAGGCATTGCCCGGTATGCCTTGGCGCGCGGTCCCTGGCTAGTTGATCTTCCGGCCGAAAAATTCCCCCTTTCAGAACTTGTCCTTCCGGATACCCAGCAATGGGACGGAGAGGGGATTATCGGCCGCATTCTGACTGCGCGGCTTGCGCGGCAAGTGTTGTCGGCGCGTGTGCCGGTCATCGGCATGGACCTGTCCGAGGAGCAATTGGCCCCCGATCATCCGCTGGCGGGCATCTCGGAGTTGCGTCCCGACTCTCACGCGGCGGGACGATTGGCAGCGGAGCATTTCCTGGAACGTGGGTTCCGCCATTTCGCTTTTTGTGGTTATGCGGGTCAGATTTGGTCCCAGCGGCGCGCGGAAGGTTTTTCCACCCGGCTGGCCGAAGCAGGCCTCGCGTGCAGCGTCTACGAGTCGCCTGGACAGCCGTCGAAGATGGTCTGGGAATGCGAGAGGCCCCGGGTTATTGGCTGGCTGCAGTCGCTTTCTCGCCCGCTGGGCCTGATGGCCTGCAACGACCATCGCGGGCGGCAGATGCTCGAAGCGTGTCTGGTGGCCGGACTGGACGTCCCTCACGACATCGCTGTAGTGGGCGTTGACGACGACCGTCTCTTGTGCGATCTCTCAAACCCGCCTTTGTCCAGCATCGGGTTCAATGCCGAAAAGGGCGGCTTCCAGGCGGCCGAACTGCTCGCCGGGCTCATGGCCGGCCATGTGCGGGAGCCGCAACAAATCCTGGTGGCCCCCATCGGTGTGACGATTCGTTTCTCGACCGATGTCATTGCCGTCGAGGATCGTCACGTCGCCCGATCTCTGCGTTTCATCCGCGAGAACAGCCGCCGCCCCATCCAGGTCAGCGACGTCGTGCCGTCTTCGGGCATCAGCCGCCGCGCTTTGGAGATCCGCTTCCACAAGACGCTGAACCGTTCGATCCACGATCAGATTCAGCAGACCCGGTTGGAGTGGGTCAGCCGGTTGCTCGCTGAAACGGATCTTCCATTGGAGAAGGTCGTCGAGCATTCGGGATTCAACAGCCTCAGTTATCTGAGCAACGTTTTTCGCCGCAAGACGGGCATGACTTTGGCACAGTACCGCAAGCACACGCGGCCTGTGTAAACCATCGTCGAGAATCTCTTGGCGCCCGATCCGGCAAGACGCCGCTCTGAGGCATGGCCGCGATGGCGTTCATGCACAGCGCGGCCAGCAGCCGCAATCAAACACGGGCCGAGAAATATTGAAGAGGACCCTGAATCACACGAATAAAGACATCGCGTCTAACCGTTTTTCTTCGTCTCCGCTATCCGTGTCCATCTGCCGTGATGCGCCTGTCATGTCTCTCTCCGCTACGACGTCCGCCGAAATCTCAGCGCCTCAGCGTCTCTGCGTTTCCAAAACGTATTTTCCTGTAGCCCGGCCAGTGCGCCCGCGCAAGGACGTCGATGAAACGCAGAGACGCAGAGGACACAGAGCTACGGCAAGCACAACATATAACCCTTCAACAACTCAACGCTGTCGCTGCCTGAAAACATCGCGTATCGCCGCGTCACGCATCTCTGTTTTTCATGGCCCCCCCGCAGGCGCACGGTGCATGCGGCCTGCGGCAGGATGCCGCAGCCACTCGAGGGGGTCCCTGCGCGTGGCGGCCGCGCGATCGTCGTCGGAACGGACGACGTGGCCGAGGCTCGCACCGTCCACGCCCAATACATCGGCGCCTGAATCCGCCGCGCGACGGACCTGCGTCCCGCGCCGCCGGCCTTGCCGCTGGGTCGGGCCTCGAGGGCTTCGGCCCGAGCGCTGCAATCGCTCCCGTGCGCGGTGCGCTCCACGTCGCGGTCGGTGTCACTTACACGGTGATTCGACCGCTGGGCGCGGTTCCCAGCCGGCTTGTCGTTCGTGCGAGCGCGGTCGGGGGCGCAGTTGAGTCTCCGGTCGGGCGCCAGATGGTGTTTATTGCAGCAACGCCTCGAGCTTCGCCATGGCGTCGCGCAACGAAGCAACTTCGGCCTGCAATCGAGTGACTTCGGCCTGCAATTGGTCGAAGCGATCCTGCGAGACGTGGGCCCAGCCGGTCGTCATGCCGCCGCTGAGCAAAACGGGGATCGATTCGTCCGCCGACGACGGGAGCTCGACGTCGTCGGCCGAGCCGGCCATAGGCTGGGGCGCGCTCTGGGCTGCCGTCGCGTGAGCCTCGACCTGTTCCAGCTCGCGTGGCTTGTACAGGTTGTGACAGACCACTTGCCCGCGGCCCTCGGGTGTCAGCGAGCGGACTAAGTTCTTGTCGATCAACGACTGCAGGATGGGTTTCAATTCGGGCAGTCCGGCGATCGGCTCCATGCGCGCGACTCGCGACCGCAGTTCGCCCACGGTCTGCTCGCCGCGCAACAGCAGTTCAGCCATCACCGCCAGCTCGGCTTTCTCCACGCCCATCCACTCGTACATCTGGTGTCGATATTTCGGCACGCGGCCACTGCCATGCAATTCGACAACCGCGCCCATCTCGCGCAGCTCGTCGACCGCCTGTTGCACCTCTTCGGGCGTCATGTTCATCAGCGGCGCCCGATTAGTCTTCTGGTTGGCCCCGGTGACCAGTCCATTGATCGTCATGGGGTAGGCATCCGGAGTTGTTTTCGCCTTCTCGATCAGTACGCCCAGAACACGGCGCAGATGCGAACGGACCGGGCGCCATCGGGTTTGGTTTTGGTCAGGCGAAGAGCTTTCGGTTTCGTCCATCGACTGGTCCTCGAAAATGGTTGGAGACGCGCTCTGTGGTCGCGCTGCGGAAACCTTCCGTCGTCAACCTCTTGGGTAGGATTCAATTCCGGCCGGCGGGAGATTGCCGACGAACCCCGCGCCGCGAGTTGGCGTCTGACCTAGCGCGGCCCGTCGCCGCAACCAAACAAGGGTCGAGAAATATTGGGGAGGACCATGAATCACACGAATAAAGACATCGCGTCTAACCGTTTGT
>JAVYAJ010000012.1:0-9735 GCA_032229885.1 Candidatus Anammoximicrobium sp. | reverse complement strand
CAGTGGTCAGTGGTCAGTGGTCAGTGGTCAGTGGTCAGTGGTCAGTGGGCAGCGGGCAGCGGGCAGCGGGCAGCGGGCAGTGGGCAGTGGGCAGTGGGCAGTGGGCAGTGGGCAGTGGGCAGTGGGCAGTGGGCAAGCAACGGGGGGGCAGTGGGGCGAAGTCGGTCGAAGTCAATCAGCGTGGCGTTTCGCCCGCGTGGAAATCTCGAGCGCGGCGGAATTTTGATTCGGGCAGCTTGGCCACGGTTCTTCGCTCGAACACAATAGGTCCGGCGGCGTCCGGCGAGCGGCAGCGATTTGTTTACCCTCCGACAGACCCTCGCTCGACAACTTTGGCCACGCCTTCCTGCACCGTGGCGCACGCGACATTCGGACGAAGCGCGCGTTTTTGGGGGCCGATTGCCTTGCGAGATGTAGCGGCGCGCGGCGAGACGAACGGCGGGCGCGGCCGGACCACGACCGCCGGACGCCTGGACGATGTCGGATTCAGATTCTTTGATCCACCAACACAAGGAGAAGCACTGTGAACATGTCGAGATCCATCGCCTTCGCGACGATCGTCGTCTCGTTGTGCCTGACGTCTGGGGCGTGCGTCGGCGGCGCCGAGTATTTGAGCGGCATTCAGTGGGACGAACCGGCGGTGATCGATCCGGGACCCGTCGGTGGTCCGCCTTCGGACGCGACCGTGTTGTTCGACGGCACGGACATGTCGCGATGGAACCAAGCAGAGCAATGGAAAGTCACGGACGGATACGTCGAGGCGGCGCCGGGCAATCCGGTCACCAAAGACGTGTTCGGAGACTGCCAGGTGCACATCGAGTGGGCCTCGGCCGTCGAGGTGAAGGGCAGCGGACAGGGACGCAGCAACAGCGGCGTGTTTCTGATGGGAACGTACGAGGTCCAAATTCTCGACTCGTACGAAAACAAAACCTACTTCGACGGTCAATGCGGGGCGATCTACAAACAGCATCCGCCGCTGGTCAACGCGAGCCGCAAACCCGGCGAGTGGCAGACGTACGACATCATCTGGAAAGCGCCGCGCTTTGACGAGGACGGCAAATTGCGAAGCCCGGCGTTCGTCACGGTGCTGCACAACGGCGTCTTGGTCCAAAACCACTTCGAGCTGTTGGGCGACACGCCGTTCAATCGGGCGCCCCAGTACAAGGCGCATCCGGACAAAGGCCCGATCGCTCTCCAGTATCACGGCAATCCCGTGCGTTTTCGCAACATCTGGGTCCGCGAGGTCCCCGAGTTGCCGAGCGAGCGCGTCGCGGAACCGACGATCACCAAATAACAGCCCGGGCCGATTCAACCCCAGGCCCATCTGCGGGCGTCGGCGTCGCCGCGCTGACGCCCGGCTGTCCGTCCGGCCCGCCCGGCATCGAGATCCGCTCGACCGCGGCGGGGCGGCGTGGACACGTCCTCTGCCGCAACCCGTCTCCGGCCCGTCCGCGCTCCGTCCTCGGCAAGTCTATCTGGTCGCCGGACAGCCAACCCCATCAACCATGAGCGGTCGCGCCGTTACCCGCCGTTCATCACCGGCATCAGGAACCGCACGATGTTGATCGCCGCGGGCCCGATCAAGACCACGAAGATGGCGGGAAAGATGAACAGAACCAGCGGAAAGATCAGCTTGACCGCGCTCTTGGACGCCCGCTCTTCGGCCATCTGACGGCGACGGATCCGCATCGCATCCCCGTGGTTCCGCAGCGCCAATCCGATCCCCGTACCGAAACGGCTGGCATGGATCATGACGGCGGCCAGACTGCGCAGATCGTCCTCGCCGTTGCGCTGGCCCAAGTCGCGAAAGACCTGGATGCGATTCATGCCCATCTGTTGATGCATCGTCGACAGCTCGAACTCATACGCGACGACCGGGTACGTCTTCCGCATCTCTTCCGACACCTTGCGCATCGCCTGGTCCAATCCCAGACCGGCTTCGATACAGACCACCATCAGGTCGATCGCATCCGGCAAACCGAAGAACAACTGTTCGTGACGCCGCTTGGTCAGAAAGCGCAACACCAGATCCGGCAACAGCAGTCCGCCGCCGGCGAACAATACGAGGCGGGCGATTGCCTGAGGCGAGTGGTCCCCCGTAAAAATGAGCGTTCCACCACCCAGAAAAAAACCGAGCGCCAGGCAGGCGACTTTGGCCGACAAGAACACGGACGGCGCCAGATCGGAACGTAGGCCCGCATAGGACAGCCGCTGGCGCAACTGAGTGACTTCGTGGGCGTTGCTCGGCGTCAGCGGCTTGGCCAGTTGCGGCGAAGCCTTTTCGACGAGCGTCGAGATCGCCGACGACACCCGCGAGATGCCGCGGATCCCGTCGCTCGGCGAACCGTCCGGATTTTGCAACTCGTCGAAGCGTTGGTCGATCCGCCGCTCGCCGTTGCTCAGGCGCTCGCGGACGAGTATCACCACGGCGGTGACCGACACAAACACGGCCAACGGGATGAGTATGGTCAGGTCCATGGCAGCAGCCTTTTCGCGGTCTACCCGCGGTTCGAGTCCCGGTCGCAGCGCTGGCCATGCCGCCTCGGGGCGGCCTGCCCGGCGCTTGCTGACGGCGAACGACTCAAATCTTGATGTCCACGATCCGTTTGATGACCACGCCGCCCAGGATCTGCAAAACGATCGCCGCGATGACCATCTTCTGCCCCAGCGGATCGCTAAACAGGAGCAGCAAGTAATCGGGGTTGCGAAAGTACAGATAGATCGCCAAAACGATCGGCAGGGCCAACAGGACCATGCCGGACAGGCGTCCTTCGCCCGTCAGCGCCCGGACTTGAGCTCGGATTTGGAAGCGTTGTCGAACCAACGTCGCGATCTTGTCCAGGATCTCCGCCGTATCGCCGCCCGTCTGCCGCTGCAGGATGACGGCGTTGACGAAGAATCGCAGGTCGGGATTGGGAACGCGAACCGTCAACTCTTCGAGCGTGGATTCCAGGGCGACTCCCAGGGCTTGCTGTTGATAACATCGTCGAAACTCGCCCGCGATCGGATCGGCCATTTCCTCGCTGATCAGCCGCAAGCCGTCGGCCATGCTGTGCCCGGCGCGGAGCGAGCGAGCCAGCAGATCCAGAGCATCCGGCATCTGGCTTTCAAATTTCACGAATCGCTGCTGCCGCTTCCACAACAGCCAGAGCAACGGCGCCGCGGCGGCGCCGATCGTGGCTAGCGGCCCGGTCCACAGGGCCGCCCGGCTCAGACTGCCCAGCAGCGCGCCGCCGCTTGCGGCTCCGGCGGTCAGCCCCAGCAACTGCCAAGGCGTGACGCGCACGCCGGCTTGACGAATCAGAGCCCGCACGTCGAGAAATCCGCCGATCCAGCGTTCCCACTCGGCAGGCTGGCCCCAATCGTCCGCGAAATAGGAGTTCGATCCTGCGACGTGCCCCAGATCGTCTCGGGCATAGATCGTGATGGACTTGGTCATGGCATCGAGGCGCGCTTCGGCCAGCGACGTCCGGCGACTGCGCGCCCAAGCCAGGCCAGCGGCGGCCAACGCGGCTACGCCGAAGAATACGGCGGAGATCGTCACGATCGCCAGAACATTCAGCGACATCGGTGCATTGCCTTTCCTCGTTGATCCGGACCGCCATCACGGTTTGGCGCATCCGTCACGTTCAGCGCGCCAGTCGATCGGGCGCCGCGACGAATGGCCGACGCGCGTCTCAATCGCGCATCATCACTCGCTGCCGAAAGATGTTGGCGGGCAGACGCACCCCGGCGGCTTCTAGTTTGTGCATGAATGCGGGACGTACGCCGGTCGCCGAAAAGTGTCCGCGGGCACGCCCATGCTCGTCGATCCCTTCCTGGTTGTACAGAAAGACGTCTTGCATCACGACGATGTCCTGCTCCATCCCCACGACTTCGGTCACGTGCGTCATCCGGCGAGGCCCCCCCTGCAGGCGACAGATCTGGATGATCAGATCCACCGCGCTGGCGATCTGGTGCCGCATCGCTTTCAACGGCAGCTCGAACCCGTTCATCATCACCATCGTCTCGATGCGAGCCACGGCGTCTCGCGGCGAGTTGGCATGGATGGTCGTCAGCGAGCCGTCGTGGCCGGTGTTCATCGCCTGCAGCATGTCGAGCGTTTCCGGACCGCGGCACTCGCCGATGATGATCCGTTCCGGCCGCATTCGCAGGGCGTTGCGGACCAGTTCGGTCGCCCGGACTTCGCCCCGCCCTTCGATGTTCGGCGGGCGGGTTTCCAGACGGACGACGTGATCCTGCTGCAACTGCAGCTCGGCGGCGTCTTCGATGGTGACGATCCGATCTTCATTGCCGATGAAACTGGACAGGACATTCAGCATCGTCGTCTTGCCGGAGCCCGTTCCGCCAGAGATGACGATGTTCAGCCGGGCTTTGATGGCCCCTTCGAGCAGCATCACCATTTCCGGGGTGAATGCCCGCAGATTCAACAGGTCTTCCAGTTTCAAAGGGTTGACGCCGAACCGCCGAATCGAGACCGCCGGACCATCGAGCGCCAGCGGAGGAATGATCGCGTTGACGCGCGAACCATCCGCCAAGCGGGCGTCCACCATGGGGCACGTTTCATCGACTCGGCGCCCAACCCGCGACACGATGCGATCGATGATCTGGAGCAGTTGCCCATTGTCTCGAAACTCGACGTCGGTCCGCTGCAACTTGCCCTGACGTTCGACGTACACGCGCTTCGGCCCGTTGATTAGAATGTCGCTAATCGTGTGGTCCTTTAGCAACAACTCGAGCGGCCCCAGCCCAAGCGCCTGGTCCAGAACCTCTTCGATCAACTGCTCGCGTTCCTGCCGGTTCAGCAGCGTCTCTTCCACGTCACACAGATGCTCGACGATCGTGCGGATCTCGCGGCGCAGCGTGTCGCCTTCGATGCCGCTGATCCGATTCAGATCGAGCTTCTCGACCAAGCGGTTGTGAATCCGCTGCTTGAGACTCTCGAACGTGTCGTCCGAAAGAGGAGTCAGTTTTTTCGGGCCAGCCCCCGCGACGGCGGCCGCGCCGTTTGTCGTACTCATCGTCATCCTCCGGGATCCGAGCCGGGAGTCTTTGTTGGTGGGGAAACAGGCCGCCATCCGGCGGCAATCAACTCTAGCTCACGAACAGACGCGCACCCGAAAAGAGGCGCTCAGCCCGATATTCTGACGGCCCGCAGCGATCGGCGCCTTGGCGGCGGCGCCAGCATCCTCCCGCCTGCCGCCACATGCCCGGCGACCGCAGCGCACGGCGCGCTCGTCGCGCGCCCGGTCGAGGAGGGGGCCCGAACGCGGTAGGATGCCGCGTCTACGCGGCGCGCCCCTCGCCCGCCCGGCCAGGCGTCCCATCGCCAATCGGCCTGATCGCCACCGTGCCGTCGCCCTCGCGCCGCATTGCTCGCCCGCCGCCGCTTACGACACGGGCTGTTGGGCTCGCGGTCCCCCCGACGACCAGAATCCGAGCCACTTGCTCAGCATCGGCGCAGCGCTGGGTGTTCGCATGGTCGGCTGATCTTCGACCGCGCGTTCGCCCGTCAACGCCCGCGCCAGGCCCGCCAACGATTGGGTGATTTCCGCTTTGGGCGCCTGCGAAATCAGCGGCACCCCGTTGTTGCGGGTGCCGATCATCAAACGATAATCGTTGGGCACCTGCCAGAAGATTTCGTGGCCCACGATCTCCTCGGCTCGCTTGACCCGAATCGTCTCGGCATCCGGCAGTACGCGGTTGACGACCAGTCTCAGTTTTTCCGACAGGCCGGGGACGAGGCGAAAGGACTTGAGCAGCCGCACGACGTTTCGCAATCCGGGCAGGTCCAGTTGAGTGACCAACAGGGCGACGTCGCAACACTCGAGCGCGGCCATGTCCAGCGGACTGTATGCTTTGGATAGATCCACCACGACGTGTGAACTGGACTCTTTCAGCAGGGTCAACACGCGCCGCAACGCCGTCTCGGTCACCAGCCAGGCGTCACTCAACTCGGCCGGACGCGGCAGCAGGTGCAGACCGCAATCATGGCGCGCCAGCGAGCGACGCAACAATTCGGCGTCCAATCGGCTGACATTCCGCACCAGATCGGCGAGCGTGTGTTCGTAGGTCATGTCCAGAAAGACGTCGACGTCTCCGAGCACCAGATCCAAATCGAGCAGCACGACCGAAGACTCGGGATGCGCGGCCAAAATGCTGCTCAGATTCACTGCGATGCTGGTCGAGCCGACACCGCCGGACGCCCCGGCCACGGCGAC
Source organism: Candidatus Anammoximicrobium sp. (assembly GCA_032229885.1). GTDB lineage: Bacteria > Planctomycetota > Planctomycetia > Pirellulales > Pirellulaceae > Anammoximicrobium. The sequence goes on along the minus strand of JAVYAJ010000012.1, from coordinate 3,514 downwards.
CATTGTACTGCCGCGAGCCGCGGAATCGCGCACTTGTCCGCGAGCCGCGGCGGAGCGCAGCAAACTTCGCAGCTCGCGCGACGGGATCGGCAGCGTCAGAAACTCGTGCGCGCCCGCGCGGATGGCCCGCAACACCCGCTGGCCGTCGTCGAATCGACTCACTGCACAGACGCCGCACTGTCCCTGGCGCGCCAGGCGGGTGATCAGCTCGAGCGCCCGTTCCGTGTCGGCATCGACGTCGATCAGCGCCACGTTCGGCGCATCGGCCGAGAATGAAAAACCGTCAGAATCCGCCCATTCCGCCTCGACCTGCACGGTCTCCAGAGCCGAGATGATAAGCCGCAACTCTCGCCGCAAGGTGTTGTCGGGCGCGACAATGACCGTTCTCAATACGGGACTCATAGGGCTCGCACATTCTTTTCCACGGGAATTCTGGGACTATCGGTTGGACCGTTGCGCCTTAGGGCGGCCTGGATCTTCGCACGATGCGACTGGCGGCCGCGACGGTTTTTTCCGAATCGGCGTCACCAGCGCGCCAGCGGGCAAGGACGCCAGGCCCGGCCCTGCATACGAAAAGGATGCCGCCGGGCGGCGTCAGCGACAAAACGGCGAAGATCCAGGACCGCGCGTCGTCGTACACGCTCTGACGCGCGGGCCGGAAATCGAGCCTCTGCCTGCCGCGTCCGCCCAGACGCGTCGTCCGGGCGAACCGCCAGCCCGACGTTCCGCCTGCCGAAGCCGGTCGCGCCGGCCTTCTCGCACCTCGTTCACCGCAAGTCTAGGCTGTAAATTACGCGTCTCGAGAAAAAACCGGGTCACGATCGACGATCCTTTTCAGATCCAACGGATGGAATCTCGCGAAGGCCCAACAATGGCAGCGCTTTTCGGTTCCCGTTTGATTGGCGTTGGTCTGATCCGCGCGGAGAACGTTTTGTCCCTACCACGCACAGCCTATTGCCAAAAATCAGAATTGATGGGACACGGAACGCGAAGCCGCCCTCGATTGCCCGAAGAACGATCTGGACACGCCACAATGGCAAACGAAATAGTGGGGCGGCGACCGCGCGACAGTGCACCGTCCGAGAGGGACTCGCTCCGCTGCGTCCATTCGGTGGCAGCCACGACGGAGCATGGCCTTCCACGCCGGCATGGGCTTGCTTCGAGAGATGCGTTCCAGGCTGATAAACGAGGCGACAATTCTTCGTAACGGTCGTTGACTTCGGACTGGCGGCACTGGCAAAGCTCGCCGTGGGCAGGGCCAGTCAGCCCACGGGACGAGGCAGGCTGCGTCGAACTGTCACCACAGACCAGCGTCGCCGGCTGCGTCTGCCGGACGGAGTCTTCAGTCAGCCTGTTTCGTGTCGCCGCACGAGTTCTGCGCTTGGCACGTCCATCCGGTGCACGATGTTCGTGTGTCACACGGATCCGAGCGATGCCCTCGTCAGGGCAAGGGATCGTAGCCGAACGGACCTTGCAGACCCGAATGGGATGCGTCGGCCGAGGGCGGTTGCACCAGCGGCAGCACTTCGGCCGGTGTGCCGTCAGCCGGTTGCACAACGAATCCGCCGGGAGCGGCCGGGGCGGCGCACGGAGGTGGGTTCCCGCCAAACCCTGCGCCGTTGGGGACTTCGACATAGCCGTAACAGTACAGCTCCTTGTCGCTGGGGCTGGTCGTGAGCTGGCCGGGACCGCATTGCGGCACTTCATGGGCCTCGAGCGGCGCGATCAACTCGGGCGTCACGATCACCAGCAGTTCGACTTCGTTCGCGACTTCTTCGACGCGCGAAAACAGCCGTCCGACGACGGGAAGATCCGCCAGCCAGGGGATTCCGCGATTGTTCGCTTCGACGCGGTTCTGGATCAACCCAGCCAGCGCCAACGACTGTCCGGCTCGCAACTCGACCGACGTATCGACGTTCCGCTCGGTGATCCCGGGCACCTTGGTCCCCATCAGCTCCGTGCCGCGATTGGGATCTAATTCGCTGACGCTGCCGCGCACACCCAGCCGGATCGTCGCGTCGCCCAGAACCAATGGGACGAAATCCACCTGCGTTCCGTAGGTTCGCCACTCCACGGAAAAGTTGCCCAGCCCGCTCGGTACGATGATCGGGATGCTGCCGCCGGACAGAAACGTGGCCGGGCGGCCTGTCATCGTGACCAGCGTGGGTTCAGACAGGATCTTGACCAGGTTCTGGCTGCGCAGCGCCTGGAGATATCCCAGAAACGAACTGGCGTCACCGAACACGGCAAAGCGAATCGTGTCGCTGGTCAGGCCACTGCCCGGGGGCTGTGCCGAGTGGGACAACACCGCTCCACTTCCCTGCGCCACGCTGATATCGTCGCCCAGGAACTGCCAATCCAGGCCTAGCTGACGGAGTTTGGTCCGCGAGACCTCCATCACCTTGACATGCAGCGCCACCTGATGGACGCCGCCGACCGCGATTCCGTTGATCACCTCCTGGTGGTATTCCTTGGCGAGTGTCGTGATCTCGTGCACCATCTCGGGTCGAGGCACATATCCCGTGATGTACACGCTCTTGGCAAGCGGGCGAATGCGCAGCGTAGCGTCCGGGAACTCGGACTGCAGCACCTCGCGCAGTTGCCGGGTGTCCGGGGTGACTGTCACGTCCCAAGTCGTGATCCTGCCGTCTTCTTCATCGAGATTCAGTTGCGTCACACCGGGCGTCAGTGCCGCAATTTGCACCTCCGTAGGCGCCAGCGGCGTCGCCTGAATGATCTCAGGATTGACGACGAACACTCGACGGATCTTTTTCCGTTGCTTAAGCACCTGGCTCGTGTTGACGATCATCTCGAGCTGCTGTGCCGGCCGGCCGATTCGCCGGTCAGCCGTCGAGACTCCGTCCTGTGCACCGACCTCGCCTGCCAATCCGCCGATGACAATCAACGAGACGAGGGCTGGAATGGCCGATATCCGTATCAAGAATCCGAATTGTCTCACGGGTGACACTTCCTTGCCTCGACTAAGAATGAGCGATCGATCCGTCCACGAGACGTGCGTCCGTCGCCCGCGGCGCGCTTGCGCCGCCGGACCGGTTTCTGTTTAATTCGATCATTCCGGATACGCAGCCTAATCGAATTTGAGCTGCCAGGCCGGCTCGACCCAGACCATGCCAATATAATCGTCATTACCGGTCGTTTAGCTACAATCCGTCCGAGCGCGGCCCGCAGCCGCAACCAAACAAGGGCCGAGAAATTTGAGGAAGACCATGAATCACACGAATAGGGACATCGCGTCCAACTGTTGTTCTTCATCCACGCTATCCGTGCCCATCCGCCGTGATTCGCCTGTCACGTCTCTCCCGGCCACGACGGGGCACCGAAATCTCAGCGTCCTCTGCGTCTCTGCGTTTCCAAAACGTATTTTCATGTAGCCCGGCCAGTTCGCCCGCGCAAGAACGTCGATGAAACGCAGAGGCGCAGAGGACACAGAGCTACTGCAAGCACAAGATGTAATCATTCAACAACTTAACGCTGTCGCTGTCTGAAAAACATT
>JAVYAJ010000011.1:0-8038 GCA_032229885.1 Candidatus Anammoximicrobium sp. | reverse complement strand
GCCTACGTCCGCAACCACCACGGCCCGTGGTGCCCCGCTCTCGCACCGCACGCCCCGGAATCTCCCGGCACCCGTCGCTCGCCCCCGCCTCGCCGAATGTTTTGCCACGCGCACGTCTGCGGAAAGGGCACGATCTACGTGGAGCTTCACGACGGACGAATCGTCGGCTTTCCGGCCAACCGGTTCCGTATCCTGGCGGCGGCGACCGAAGAGCAACTGGCACGAGTCCAAGTTGAAGTGAACGGGTATACGTTGCGCTGGGAGGAACTGGATGAGGACATCACTGTTCCCGGAATTGTAGCGGGCCACTTCCAGCTACCACCGAAATAAGCGTCGAACAAGATCACTGGAGCGAACGCTGGGGGGGCTGCGTCACTCGGCGATTCGAACGCGTTGGGGCCGCCCGCGTCGCTCAGTTCTGACGTTCGCTCGACAAGGAAGTTCTCACGGAGTCGCCGAGATACGGAGCTGCACGAGACTGCCTTGGAACGTTGAGCGTCGATAATGCAGCCCATTGGCACTTTGCGCCAGAACCTCGGGTCTAGTGTGCTGGAGTGGCGCTCGCCCCTGCCACCACTCGTTCTGCTCATCCAGGACCGAACGCCATCACGCCACGCCCATCGCGATCACTCTGGGCGTGCCACCCTGACTGCCGCGCCCTTCAGGCTTTCTCCGAGGCACAACAAAAACCGGAAGAAACGTCACCTGGAACAAGGCCAAGTTTTCAACCGGCCAGGGCGCGCCTGTGCTGCGGCCCGAGGCTTCGGTGTACGATGGCTTCGGCGTAAATCCAAGAAATGCACGACTTCGAGAACGGAAGTCCGCTGTACCGGGCGCCCTTCCGAGCCGCGCGTGGTTGATCACCGCCCGAAGGGGGCGGTGCGGTCAGGTGGGTGAATCGCGCTCGGACCAATCGATGCCAGCGAGCGATGCCAATGCCAACTGCAGGGCCTGGGTCCCGCGGCGACCGTGGCCTTGGGCTTGGACGGCCAAGTACAGTTGATTGGCCAGCGCCAACCCGGGCAGCGCCAGGCCCATTCGGCGGGACTCGTCCAAGGCAATCCCCAGATCTTTGATAAAGTGTTCGACGAAGAACCCGGGGGCAAAGTCGTTCCCGATGATCCGCGGACCGAGATTGGCCAGCGACCAACTGCCTGCGGCGCCGGAAGCGACCGATTCGAGCACCCGGTTCAGATCCAAGCCTGCCCGATCGGCGTACAGCAGCGCTTCGCAGACGCCGACCATATTCCCGGCGATCAACGTCTGGTTCACCAGCTTGGTGTGCTGGCCTGCGCCGGGGCCGCCTTGGCGGATGAATGTCTTGCCCAACGCCTCCCAACACGGGCGCAAGGCTTCGACGACCGCGTCGTCGCCGCCGATCATGATTGACAGCCGGGCTTCGCGGGCGCCCACATCGCCGCCCGACACGGGCGCGTCGATGCTGTGTACGCCGCGCGCGTCCGCGGCCGCCGCGATCTCGACCGCCAGTGATGGCTCGCTGGTCGTCATGTCGACGAGGACGTTGCCCGGCTGGCATCCGGCCAGCGCACCGTCGGTTCCCAAAATCACGGCACGGACGTCGCGCGGATAGCCCACGATGCTGAAGACCACGTCGCTGGCGCGGGCCACGTCGCGCGGGGTGTCCGCCCACGCTGCGCCGCGAGCCAACAGCGGCTCGGCTTTGTCGCGCGTGCGGTTATAGATCGTCGTCGCGAACCCGCGGGCGAGCAGATGGCCGCACATGGGCGCGCCCATCACGCCGACGCCGATCCAACCGATACGTGTCTTGCCCGGTTCGATCTTCAGCATAGTTCGACAAAGGACAAATGAGCCGAACAGTCGCTGGCCACGGTTGCTCGACAACGTTACCAGCGATGTTCAGGGCGGGTAAAGATCTCGTTCAGGATGAACGCCTGCTGGACGGACCGTGGATTGCGCAACATGCCCGCCACTTGAGCGGCGAGGGTCGAGCCCGCCACGGGATCCGTCTGCTGGTCGGTGTCCCCCAGCCGGCCGACTTCGCGGTCGAATTTTTCCCGCAGACGTGTTTCCACCTTGGCGTCGGCTTGGCCGACCTCGGCGCCCAACTGCTGTGTGCTGGCCGTGATGGCGCTCGTGTCCAAATGCTGTGCGACGTGCTGGGTCACGGCCGCGCGGCGTCGAATCGGCGTCGCTTCGACAACCTCGGCATCCAGCACTTTGCCTTGCTCAGGACGAGGCCGAGCTGCGGGCTGGGCTTGGCTCTGTTGCGTCTTGCGCCGTTGGGTCTTGCGCTGCTGAGCCTTGCGCTGTTGGGCTTGTTGCTGCTGCGCCTCGCGCTGTTGGGCCGCCTGGTTGGCGGCGGCCTGCTGCGCGTCGGCGATTTCCTGCAACGCGTCCATCAGGTTTCGGAGGAAGCTCATGCCGGGCGACCTGCGGCGCTAGGGGGCGTGGCGATCGATTTGCGCATTTCCGTGTCGGCCTGGATGTTGCGCAGCTTGAAATAATCCAGCACGCTAAGCTTGGCGGATCGAAAAGCCTCGGCCATCGCCCGCGGAACCTCGGCCTCGGCGTCCACGACCTTGGCGCGGCTGTCTTCGACGGCGGCCAACATCTCCTGCTCGCGGGCCGCGGCCGCGGCGCGGCGTCCTTCGGCCTGAGCGCGGGCCACGCGCGTATCGGCTTCGGCCTGATCCGCCAGCAGACGCGCGCCGATGTTGTCGCCTACGTCGATGTCGGCAATGTCGATCGAGACGATTTTGAAGGCCGTCTGCGAGTCCAGTTTGCGGGCCAACACCGCCTTGGAGATCATGTCGGGGTTCTCGAGCACCTCGGCATGCGTCTCGGCCGACCCGATCGCGCTGACGATGCCCTCGCCGACGCGGGCGATGATCGTCTCTTCGGTCGCGCCGCCGATCAATTGCTGGAGGTTGGCTCGCACCGTTACGCGGGCGCGGACCTGAAGCTGGATCCCGTTCTTGGCCACGGCATCCAGCGAGTTCTTGCCGCCGGTCCTCGGCGGGCAATCGATCACCTTGGGATAGACGCTAGTCTGGACCGCCTCGAGCACGTTGCGGCCTGCCAGGTCGATCGCGGTCGCCTCGCGAAACGACAACTGAATGATCTTGGCCTTTTGGGCCGCAATCAACGCGCGAATCACCAGCGGGACGTTGCCGCCCGCCAGATAGTGCGCTTCGAGCGAGCGGCTGGTGATGCCCATCTCGTCCGTCAAACCCGCTTGGACGGCCATAATCTTGCTGCGCACGATGATCGCGGGATTGACTTTGCGGAAAGTCATGCCCAACAGATCCCAGATCGAGATGCCGGCTTTGGTCAGCACGCATTGGATCCAGAGTCGGAAATAGCGCGCGAAAACGCCGAAGACGACCATCAAGGCCAGCAAGATCATCACGCCGACGACCACGCCGATCATCGTCCGCAAGTCGCCCTCGTTCTGAGCCATCAAGAAGTTCATCGTCGCAACCCTTTTCTTGAACCGCCGCCAGGCCATTGTGTGTGGCGCGTCTGCCTCGCGCCCGGCCACGCGATCCCTGCGTCTTCTCGTCGCCCCGCGGCGACGGGCCAAATCGTGGCGGCGCGCAGGGTCGCGCCGCCTACGAATCATCCTCCCGCAACAATCTCGCGATTCTCGTTGTACATCGAACCCGGGGACGACGCAATCGCCAAGGCCATCGATCGGAGCATCCGGCGGCGCCGCAGCTTGCGCACGCGCCGCGGTGAACGGACAGGCAGCCGACTTCGACACGCTCCGTCGCCGCGTGCTCGGCGCCGTATATTGCCAGGGCTATGCCCGCCCTGGCGCGCGTCTGCTTGGCGCGGCGTCCGTCGCGGATCAGGCATCCAGATATTGGGCCGGGAACTTCCACGGGTCGCGATAGACGGGCCGAGCCATGCGGGCCGCTTCGTCATCGCCGACGATCTTTTCCGTCTGGGGGTCGAACCGCACGGAACGCCCCAGCTTGTACGCGAGGTTGGCCAGCGTCAGGGCCAGGTCCACCTTGTAGTGGTAGTTCACGTTGCAACTGGGCTGCTGGCGGCTCTTGACGCAGTCCAGCCACTCGCGTTCGTGGCCCGGCGAGCTGGCCAGGCTCTGTTCCGGCGCGGCGGCGTCCTCGAGCAGCGCGCCCTCTGGGACGACTTCGTGTCTGCCATAATCCGCGAACAGCGTGCCTCGCAACGCGTGGAAGTAGATCCCCAACCGCCGCGCTGGCGAGCCGCGACCAAAGTCGAACGCAAAGCTGTTGCACGTGCTCATCATCCACGTCATCGTCAGATTTGGGTATTGCCACAGCACCTCTTGCACGTCCGGCGCGTCGCCATCGTCGCGGATCACATAGCGCCCGCCGGAACAGTGGGTCACCAGCGGCACGCCGAGATCCAGGGCCCAGATGGGCAGGTCGATGATGTGCGGCGCCATGCCGGGCGTCCAGCCGCCCGAATAGGCCCAGAACGAGCAGTGATTGTAGCTGCTGGCGGCCAGGATCGGATTGTAGGGGATCGCCGGCCCCGGACCCAACCACAGATCCCAGTCCAGACCCGCCGGCGGATCCTGCGGCGCCGCGTGTCCGAGTCCATCCGGACCTTGATTCATGACGTTGAAGGTCCGCACAACGCTGACAGGACCCAGCTTTCCCGACCGGATCCATTCCACGACGCGCCGATAATTTTCGCCCGCGTGGATCTGAGTGCCGATCTGGCTGATCCGCCCGTGCTTGTTGACCGCATTCCGCACCGCCAACGTCTCGTCGGGGTACAACGTCATCGGTTTCTGTAGATAGATGTCCTTGCCAGCCTCGACAGCGGCGACCGCGATCAGCGTGTGCCAGTGCGGCGGCGGCGCGATGATGACCGCATCGACGTCCGCTCGGTCAAGCAGTTCGCGGAAGTCTCGATGTCCCTTGGCGGTCGCTTTGAACTGCTCGACGACAGCGTCGCAACGCTCTTTCCAGGGGTCGCAGATCGCGGTCACCACGACGTCCGGATACCGGGCACAGTTTCCCAGATTGCCGCGGCCCATCCCGCCACAACCGATCAGGCCCAGGCGGATCCGTTCGCTCGGCGGCGGCTGGTCGTCACCGCCCAAAACCGACGCGGGGACAAGGTACGGCGCCGCGATTCCGGCCGCCAGGCTGGTTTGGAGGAAACGACGGCGATGTTCGTCGATGCGCGGGGACATAGTGTGCTCCTGTGTTGTCAGCGTTTCTCGGGTCCGCACCGTTCGACGCGGATCTCCGGCGCCTTTGCATCCGCGTCCGACCGTTTGCTTCGAGATCAGCTTCCATTGTATACCGGCGCCCGGGCGAGAATGATCGGCCGAGCGTCAAATCGTCTGTGGCACAGACAGACCGAAGTCCGCTGCACCTCGTCGACGGCCTGCACCTCGTTGACGGCCCCGCCATGGTCACCGTAGTCAGCCGAAACCGCCGCTCTCGGTTGCGCCTTCGACGCTCGCCACTTCGTCTGGCGTTGCCTGCCGCGCCATTATTGGGCCGCTCCATCGGGCGAAGTATAACATGGTTCATGTCGGTCGGCATTTTTGTGACAAGACGCCCTCGAGAAATCGGAGTCCCCGTCGATGAGTTCATGCTTGGTTCAACTATGTATCGTCGCCGCGTTCGGCGGCGCCGTAGACGAGCTGCGCCCTGTCGAATTGCCGCCGCTGGAAGGCCGGCAGAATCTGGCCGCGGGCCGGCCGGTCGTCTTCGCCCCGGCGCCGGATTATGGGCTCACCGCCGCGGGCGACACTGACGCGACGGACCTGACCGACGGCCAACTGACCACCCGCGCGGACCGCTCGATCTGGTTCGATCGCCGCGCCGTCGGCTGGTCGTACGGCGGGCGCGTCAACTTGGCCGTGGATCTGGGCCAAACGGCGCGGATTGACGAGATCGCCATCCGCCTGTTGGGCGGTTCGGCCCAACCGGGGATTAGCCTGCCGGTCTGGGTCGAGGTGCTGGTAAGTTCCGATGGCGAACGCTACGAAAAGGTCGGCGAGTTCTTGCGCTGGCGACCGGATGATCTCCGGCGCTTCGGCGTCCCCGACGACGCCGGCAAGAGCTGGATTCACTGTCTGCGTTTTACGGACCTGGCCGCGCACGGACGGTGGGTGGGCTATCGGATGTACACGGCCGGGCTGAGCGCCAGCGACGAGCTGTACGTGTTCGGCGCGCCTGCGACGACGGCGCCCGCGTCGGACAGTGGCGCATCGGACGCTCGCGCCTCGGCGTCGCCGCGAGCGAGCGACTTCAGCGTGTCTCGACCGCAGCCGTACTTTCACAAGCCGGTCCTCGTGCTGGCCACGAACGTCTGTGGTCCCGTGCCGTTGGGGATCGTGACGCCGACCGAGGACAAGCAGCGGGCGCCGGTCGAGCTGGTGTTGGATCTGCCCGCGGGCGTCGAGCTGCTGGCCGCCCAGTTGGGCAAGCCCACGACAACAGACCTGCGGGCCGAAGCCGCGCCCGACGGGACAGCCCGCTATCGGCTGGCGGTTCCGGCCGGCGCGAGCACAAAGACGGCCGGGCGGCTGTATCTCCGGGCAACGGGCTGGAAGGACGGTCAGCGCGGCCAGTTGCGATACCAGGTGGTCGACGCGCAACACGAAGGCCCGAGCGTCGAAGTGCCGCTCGAAGCTGTGACGATCCCGGCGGCGCCGCGGCTGCGACAGATGATGGTCTCGCTGGGATGGTGGTCGGCGAGCGATACGGCGCGGTGGCCCGACGCGTTGGACGTCTGGCAGCACGTCGGGTTGAATACCTTTCCGCTGTTCCCGATGTGGATGAAGGAGGACGACCCGGACTGGCGTTTGGTCGAGGAAGCCCGGGAACGGGGGTTCTTCATCGCCACGATCGATTCGACCTTTCATCGGATGTTGCAGCGTCACCGGAGCGATCCGGAGTTGTACCACCAGTTGGCCGACGGCAAGACCAGCACGCAGTTCTGTCCCGCATATCGCGGTCCGCACTATCGCGAAGAGATCGAGCGGTTCGCCCGCGAGACAGCGCTGGCTCGGCCCAAGTTCGCGTCGTTGGACATCGAGCTTTGGGGTTGGCGCGGGCCGACGGAAAGCGCGGCGTGCCGACGCTGCCAAGAGGATTTCCGCGCGTCGGGGATGGCCGATTGGGATCAGTGGATGGCCGCCAAAGGAACTCAGATGTGGCGCGAGCTGGTCACCGCGGCCCGCGCTGCCTGCCAGCAGGCCGGCGCCGAGCCGTTCGAGATCGGCGGCTATGACTTCCGCCCCGGCTCGGCCTACCAGAAGCTGTGGTCCGTCGACCAGTTGTATCCGGATTGGATGCAATCCAGCCAAGTCTCCACCTATACCTGTCTGAATCCGTATCATCTGGGATTGATCGGCGACGAAGTGCGCGCCGACCGCGGAGCGCTCGAGCGCAGCGACGTGCTGCCCTGGCTCACACCCGGCGACGGTGGGACTTTCGCGGCCGACTGTTTTCAGTGGGCGCTGCTCGAATGTTATCTGAACGGCGCGCGCGGTGTCTGGTTCTGGTCCAATCGCGTGTGGGACGTCGAGAACCTGGTGGCTTACAATCGCGTCGTCCGCGCGCTGGCGCCGGTGGAAGACGCGCTGATCCAGGGCCAACTGGTGGGCGACGCTGCGCAGATCGAGGGCGAGGGCCGTGTCAGCGGCATTCGCCATGGCGAGGACATCCTGCTGTTGGCTGCCGACTATTTCGGTCGGACCTCGGGCCGGCTGAAGGTCCGCCTGCAGGTTCCCGCCCGGTCGCAAGTCCATGACCTGCTCGGCGGTCAAGTGATCGGCGAGGTCGCGGCCGGCGAGCAGGTGCTCGAAATCCCGCTGCAAGGCGCGCGGGCGCGGCTGTTGCACGTGCGACCGGTGCGCTGATCGGCGGCGGCCAGCGCACAGCTTTGGGACAATCCGCGGCCGGGCTGTCCTCAGAAGACCTCTCCGACCCATTGGCCCTGTAGAGTCTTAGTTCGTATCATGCGCGCACGGTGCGCGCATCTTGTACAGTGGCGTGTACAGTACACTTGTGGGTTAGTGGCACGTGACTGGGTTAGG
>JAVYAJ010000010.1:0-11634 GCA_032229885.1 Candidatus Anammoximicrobium sp. | reverse complement strand
TTCCGCGGCTTCCGCGGCTTCCGAGGGTCGGGACAAACGGACCGCAACCCGTTCGCCAAACCATGCCGGAAATTCCAGCAACCAGGCCAGGTCCGTCACCGTCAGACAGCACAGCGATACAGGACGCGAGGTCGCCGCAACGTTCCAGATCTCGCGTGTCGCGGGCGGCAGTTGTTCGACCCCGATCCGGCTTTGGGCGACTGGCCACAGCACGACCAGTTGCTCGGCGAGCTGCGGCCGTTGGTCGAGCACCGACAGTTTGACTTCCAAGTCTTTGGGCATCGAACGGCCTTCGCCCAAGACGGGACCGAGCGCGACTCGAACCGTCCCGTGTTGCCCGCTGTGCCAGACGGTCAGGGTCACCGAGCCGAAGATCGGATGGTCGCCGAACGTAACCGCCGAGCGCACGTCGCTCAGCCGCCAACCGCGCACCTCGTGGCCGATCATCGCCCGCAGCCAACGCCCCAGACCGGCGTGCAGTTCTTGATTGAACGAGACCCGCCGCGACATGCCGAATCGCCGCCGACCGTTGGCGACGGCTTCGTCCCAGGATCGTTCCCAGGCGTCGGCGGTTGGTGGCAGCGGCGAGTCGTCCGTTGCGGGCGCTGGCGACGCGGTCGTGGCCAGCGCACGCTGGTCCAGTTGACCGTTCGGCAGGACCCGTTCGTCGTAGCGGTCGCGCAGCCGCAACAGCGCGGTGCGCAACACATCCACCCCTTCGGTGGCGATCTGGCGGACTTCCTGGACGGTGAACGGAAAGCACGCGGCCAACTGATCACCATGCGGCGCGCGGGCCAGCAGCGGCGTCATCCGTCGCCGGACGACCTGCTCGACCTGCTCGGGCGTCGGCGGCGGCAGCTCAAGATCCCAGACGCAGCCGTAGTCTCGGATGCGAACGCCCTGCCGCAGGCGTTGCTCGGCAAACGAGCTGATCGAGCCGCTGAACTCGTTCCAGAGCCCGCGTTCGACGAACAGCATCAACAGCACTCCGCGGGTCTGATCGACCGTATGCGCCAAGCCGTGGAAAAAAGCCTGAGCTGCCGCGTTGTCGACCGGACCGCGCGGCGCCAGCAGCCGTTCCATGTTGTCCAGCGCAATGATCACCGGCACGCCTACGGCCGCCAGCGTTTCGACCAGCGTCTGCAACATCTGCGTCACCCAATCGGCGCGCACCGGCGGGAACGCCGCGTCGGGCTGGGCGAAATCTTGCTCCAACAGCGCAGCCAAACGTGTCGGGTTGTCGCGCATCGTCAGTTCGGCAAAAGCCAGGATGACCTCGCGACGCATGCGCACGGCGATCCCGGTTCCCAGCTCGGTCCGTTCGACGTGTCGCAGAATCAACGCCCACGCCGCGTCGGGTGGCAGTCCGTAACGGTCGCACAATTCGGGTAACCGCACGGTACGTTCCCGAGCCAACGCCTCCAACAAAGCTTCGCGATCCGCCCAGCGGCGCGCAGCCCGACGCGGCATCATCGCTCGTGATCGCGAGGGCCGAGCCCACACCAGCCACTCGGGACAATTCAACGCACAGACCGCCTCGCAACACAAGCGGCGCGTCAGCTCGCGAGCGATCCAGCGCAGCCGCGCCGGCGCGTCTGCATCTTCGCTTGTCAGCAGGGCGCGAACCAATTCGCTCAGCAGATACTCGGCGAACGGAAAGCCGGGATCATAATGTCGCGGACAGACCCACACCTCGGGCGCCACCGTGTCGCGCCCGCGAAGGATGTGCAGCAGATGGGTCTTGCCGCTGCCGCGGACTCCGCGAACCACCAGCACCCGCGAATCGTGCAGTTGCTGCTGGCCCCGGTAATCGGGGGTGCGGTATTTGTCGATGACCCGACAGATCTGCTCGAATTGCGTCTGGTGCACGGCCTCGACGTGGCAAGCGGCGAAGGCATGCGCCGGCTTGTCCGGAACCACGAACGCGTCGAACGGATTCTCCTCGCCGCGCAGGAAATAGAGGGCTTGCTGCTCAAACGCTTTCAACATAGTACATGATCTCGCGGCCGACGATCATTGCGCACTCCGGTTCCGCCAACTGATACATCGCTTGGGTAAAAGGAGAAAGCCGAATCCGTCCTGCCGCAGCCAGGCTGCGCAGCGCGTCGTGAAAGGCGCCTAAGCTAAGGCCGGGCCGCTGTGCGCGAACGCGTTCCCACAACTGAGGCAGGGCCAACGGTCGCAGCGGAGCCTGACGAGTATGCTGTTGGATATGTTCGAACGTCAAGCTCGCCAGCGCGGCATCGTTCGCCGCTCGATCCTGGGCTCCGTCCGGCGGTTTGGTCCCGTGCGGCGGCCTGGCTCCGTCCGGCGACGCACTGGACGTGGCATGGCGGCCGGCCACTGTCGCCAGCATCTGGTCGATGTTCGGAACCGACAGCCGCGCGCTCGCCGCCTGGACGACCTCTTGCAGCCTGGCCATCTGTCGTTGGACGCCGACCAGCGTTTGCTGGCAACCCGTGACGACATCGACCAAGCGGTCGGCCGTATCCCGCGTGGCCGTCAGCAAACGCTGGGCCGGCGCCTGTTCCAGCAGGTATCCGATGCCCGCGGGCGCCAGGCCGTAGAGCGGCGTCACCTTTGATTTCGTTCGCAGTTCGTCGCACACCGCGATCAGATGCTGGTCCAAGCATCGTTGCGCGGCCCTTTTGGCGGCGACCGACGACGAGAGAAAGATGCCCGGATTGGCCTTCGTACCGTGCAGTTTACGCGGGGTCGGATCAGCCAACGCTCGTTCGAGCGCCTCGAAAATCAACTCGTCTTCGCCAGCCGATTTCGCCATCTCCGTCGCCTCTTGTTTCGGTGGTCGCATCTCGGTTGCCGAGACGGGGTTCAAGACAATTCTCTGAATTATAAACAGGGGCTCACACAAGGGCGCAGACCAGCCGCGAAGAACGCCTTGCTATGCCCGCGGCCAGCGGCCAGCGGTCGCGACCAACTGGGATCCATCCAGTGTACAAGATGCGCACACGGCGCGTAGAACTCAGCCGCGAAGACACGAAGACACGAAGACACGAAGACGCGCAGTGCTTTACCACGACCTCACTGTGCCGCATTGAGGCGGCCGATGGCGCCGGTCGCCGTCTAGCGTGGACGAGGCTGCGCTGCATCTGACGTTTCGGGGCACACGCTGCATCCGTCGGCCGTTGAGCAACCGTCCTCTTGCCAGCCGCGACGCAGGGTTGCCCGCTCGTGAGTCGAATTGGCGTGAAAAGGTGTTTGAAACTCAGCGCGGATTCTCGTTACAATGCCGGAGCGTCGATATAGGGGGCACAGCCGCCGAAACAAATAAGCCAGGCAACCACGAACGCAGCGACGGTCCGTGGGAAAGCTCAGGGCAAATTGTCAGCGAACCGACGGTTTCGATAATACGCGGTCGCTGTTGGGTATTCACTGCCGCAACACGAGGAGAACGGTATGGAGCGTCGAACGTTTTTGAAATCGGTCGGTGGGGCGACGGGCTCGCTGGCGCTGGGGTTAGAGCACGCGGTGGCCGCGGACGAATCGAACGCCGCGGACGACGCGGTCGCCGGTCTGCCGCGTCGCGTCTTGGGACGAACCGGTCAGAAGCTGTCCGTGGTGGGATTTCCTGGGCTGGCGCTGATCCATCATGGCCAGGCCGAGTGCACCGCGGGGATCCGCGCGGCGATGGAACGGGGCGTGAACTACTACGACGTGGCGCCGGCCTACGGCAACGGTCAATGTGAAACCAAGATGGGCATCGGTCTGGAAGGGATCGACCGCGACTCGTATTTTCTGTCTTGCAAGACCAATAAACGAGACAAGGCCAGCGCACGGCACGAGCTGGAACAGTCGCTCAAGCTGCTGAAGACGGATCATTTCGATCTGTACCAGATGCACCATCTGCGGTGGAAAGACGAAGTCGACCAGGCCTTGGGGCCCGACGGCGTGATTCAGACGATGCTCGAGGCCCAGAAAGAAGGCAAGGTCAAATACCTGGGATTTTCGGCGCACACCACCAAGGCCGCGTTGCGGGTGATGCAGGGATTTCGCTTCGACACGGTGATGTTCCCGATCAGCTTCGTCGAGTATCTGCGGTATGGATTCGGCAAGGACGTGATCGAGCTGGCTCAACAGCAGGGCGTTGCCGTATTGGCCATCAAGGCCATGTCGCGCGGCGGCTGGCCGGCTGACGTCGAGCGGACGCGCAAGTGGTGGTATCGTTCGATGGAAACGCCGGACGAAGTGGACATGGCAATTCGCTTCAGCTTGTCGCAACCCGGCGTCGTCTCGTGCATCCCTCCGTCGTTTCTCGATCTGCTGGACAAGGCGATCGAGGCCGGCAAGCGCCTGCAGCCGGTCACACATGCCGAAGTCGATCAGTTGGACAAACTCGCACAGACGTGTTCATCCATCTTCCAACGGGACGAGAGCCAAGCGCACTGGCATCACGCGCCGAAGCAACCGATGTTTGCCCGCAGCCCCCACGAGGGATGCTGCCACGCGTGAAATCCAGGCGTCAAGTTGTACGTCTGGGAAACGCCGCGCGAGGTGTCGGGACGAACCACGGATGGACACGGCCGGACGCGGATACAGGGCATCCACCGATGCAAGCAGTCTGGTCACGGGCGTCTCTTTTTTGCCAGGGGGGAGGAAATCTCATGTGCAGTCGCCGTCTTATGCTTTGCGAAATCGTCAGCTCGATTGCGGCGGTTTGCCTCTTGGCGTTTCCGGCGTCGTCCAGCGTGGGGGCGGACGAATCTGGCGGATTGCGGTTCTCGAAACGCTGCTTGATGATCAGCCCCAACGAGGGCTGCGCAATCGCCGACGTCAATCGTGACGGCCGTCCCGACATCGTCGCGGGCACGCACTGGTTCGCCGCTCCCGATTTCGTGCCGCGCCCGCTGCGCGACATTCCGCAAGTCTCGCTGGGCTTTGGCGAAGACGAGTTCTTTGCGAACAACGGCGATCATATCTGGGATGTGGACGGTGATGGCTGGCCGGACGTCATCAGCGGCGGCTGGACCGAGCCCGAGCTGTGCTGGTACAAGAACCCGGGCGCCAAGGGATTGGAAAAAGGCTGGAAATGGGAACGCCACGTCCTGGTGACCGCGCGGGGCGAGAACGAGGCCTTTCACCTGGCCGATCTGGATGGGGATGGGACGCCCGAGATCATCGTCCACTGCTGGGTTCCGAAAGACCCCTTGGCGGCCTGGAAGTTCACGACGCCGGTCGACGGCAAACCCGCGGTCAAACGGATCGTGCTCGGCGCAGACGGATGCGGGCACGGCTATGCGATCGGCGACGTCAACGGCGACGGGCGCCAGGACATCCTGTGCGCGGTCGGCTGGTACGAGAATCCCGGCGACGACGTCTTCGCCAAACCGTGGCGACTGCACCCGGAAACAAAGCTCCGCATCGCGTCGTCGCCGTTCCTGGTCGTCGACGTCAACGGCGATGGCCGCAACGACATCGTGTGGGGGCGAGGGCACGACTATGGCCTCTATTGGCGCGAGCAAGGACCGCCCGCAGCCGACGGAACCACCACCTGGACCGAACATCTGATCGACGACTCGTGGTCGCAGGCCCACAGCCTCGCCTGGGCAGACTTGGACGGCGACGGACAGGGAGAGCTGATCACCGGCAAGCGGGTCCGCGGGCACGGCGATCTGGATCCGGGCGCCGCCGAGCCGGAGTGTCTGTACTACTACAAATGGGACCAGCGGGCCGCGCGATTTGTGCGCCGCACGATCAGCCCGCCCGGCGGCGGCGTGGGGACGGGAATGCAGATCTGCGTCGCCGACTTGAACGGCGATGGACGCCCCGACATCGCCGTGGCCGGCAAGACGGGGACGTGGCTGCTGATCAACGAAGGGCCATAGCCGCGCCGGAGCATCGCAACGTACAGCGCGTCTCATGCGCCGAACCCGCGCCGTGCGATGGCGGAACGGACGATTTCCGGTAGTACGGTTCTATATCCCCCGTGAATTTTGTCACAATAACTTGTGTTCGAGTCAGCGCGGCGATGGGGAAGCGCGACTACGATAAGGCGCGACCACGCGTGGAGCGTGGCCCTCCAAGCCGATGTCGCCCCCCTGGAGGGACGCGCTCCGGCGCGTCCGTCGCGCTCCGTCGCGTCCGGCGCGCACTGTCGCGTCCGGCGCGCACTGTTGCGTCTGACGCCTTCCGTTGCGTCCGTCGCGCTCGGTCGCGTCCATCATGTCCATTACACCCATCCTCCGGAACGCCGCCATCGGACATTGCGTCTGGTTGCGACTTGATCTCGCGACAGGCGGCGTTTGATCCTTCGTCAGTGCACGCGGAGACACATCCCATGCGGGAACAACGATACAGTCCAGCGATTCGGACGGCGGGTCGCAATGTTGATCCCTGGCCGCCGAAGGCGCGATCACGGGCCGTTGTCGCCATCGCCAGGCGGCTCGCGACGAGGTCGACGAGATGGCTGGCGATGTGGCTGGCGATGTGGTCGTTGGCCGCGGCTGCGGCACCGGCCCCGTTTACGGTCACGCCGGTCGATGAACGCGAGGCGGACGGCGTTCCCGACGTCGTGCTGGTCGAGACGCCCTGGTACAAGTTCCGCTTCATCCTCTGGGAGACGGGCTCGGCGGATTCCATGCTCTACAAACCGCTGGATCACGAGCTGCGGGCCGAGAATTACTACAGCAACCACATGAACAGCTTTCGCGATTGGGTGCGATTGGCCGATCCCGACCCGATCGAAGGCCGCACGCGGAACATCAACGAGTTGGAGCTCAAAGGGCAGTCGCGCCAGACCGCGACGTACCGCGTCCTACGACAGGACGCGCAGGAACTGGTTCTCGAGTTCGAGACGCGCAGCTCAACCGATGGCGGCCAACCGTGGATGGACAAGATCCTGAACCGCCGGCGTCTGTTCCTGCATCGCGACACGCCTGCGATTCGCGTCGAAAACGAGATCGTCAATACGGACACGGCCGAACACTCGGTCCTGTTCGACGCATTTAACGGAGTGAACTTGGGTCGTGTGCAAACCTGTGTGGCGATGCCGGGCATCGACGGCAAAATTACGGGCGTGGATCCGGCCGAGGAGCGGGCGTCCAGCTTTGTGTTTGCGCAAGAGGTCGCCGACGCCTGGATCGGCGGCGTCAACGAGCGCGGGCTGGGGGCCGGATTCAGCTTCGACTGGCCCGACGTCGACGCGATGCAGGTCTCGATGTACAAAACTGTGGGATCGACGTATCACGTCGTGATGCGTCGCCGGACCATCGCGCCCGGCAGTTCGATCACTTTTCGCTACACATTCCTGCCGTTCACCGATTTCGGGGCGTTCGACGGAATGAACGGCGATCTGGCCGGCGGCGTCCTGGTTGGCTGCGGCGCGACGGCCATCGAAGACGTCGCGACCGCCGAGCTCAAGCCCGATGCGACGCTGCCCGTAAAAGTGTTTCTGGCCAGCGGCGCAGCGCGGCGCGTCTCGGTTCACGTGGCCTGCGTGCGGCGCGAAGACAACCGCACGATCCTCGACGAAACGCGTCCCGTGGACTTGAAAGTGGCTGAGACGGCGACGCTGGAAACGCAACTGCGCATCGGCGCCCAGGGCCTGTACGTGCTGCGCGTCACGGCCAGCGGCAAGGGCGGCCGGCTGACGATGGAAAAACCGATCGAGATCGGCCGGACGCGCCTGGTCTACAAGGCCACGCCGCCCGAGGGCGAAAAGCGAGGCGTCCGTGACGGCGGCCTCGGCCTGGGGCCGGCGAAGATGAATCCGCAGTTCAAGACGATCGACCCGGATTTCGTGACGCCGCACCTGCCCTTGGCCAAAGGCCACGCGCGGGGTCCGGTGCGCGCGTTCTTTTTGTCGCCGGCCGATTCGACGCTGGGCCACGTCCGCGAGATTCGCCAACGGGCGGACATCGAGGCCGACTATTTCGCCGTCACCAAGATCCCGGTTCCCAAGTACGAGCTGCATCAAGGCGAATTGAACGAGTTCCGCGAGCGGCTGCGACAGCGGGACCCGATGGTGCTCGTCACGTTGGGAATCGACTGGAATCTCGGGTTGAAACGCAAGCTGACCGGCGAATTGCTGGACCGCGTTCGCGACGGGATGGGCGCGGTGATCCAGCTTCGCGACTTGGACAGCGAGCCGGCGTTGCAGGACGCCTTGGCCCAAGCCGAGCGCGTCGAATCGCCGCCACTGTCATGCATGGCGGTCGCCGGCCCCAAGCTGGATTGCTATCGCCTCGGCCGCGGACGAGTCGTGCTCGTGCCATGCCGATGGGTCAGTTCACGTGACGAAGGTCGCGTGATGCTGCAAGGCTGGACGGATCTGACTTCCGGCTCGCGCCGCGACGCGGTGTCGGAACTTCGCTGGCGAGGCTTCGAGTACAGCTATGCGCGCTTGGCAGACGCGATCCGTTGGGCCGCCGCCGCCGAATCGCCGATCTCGATCACTGCCGCCACGCTGGGCGACGACTCGGTTCAGGTCAGCGTCCGAAACGATGGTCCTCCGCTGTCCGGCACGCTGGCGATAACCTGTCGCAGCCGCCGATGGGAGGCGCGGACGACGGGCCAGGCCGCCGTCGCGATTGGCGGCGGCGCCGGCCAATACTCCGTGCCGCTGGCCGACGCCCTGGAGGGCGGCCCGCTGGCGCTCGAGATCGCCGTTCGCGACGCTGACGGAAAACTACTGGCCTTTGGTTCGGCGGCTGCCGTGGCCGCGTCGCCGCTGACCGCGCGCGTGCTGACCGAACCCGTATTTCGCCGGGCCGCCGCGCCGGGCGCGTGCGTCGTCGAACTTGCGGGCACGGCGCCCGCCGGCCGGTTGACCGTCGACGTCATCGATCGCTTCGACCGCGTGGTGCTCAGCCGCCGGCAGGATTTCCGACTCGAGAACGGCCGCGCGGCGATCGACGTGCCGCTCGACGCCATCCGCCCCCTGTGCGTTTATCACGAGGTCGTCGCTCGTGTCTACGCCGGCGCGGCGGAAGCAGACAATGGCGGCGCGGATCGCGCGCCGTCGGCGGATCGCGCGTCGCTCGCAGGCCCGAGATCGCGACTGGTGGCCGAAGCCGTGGGCGATGTCTGTCTGTTGCCGGACCAGCCGGCTTACGCCGACCGTTTCCTGCCTGGCGTGTGGGGCGCTCCGGAGCGCGACGTGCTGCAGTTGCAAGGCATGTTGGCTACGGCGCGCCAGATCGGCGTTTTGCTGCACAGCCACTCCTACGACGATCGCGTGTTGTACGCCACGGGCGGGTTCAAGACGGCGATGTGCAACCTGAACGCCTCGCAGCGCTATGCCCAGCGCGGCGAACAGGTCAAGCTGGACAGCCAGAACCTGATCATGCACCCGCCGCTGCTGCCCAGCGCGGCGGCCGTCCAGGCCACGAAGGAAGCCTGGCAGGCTCAGGCTCGCCGCCAGTTCGAGTCCGGCGCGTGGATGCTGGGCCTGGACGACGAGCGGCGGATGTCGGACGATTTCGACTTTCATCCGCAGACCTTGGCCGGATTCAGACAGTGGCTGAGCGAGCGTTACCAAGATGTCGCTGAATTGAACCGGACGTGGGGCGCGAGCTTCGCCAGCTTCGATGCCGTGCTTCCCAGGCGTCGCAGCGAATTGGGCGATTCGCCTAACGTTGCGCCGTGGCTCGAGTTCCGGATGTACATCGGCCAAGTGCTGGGTGATTACTATATGCAGGCGCCTGCCGACTGGGCTCGCGAGATCGATCCCGCGCTGTCCGTGTGCGAATGGGGCGTCTACGAGCCGAACGTGACGTGGCCCGTGGATTGGCGGCGCTATGCGCGATCGTATCAATACACCAGCCGCTATGGCGGCACGCAAAGCGTCCTGGAAGAGTTGTTCCGCAGCTTCGCTCCCAGCACGCGACACGGCGAATGGCAGGGGTACGGGATGATGGAGATCAGCCCCGAGCGGCGGGCCGCGCCCTGGCGGTCGCTGCTGAACGGAGGCAGCTTCTGCTGGTTCTGGGAACTCCGCGATCCGGGCTCGTTGAATTACGCCATGCTGACCTCAGATCAACGTCCCACGGCCGGCTATGCGGCATTGGCCAAGGACGAGTTCCCCGATCTGATGGGCGGCATCGATCGGCTGATCCTGTCCAGCCGCTTTACCGACGACAAGATCGCCATCGCGTACTCGTATCCCTCCTGGCTGGTCGACGCCGCGGCGCTGGCCGGCCGCGCCAAGGTGATCGTCGAGGAGCTCGGTTTCCAACACACGTTCGTCGACCTGGACGACGTTGTGGCGGGCCGTTTGCAGAAGGACGGCTATCGACTGCTGGCGATCCAACAGGCATCCTGCGTGTCGCGCGAGCAAATCGAAGCCGTGCGTCGGTTCGCCGAACAGGGCGGGACGGTCGTCATCATCGGTCGCGTGGGACGCCGCGATCTGCACGGGGCGCCTCATCCCAAAGGCGCGCTGGCCGACTCGCTGACCGGCGTGGCGACCGACCGGGCTGTCGCGCTGGGGCGGACGATGGCCATCGACGCGGCCGGCCAGACGCACTGGCTGCACGTCGCCGACAAGGATGTTTCGCTGCGCGGCGCCACGACCTTGGCTACGGCCCAGGTGGACGGCGAGCGGGTCCCGGTCTGGACCGTCCGTCCGTTGGGCCAAGGCCGCGTGTTCTGGCTCAACTCGACGCTCGAAGCCCACCGTCGAGTCCTCACGGGCGGCGTGGCGGGCGAGCGCAGCCTCGAGCAGAGCGGCGCCGATTCGGTCCGCCAATCGCACTGGGCAATCTTCGACCAGATGATCGCCCAGGCCGGAATCGAGCCCCGGTTGCGGTTCTTTGCCGACAACCGACCGCTGTTCGACACCGAGACATGGTACTACGAAACACCGTCCGCGCGATCCGGCCTGTGGGCTCACTATTTTGCGCGGAACGTCGAGGGGCCGGTGACCGTCCGTGCGGCGAAAACGGCTCACGTGTACGATGTGCGCGACGGCAAATATCTGGGGCATGGCAATGCCTGGACGGACACGTTCTCCGGTGGCCGGGTCAAGGTCTACGCCTTGTTGGATTATCGGCCCAGCGACCTGCAGGTCCGGACCGCCAGCGAGCCACAACGGCCCGGAGACGTCGTCCGCGTGACGTGTCGCGTCTTGGCCGAAGATGCCGAGCCGGATCTGCACGCGCTGCGCGTCCGGGTTGTGGGACCCGACGGTTCGGCGTTGGCGGCATACAACACGGTCGTCTTGGCGCCCGCGGGCCGCGCCGAGATCGTCCTGCCGCTGGCCCTCAACCAGCCGTCGGGACGTTATCTGGTGTCCGTAACCGACGTCATCAGCG
Organism: Candidatus Anammoximicrobium sp.; assembly: GCA_032229885.1. Lineage (GTDB taxonomy): Bacteria > Planctomycetota > Planctomycetia > Pirellulales > Pirellulaceae > Anammoximicrobium. Next base: position 364 of record JAVYAJ010000010.1, on the reverse strand, counting down.
GCGTCAGCGGCCACGCGCACTTCGACGTGACGTCGCGTTGAACGTCCGCGTCAGGCCCGCCGTCGCTCCGTAAACGGCGCTGGCTAATGCCAGCGCGTTGTCCCGTCATAACTTTCGGATTGTCGCCCTCGCCAGAGCGCGGAGCTCGCGCTGGCTAACAATCGTGGCCACCTCCAACATTCAAGCATCGTTCGAGAAACAACTGTCGCACTTTGCACCGCAACGCCCTGGCTGCTCACCAGACAAGACCGGGCTATCGGACAAGTATTTCTCGAACGATGCTAACGCGGGCCAGTGCCCGCAACCCAAGAATCTGTTTGGCCGAAGGCCTCCGATCACCGTAGCCTGGGGCAACGCCCCAGGG
>JAVYAJ010000009.1:0-4263 GCA_032229885.1 Candidatus Anammoximicrobium sp. | reverse complement strand
TGATTCGCCTGTCACGTCTCTCCCGGCTACGACGGGGCGCCGAAATCTCAGCGTCCTCAGCGTCTCTGCGTTTCCAAAACGTATTTTCCTGTAGCCTGGCCAATTCGCCCGCGCAAGGATGTCGATGAAACGCAGAGACGCAGAGGACACAGAGCTACTGCAAGCACAAGATGTAATCTTTCAACAACTTAACGCTGTCGCTGTCTGAAAACATTGTCGAAAAGTTCACGATGTTTGAGGTTAGTAGTACTGAGGCGCCGTGAATCCGTTGCGTCATCAAGGCTACATCTTCGCCGGTGGCCGCTGTCGGCAGATCGCAGAAGTCTCGCACGTGGCTGAGCACGCCCATTCGACGCCGACAATGGGACAACGCAACGCCATTGCGCTGGCGGTCGGGCCCGAGTCAAAGTTTGGAAAGTCACGAACGTCGGTTCTCCGAACCTCGAGAAAACACGGACTTCGGGCAGTCTGGTTCGCCGTGCGACCTTGTTTCTGCCGTCGCCAGTCCGCTGGGTTCGCGCTGTGCACGGTCCGCCGCCTCCGCACGTTCGCGAGGCGCCGCCACGCAGCGCGAAATGGCGAGATATACCGAGCGCGGGTAAGAATGGCCTCGCGAACATCAGGTTCCGTATGACAAAGGCGAACTGAAGTCCGTCGTGCCAAGTGCCATTTCGAGCCGCGCGAAGTATAAATACGCCGTCTGCCCGGCGTCTACGGTTTCCGGCGCTACTCGGCACGCACGGAATGTTACCAGATTGTCTCGACGTCGCGAAGCGCCCCCTGTGCACGATTGGCCGGACGAACCGAAGTCGTTATACTGCCGCGGTGCTCATCTCGCACAACGTATTCCAGCGAACGCGCTTCCTACTTCACCGAAAAGACGCCGGGCATGAATGAAGAAACAAGGCCGCTCGTCGGCATCCTGATGGGCAGCGACAGCGACTGGCCAAAAATCCAGAAGGCCGCGACGGCGTTGGACGAATTCGGCGTCGTATACGAGGCGCACGTGATGAGCGCACACCGAACGCCGGACGTGGTTGCTCGCTATGCGGCCAGCGCAGCCGATCGAGGTTTGAAAGTGATCATCGCCGCGGCCGGCGGCGCAGCGCACCTGGCCGGCGTGATCGCCGCGCATACGACCTTGCCCGTGATCGGCCTGCCCGTGCCGACCACCGAGCTGGGCGGGCTGGATTCACTGCTGTCCATGACCCAGATGCCCGGCGACGTGCCGGTGGGTTGTATGGCAGTCGGGATGGGCGGAGCGCGCAACGCCGGGCTGTTTGCCGTGCAGATCCTGGCCACTGCCGACGCGCGCCTCCGCGCCCGGCTGGACGACTTCAAACAGGCGTTGGCCGCCACAATCGCCGCCAAGGACGCGGCGCTCCAGCGCCAATTGTCACCTGCCGCCAAGCCGGCGTCGTGACCGCCGGTCTCCGGCAAGGATCATGCCCAGGGCGCGTGTCGCATCCGACGAGCTGGCATCGCGAAGGAGGCCTGTGCGATGGATTCCGACCGCTCGTTCCAGACGCTGCGGTGGGTTGGTGATGCGAACGGGCATCTGGTCCTCCTGGACCAAACCCGCCTACCGACAGAGGTTGTGGAAATCGAGTGTCACGACGTCAACTCGATATGGACGGCCATTCGTCAGTTAAAAATCCGCGGCGCCCCGGCAATCGGCTTGGCTGCCGCGTATGGCGTCTGCCTCGGGCTGCAGGCCGCCCGCCTCGGCGACGAGGCCACGTTTCACAAGCGGCTGGACGAGATCGCAGACTATCTAGCCAGCAGTCGTCCGACGGCTGTCAATCTGTTCTGGGCCCTCGACCAGATACGAGCCGCCATTTCCGGCAACCGCGTTGGACGATCCTCTGCTGCTTGGCACGACGCCCTGTGGCGCCGCGCGTGCGAGATGCACGAACAAGATCGGGCGATCTGCCACGCTATCGGAAGGCACGGCGTCGCGTTGCTGTCCGATGGGGACGGAGTGTTGACACACTGCAACGCGGGCGGGCTGGCGACGTCCGAATATGGAACGGCGCTGGCCGTCTTGTTTTCCGCCCACGAACAGGGCCGGCGGCTGCATGTTTACGTCGACGAGACCAGACCCTTGCTACAAGGCGCTCGCTTGACCGCCTGGGAGCTGATCCAGCGAAGAATACCGACGACGCTGATCTGCGATTCAATGGCCGCCCAGGTTATGCGCGAAGGCCGCGTGCAAGCCGTGATCGTCGGCGCCGACCGGATCGCAGCCAATGGCGATACGGCGAACAAGATCGGCACCTATGCCCTGGCTGTCCTGGCCCGTGCGCACCGCATCCCCTTCTACGTGGCCGCGCCGTGTAGCACGTTCGACATGACGCTCGACACCGGCGCCACGATCCCCATCGAGCAACGCCCACCCGACGAGATCACCGATGGATTCGGCAGACGAACGGCCCCCGAAGGCGTCGCCGTTTACAATCCGGCCTTTGACGTCACGCCCGCCGACCTTGTCTCGGCCATCGTTACCGAACGAGGGCTGATCGCTCCGGTGACGCCGACCACCATCCGCACCGTGACAGAAATGTGAGCCGCGGCGCAGGCAGCGTCTGGAGGGCCACGCTTCGTCGTGGCCTTGGCCGTGTGACGGGAATGTGAGCTGCGGCGCAGGCAGCGTCCGCTACAGTCGAACGTTGCTGGCCAGTTTGCGTTGCAGAGCCAGCATCTCGGGCGTCGGCGGCTGAGCGCCCTGTTCCGCCGAAGACCGCTCGATCGCCGTCTGCAGCGTGAGTCGAGCGTTGGCGACGTCGCCTGACAGCCATTGCGCCTCGGCGATCTGGGTCAGCAGATCGGTGGTGGGAGCACTCTGCTTGGCCGCCGCGGCAAGCAATTCGACGGCCTCGTCATACCGGCCAAGCGCTTTGAGCGCCAGTCCCTGGAGCACGACCACCTGTTGCGGCGTCTCGCCCGTTGGATAGCCATCGGCCAGCGTGCGCAATGTGGCAAGCGCGCGGGCATGCCGTTGTTGGCGGGTGTAGATCTCGGCGCTCGCCAATTGCGACCGCGGATAATGGCCCTGCAGGCTGATTGCTCGATGATAGGCCGCCAGCGCGTCGTCATCCCGGCCCAGTGCGCGCAAGACATCGCCTCGCAAAGCCCATGCCTCCGCCAGATGGCGGTTGGCCTGAATGGCGGCATCCGCCTGGGCGGACGCTTGCTCCAACTGGTTCGTCTCCAGGTACATATCACCCAGGCGCACCGCCAAGTCCGCGTTGCCGCCGGACAGCCGAACCGCTTCTTCCATGTGCGCAACGGCCTGTCGTCGCGAGCCGAGCTGCCACAGGGTCTCGGCGTAATGGCAGCGGATTCGCTCGTCCAGCGGGCAGATTTCCGCCGCGCGGCTGAAAAACACCTCTGCCTCGCGAAGACGACCTTGTTGCGAGGCGGTCATCCCGCGCAACGCCAGTTGGCGACCGGATACGATGGTCTGGTCGGTCTTGGTGCGAGCGAGCGACGCGCAGCCGCCGAGACCTGCAACGATGGAAATCACGATCACCGGTGCGCTAATCCATCGTGCAGCCCGACGAACGCGCCAGATCGCCGATTTCGCGATGCGAGTGGTGACAGTATTGTGGACGCGAGGCATCGCACTCTTGATCGACACGAGGTGCACGGGTTGCTCACCCGGCCGAGGCGGGCGTATGGCGCGGGATGCACCAATTGTAATCGGCACGCGCCTGGCCGATTCGATACAATTGAACTCTGCAAACCCAAAAACAAGCTCGGCGGACGGAGCGTATCAAAACCGCCCCCGCACGACAAGATTGCCCGTCGCCACGACACACCGGCACACGGATGCAGTCGCCACGGCCCCGGGCCCAGTCGCGCGCAGGGCAGCCGGCGACACGTTACGCACCGGGCGAGCAGGGCTTCTGACGAGTCCGTATTTATGCGCCTGGTTGCTCAGAATTTCGGCTTTTCAGCATTTCGACCGTCCGCCCGCAGCCAGCAAGACGAGCCGTCTGCGCGTAAAGAAACGCCTAAACGCCTGTATACACAAGGAGTTAGAGTCTTGGTTCGTATCATGCGCGCACCGTGCGCGCATCTTGTACATTAGTCCGTACAGCACACTTTCGAGTTGCTGGCACTAACCCGCGTTAGGTGAAATTGGAGTTGGATGACTTTTGCGTCGCACAGACGACAGGAAGCGTGTTGGCCGAAGGCCATCACCAACGTAGCCTGGGGCAACGCCCCAGGAGTCAGAGATGATAGCAACCGTGTTGGCCG
>JAVYAJ010000008.1:0-12223 GCA_032229885.1 Candidatus Anammoximicrobium sp. | reverse complement strand
CACCAACGTAGCCTGGGGCAACGCCCCAGGACTCAGAGATGATAGCAACCGTGTTGGCCGAAGGCCAACATCAACGTGTCACCGCGGCCCGGATGAATATGGCCTTCGGCCAACAGAGGCACGCGCGAGGCGTCAGCCCTGGGGCGTTGCCCCAGGCTACGGTGATCGGAGGCCTTCGGCCAAACAGAGTCTTGGGTTGCGGGCACTGGCCCGTCCCAGGCGTCTGTCTGAGTATTCGAAGGGGTGTTTTTGTCGAGCAGGCCCGGGTGGTCATTCGCGCGACGCGGCCGGCGGCGTATAGTCTTTGAGCGTAAATCAATCGAGGTGTGTCATGCCTGGCGACCAGTACGAGAATCCGTTGATCTCCCGCTATGCGTCTCGCGAGATGAGCCGGCTGTGGAGCGACGACAACAAGTTCGGTACGTGGAGGCGGCTGTGGGTGGCGTTGGCCGAAGCCGAGCGGGCCTTGGGCCTGCCGATCAGCGACGCCCAGATCGCCGAGCTGCGTGCGCACGTGGATGATGTCGACTATGCGGCGGCGCAGCGCTACGAGCGTCAATTTCGGCACGATGTCATGGCGCACGTGCATGCCTATCGGGACGTCTGCCCCACCGCGGGCCCGATCATCCATCTGGGCGCGACCAGTTGTTACGTCACCGACAACACGGACCTGATCCTGTTGCGCGACGCATTGCAACTGGTCTGCCGCCGCCTGGCCGGCGTGATCGGAGCGCTGGCGGACTTTGCCCTCGCCCAACGCGACACGGCCTGTTTGGGCTTTACGCATTTGCAGCCCGCCCAGCCGACGACGGTCGGCAAGCGGGCTTGTCTGTGGGCTTATGACCTGGCGTTGGACCTGCACGAAGCCGAGCATCGCCTGGGGCAGCTCAAGGCGCGTGGCGTCAAGGGCACGACGGGGACGCAGGCCAGTTTTCTGACGCTGTTCGATGGCGATCAGGATCGCGTCCGCCGCCTGGACCAGTTGGTCGCTCAGGGGATGGGATTCGACGCGAGCTATGCCGTCACCGGGCAGACCTACACCCGCAAGATCGACACGCAGGTTCTCGACGTCCTATCCGGGATCGCCCAATCGGCGCACAAACTGGGGACGGATCTGCGGCTGTTGGCCAGCCGCAAAGAGGTCGAGGAGCCGTTCGAGTCGCAACAGATCGGCTCGTCGGCGATGGCGTACAAACGGAACCCGATGCGCTGCGAACGCATCTGCTCGCTGTCGCGGTACGCGATCAGCTTGCAGTCCAGCGCCGCGCAGACGGCGGCGACTCAGTGGATGGAGCGCACGCTGGACGACAGCGCCAATCGGCGATTGATCTTGCCTCAAACCTTCCTGGCCATCGATGCCGTGTTGGTGCTGTGCCAGAACGTCTGTGCGGGCCTGTGCGTGTATCCGCAAGTGATCGCCCGGAACCTGCGCGAAGAATTGCCGTTCATGGCGACCGAGAACATCTTGATGGCGGCCGTAGCGGCGGGCGGCGATCGGCAGTTGCTGCACGAGCGGATTCGCCAGCACAGCCACGCGGCCGCGGCTGTCGTCAAGCTCGAGGGACGCTCGAACGACCTGATCGACCGCCTGGCGGGCGACGCGGCGTTCGCGGGGATCGATTGGCAAACGGCGCTTGATCCGGCTCGTTTCATCGGCCGCGCGCCCCAGCAAGTAGACGAGTTTCTGGCCGAGGTCGTTGCGCCGATCCGCGAGCGATATGGTCGCGAGGCGTTGGCCGCCGAGGTCTTGGTGTAAGACGCGGACGGGCGGAACGGCGCGAGGCCGGGGCATGGCGGATGGTTGTGCAACCGCGATTCCGCCGTGCGGCAGTTGCTTTGCGCTCAACGGCCGACTATGCTGCGCACGGTCGATTGGGCCGACGATGGCGTTGAGATCCGGCATCTGCTCGAAAAGGAACTTCACGACATGCAAGCCATGTTTCAACCACTGACGCGGCGGGCGTTGTTTCGGCGAGCCATTGCCACCGGCGCGGTTGCCGCCGTCCCCTGGGTCATGTCTCGTCGAGCCGGCGCAGCGGCGCCTGCGGAGCGAATCACGGTGGGCGTGATCGGGACCGGCCCGCGGATGACATACGACTTGAAAAGCGTGCTTCCGCAAGCCGACGTCCAGTGTGTCGCCATCGCCGACGTCCAGGCGAGCCGGCGCGACGCGGCCAAGCAGTTGATCGACAATCACTACGGCAACCAGGACTGTGCGACGTATCGCGATTTCCGCGAACTGTTGTCGCGGGCCGACATCGATGCCGTGTTCATCGGGACGGGCGATCGCTGGCACGCCCCGGCGTCGATGCTGGCGGCTCGCGCGGGCAAAGACGTATACAGCGAGAAGCCATGTGGCCTGACGATCGGCCTATGCCAAGCGCTGGACGACACGATCCGCGAGACAGGCCGGGTGTTTCAGGCCGGCACGCAGCGTCGCAGCGTGGCCAACTTCCAGGCCGCGATTCAGTTGGCGCACAGCGGCAAGCTGGGCCGGATCCACACGCTGTACGCTTCGGTTTACACGCCGGCGCTCGACTGTTCCTGGCTTCCCGGAGAACCCACGCCGCCCCGCGACGTCGTCGACTGGGATCTTTGGTTGGGCCCCGCGCCATGGCGTCCTTACAACAAGGCCTATGTCGCCGGCGGCTGGCGCGGCCAGTGGGATTTCGATTCCGGGGCGCGGCTGTTGGACTGGGGCGCGCACACGCTGGACCTGTGCCAGTGGGCCAACCGGTCCGACAACACGACGCCGATCTCGTACGAACCGACGGGCGAGAAGACGATCACGGCGCAGTACGCCAACGGCGTCAAGCTGATCCTGGATTGCTTGGAGACGCCGTTCGGCCAACGGCCGGGCTGGGTCCAATCGCTGGGCACCTGTCCGGTTCGATTCGTCGGCGACGCGGGTTCCGTCGAGGTCGGCGACAGCGGCGGGATCGAGGTCCAGCCGGCGTCGCTGAAGGCCGAGTTGGAAGGCGTCGTCGGCAAGCGGGCCAGCGGTCTGGACGTGGCCGCCCATTCACGCAACTTCTTCGATTGCGTCAAATCGCGACAGCCCACGGCAGCCAACTCGCAGGTCATGCGCCACTCGCACATAGCCTGTCATGCGGCGGCCCTGTCCTGGATCCTGAAACGCAAGCTCGATTTCGATCCGGCCAAGGAGGCGTTCATCGGCGACGACGAGGCCAACGGCCTGCGAGATCGTCCGGCCCGCACGCCGTGGCAAATCTGAGCGGCGATCGACCGATGGCGATCCGAGGCCTCGTCCCATCCGCCAACCCCGGATTCAAGGAGTCTCAGCGATGAATCGACACAGTCCACGACGCACGCCTTCAGACGGCCCGTCGCGCCAGCCATCGCGGCGCGAGTTCATTCGCCACAGCGGTCTCGTAGCCGCCGGCGCCACATTGGCGGCCGCGGGCGTCTCGCCCGTTCACGCGGCCGAGGACAATTTAATCCGCTTGGCGTTGATCGGTTGCGGGGGGCGCGGGGCCGGCGCCGTGGCCAACGCGCTGTCCGTTCCCAAGGGCAACGCCCAGCTAGTGGCCGCGGCCGACGTCTTTCAACCGCGACTGGACGCCGCGCTCAAGAATCTGACGCGCGAGTTCGGCGCGGCGATTGACGTGCCGACCGACCGGCAATTCGTGGGCTTCGACGCCTATCGGCACGCCATCGACTGCCTGCGCCCAGGCGACGTGGCCCTGCTGACGACCCACGCGGCCTTTCGCCCCACGCACTTCGAGTACGCGGTGCAAAAGGGCGTCAATGTGTTCATGGAGAAGAGCTTTGCCTCCGACCCGGTCGGGATCCGCCGGATCATTCAGGCCGGAGAAGCCGCGCTCGAGAAAAATCTCAAGATCGCCGCCGGCCTGATGTGCCGGCACTCGCCGGCTCGACAGACGTTGATCCAGCGGATGCGCGATGGCGCCTTGGGGCAGATCCAATTGATCCGCGCGTACCGCATGGACAGCGGTGGCGGCCTGGGACCGCGCAAGGCCGACGACAGCGAGTTGCTGTGGCAGGTTCGCCGCGCGCCGTGGTTCCTGTGGGGCTCGTCCGGACGTTTCATCGGCCTGATGGTCCATCAGATCGACGAATGCTGTTGGATCAAGGACGCGTGGCCCATCTCGGCCCACGGTGTCGGCGGTCGCATCGCCAATAGCCCGGACTACAGCGAGAACCACGACTCGTACTCGATCGAATACACGTTCGCCGATGGGGCCAAGGCGATGGTCGTCGGACGCTATATTCCGAACTGCTACAACGAGTTCGCCACCTTTGTCCACGGGACGAAATGCGCGGCCCAGTTTTCCGGCGACATCCATGCGCCCACCGTGCACACGTACCGAGACCAGCGGATCGCGGCGGACAACATCGACTGGAGCTATGGGTACCAGCCGGACAAGGCCTGGTCGACACGGTTTCGCGGCCGAGAGAGCCCCTGGCAGGAGGAGTGGAATGTGCTGCTGGCCGCCATCCGCGAGGACCGGCCGCACAACGAGGCCAAACGAGCGGCCTACTCGGATCTGGCCGCGATCATGGGCCGTGCGGCCGTGCATTCGGGCAAAATCATCACGTGGGACGAGGCCTTGACGTCGGACTTCCAGTTCTGTGCGTACGTCGACACGATGAACGAAAACAGCGATCCGCCCATCCTGCCCGACGCCCAGGGCCGCTATGCGCCGCCCGTCCCCGGCGCGTGGAAGGAAATCTGATCCCCGGCCGCGCGATCGACGCCGGCGCAGCCGCGGCAATGGACGTGGTCCGGCGGGGCGATCAAGGACAAGACGGTCGGGCCGATCACGCGACGTGCTCGAACCGGCCGAAGATCATCCGGCCCGCGCTGGTCTGTAGAACGCTGGTGACCGTCATCGAGATCAACTCGCCGACGTGATTCCGACCGCTTTCGATGACGATCATGGTGCCATCGTCCAAATACCCAACGCCCTGTCCGGGCTCTTCGCCCGTCTTGACCACCTTGACCGTAATCCGTTCGCCCGGCAGGAAAATCGGCTTGAGCGAATTGGCCACGTCGTTCAGATTGATCACCGGGACATTGTGCAGCCGGGCGACCTTGTTCAAGTTGTAATCGCCGGTGATGATTTTGCCGTCCAGATCCTTGGCCAACAGAACCAGCTTCATATCCACGGGCTGGTTGGCCATCTCCGGCAATTCACGGTCGTAGATCTTGAATTCGACGGATTTGCTGGTCCGCAGTCGATCCAGCACGTCCAAGCCTCGCCGCCCGCGCGCGCGTCGCATTTTGTCGCCGCTGTCCGCGATGTTCTGCAGCTCGCCCAAGACGAAACGCGGCATGATCAACTGATTGTCGAACACGCTCGTCTCGACGACGTCGGCGATGCGCCCATCGATGACGACACTGGTGTCCAACAGATAGGGACGCAGCCCTTTGACCTCTTTGGCGAACTCGATGTACGGGATCACAAAGCGGAAATCGTCCTTGGTTTGAATCAGCAGACTGACGCACACATAACACAAGACCAACCCCACCACCAAGCGGATATGATGGACATGAACGTTGCCCTGCAACAGCGGCGTCAGCGCAATGCTCACGACATAAGTCAAGAACACGCCGACGAGCAGCCCAAAATAAATGGCCGAAATGACGTCCAGTCGCTTCTTACGAAACCCCATGTCGATGCCGACGGCCACGACGGCGATCGTCATCACGGTCACGAACACGACCCAAGGGCTTTCGACGGGCGTTGTGCGATCGTTGACAAGCCAGGTCGCCATCCCTGCCGCGACCACCAGAAAAACGATCCGCAAAACGAGCAAATACATGCGTCCGGTCCTCTCAAACGCCGCCTGGCGATCGGCCAGCGATCATGATGTTTACTTTGCGCGGCTCGGACTGGAACCTCGTACGGCGGACGTCTGTCCGCCCTTGCCGCACAGGGGTGAACGCCACAGTGGTCGTCCCGCCCACGCCCGAAATCATAGATGCGGGGCCACGCCCGGCGGGTTTGTTCAATCCAGGGCCTCAAGGTAGGTGTGCGCTCAATATACACGCCTCAACCCACACGTGCTACCCCTAGACGCCGGCCCCCGCGATGGGCCGGGCACCGTCTTTGCCACCGAAACCCCCGCGATCCGGCCCAGGCCCTGGACCAACGACACGGTCGGCAGCAGAGCTTTAGAATCCGGGAGGCAAGGCATAGGCGTCGATCAGCCGATCGCCGGGGCTCAACAGCCACCGCTCGCCGTCGGTCTCGACAATGACGTCGCCCGCGCGGACCTCGGCCAGGCGAAAGTTGAGCGGCCCCAGCTCCAATCGCTCGCCCGTCCTGAGCCGGATCACCTCGTCTGTCGCGCGATTTGTAAACCAGACTTCGGGTTGATCATCGACTTGGGTGATGGACGTCAGATACGTTGCGTCGCTCGGATCGGCGCCTCCGCCCAAGGCAAACAGATTGCGTTGGACGATCACGCCATACGCCTGCGGATCGTGAAAGGCCAATCGGCTGGACACGCGCCAGGCGCGGCGGCGAAACTGCTCGTACACGCTTTCCGACGCCGACGCCGTGGGCGCCTTCGCGTTCGCTTGACGCGCCTGGCTCAATGACAGGGCTTCGATCGCCAGCGACAAATCCAATTCCGCCGCGCGTTGCAGTGGCGTGATCGTCAGTGATCGGACCTGATGCAAAAGGTCGGCCTGATAAAATACGAACAAGAATTGCGCCAACTGGTCCAGCGTCCCGCGGGCGCGCACCGAGAACGACAGGCTGCGATAGATCCCGCCCGTCGCGACCGGTTCGCTCGACGTGACGCTGGGGTTGCTCAGCCCTACGTCATCCACCAATTCGACCAACCAGGCCTGGTACAGGGAACGGGCGACCTCGGTGTCCGCGGGCAGCGACTGGTCTTCCCATTGATCCAATAGCTTGCCAGCCTCACGCAGTCGCCGCAGCGAGGTCTCGCGCTGCTCGATGTCGCGTTCCAACTGAGCGCGGCGCGCGCGGGCCTTGCGGATCGGCCCCTGTATGGCTTGACCGACGACCCATTCGCCGCCGAAGTAGGCCATCATCACGGCCAACACCGCGGCCAGGCCGAACGTGCGATAGCGACTGGATCGAGCCGCGGGCGAAGCGGGTTCGCTCATGGCCGAACCTCCTTCCGCTCGACGGCCGAAACCGGCTGCCGGGCTGCGCCCGATGGCGAGGTTGTCCGCCCGGCCTTTGGCGAGCCTACGGGCGTTGGCCTGACGGACGTCCCCGCGTCGGCGGTCGGCGCAGGAGCCTCGGGCCGAGTGTTTCCCAGCGTGTCGCCCCGGAATCTACCGGTCTTCGGCAGCGTGGTCTGGGTGGGGGCTGTCTGGGGCGGGCGTGTCGGGCTTGCGGCGGTCCTGTGCGAGGCGGTCTGAGGCGTTTCGACTTGGGATGGGTGGCCCTTGGACCGCGCGATCGCCGCTGGCGTTTCAGCGGGCGCTGCGGCGGGCGCTGCGGCGGGCGGCTGGCCAGAACCGAGCTGGCCGCCGGATGATTCGGCAGGCGTTTGGACAGGCCCGTGGGTCAGGGGTGCGCTGGGTGGCTCGGACGAGGGCGATCCGGCCACGGGCAAGGGGTACTGATCCGGCCGTCGCGGCGCGACGGAGACCGAAGTTTCGTACAACCACGTGTAATCGTTGTCCGCCGTCCGCTGCTGGACGCGTCGGCTGCGGACCGTGCGGAATGAATCCCGAACCTGGCGTTCCATGTTGACGACGATCTTCGGATCGCGGACAAGCCCTTGCACATCGATCAGCCCGCCGGCGCCCGACGCCGGCCGCATGCTCATCCGCAGAACGACGGCGTCGCGAGGGCCCGGAAAACGCTCGGACAGGTCGCGCAGCTCGTCCAGCCAATTCACATCCCGATTTTTCCAAGCCGCGACCGCCTCGATGCGTTTGCGTTGACTGACGGCTTTGCGGGCCGTCTCGTTCAGCTCGCGCAGCCGCGCGGCGAGCCGGTCGTTTTCCGCGTTGGCTTCGGCCACCGTCCCCCACACGTACAGCGTGATCATGACCGCCGCGACGGCCAGCGCGGCGGCGATGGCCGCAGGCAGACGCCAGCGCATCCAGGCGGGCGGCGACCGCCTGGGGTGCAGCAGGTCCAACGCATGGACGCCGGCCGCCTCGTCCAGCAAGGCGCCAAGCAGCGGCGCGTACGCTGCCGGCCTCGAGATCGGCTCGGGCAACTCGATGGCGCCCAGCGGATCCAAGACCTCGACGGGCAGCGACAGGGCATTGCCGAGGTCCGCCGCCAACGACTCGTAATCCTCCCGCGAGCCGAACATGAAGACCTGGCGGACTCCGCCGTCGTCGATCTGGTCCCGGGGCGCGGCCAACACGGTGCGCCTGGCCTCCGTAATCAACCGATCCGCCGCGTCTTCGGCCGAAATCGCGTCGGGCAACCGCACGGTCCGCGAGAATCCAATGTGCCCCGGCGAGACGATCGCCAGTTCCAGCTCGCGCCCGACGCGATAGATCAGCAGACTGGTCTGGTCGAGCTCGGGAATCAACCGCTGCAGCAGAGACACGCCTGCCAACGAGCGGAGGACTATCTTGTCCAGCGTCAGCCCGGCCTCGGTGAACTGGGCGAGGATCTGTTGTCGTCGCTCGTCGCTGAGCGCCGCGGCCAACACCGGGCGCGGCATTCCCGGCTCGCACGGCCCCGGGACGAAATCGACCAGCGCCTGGTCCGATAACGTCGGAGATTGCTGCACAATCAGATTGGCGACCAACTCGGGCAGCTCGTCGTCCGTCGTGGGCGGAACCGTCAGATACTGCAGCTCGACGCTGGCCCGCGGCAAAACGACGAGCACGGACGGCCGGTTCGCCCGATGTCGGGCCAGCAGATCGTTGAGTTGCGCGGCAGCCGATGGCCCGGTCCCTGGATCGGCCTCGTCAGTGGCCGATGGCGGCGCCAGTGCGCCCAACGCGAGCACCCGCAGATTGCGGCCCTTTCGCATGCCCAGCGCATAGCGGATCTCGCGAGGATCCCAATCCAGGGCCAAGACAAAGGGCATCACAGGGCTCCTTCACAAAGCGAGGCAGGGCAAGGCGGCAGGGCAGCATCAAGTATTATGACTCGATAGACGCGGATTATTCAAGTGATTTCGCCCTCTAGGCGCTGCCTTCGATACATCGCGGATCGAGAATGGCGCCGCGTAGGGTCGACTGCCGTTTTCTTGAAAGTGCGCGTGTTGAGCGAATCGCTCCGAATTTCCCAAAGTTGCCCGGCGGGGCGAACACGATGCGCGTTTCATCAAGCAGCGAACGTCAGACGAATCCCGTGGCGCACGGTCGCCGACACGCGGATGCCCAGCATTCGGGCCGGACAGGTCGTGTTGTTCAGCGCCGTCGGATCGGACACATCGCGGCCGATGGCAGACCCATACATCGACGCGCGGCTTGGATTGCACCGAGACAGCCGGTATGATCGTCGCTGTCATCGCCCGTCCGCGCGATCCCCTGGCGTCTGTTGTCGAAAGGCTGTTTCACGTGGCCACATTTGCCGTCATCCTACCCGCCGCCGGACAGAGCCGCCGGTTTCGCGATGCGCATTACAAGAAGCCGTTCGTCTCGCTGGACAATCGGGCCGTCTGGCTGCACTCGGCCGAGCGTTTCGTCAACCGCGACGACGTCAGACAGACGCTGGTGGTAATCGCCCCGGAAGATCGCGAAGAGTTCCAGGCCAGGTTTGCCGCCAACACGGCGATCCTGGGCATCGATGTCGTCGAGGGCGGCCAAAGCCGAAGCGAGTCCGTCGCCCATGCGCTCGCCCGCGTGCGTTCAGAGATCGATTTTGTCGCCGTGCATGACGCGGCGCGTCCGTGTCTGGCCGACGAGTGGATCGACAAGATATTCGCCGCCGCCGAAAAAAGCGGCGCGGCGATGCTCGCCATCCCCGTCCGCGGAACGCTAAAGCGGGTTCGCGACGGGATGATCGTCGAGACGGTCGACCGACGAGACCTGTGGGAGGCCCAGACTCCACAGGTCTTTCGGCGCCAACTGTTGATCGACGCTTATGCGCGACGCGACGGGCTCGAGGCGACGGATGACGCCCAGTTGGTCGAACAGCTGGGCCACGCCGTAACGATCATCGAAGGCTCGCCGATCAACCTCAAGATCACCACGCAGGAGGATCTGCGACTCGCCCAGCAAGCCCTGAAAGCGTTGCCCAAGCCGAAGCTGCTCGGGCCTACGCATCCGTTTGCCGACGATGACCTGTGGCGCTGATGCGCGGGCGCGGGGCCCGCCTCGGGGGGGCGCGGCGGTTCGACGCCGCGCGCTCGCTTCCAACAAAAAACCGTCGCTTACAGCAGGCCATCCTGCTTGGCCATGAACTTGATCAAGTCGATCACGCGACACGAGTAACCCCACTCGTTGTCATACCACGAGACCAGCTTGAAGAACCGGTCGCTGAGCCCGATGCAGGCTTTCGAGTCGTAGATGCTGGACAGCGGACAGTGGATGAAATCGCTGCTGACGACCTCCTCGTCGGTATAGCCCAAGATGCCCTGCATCGTCGTCTCGGAAGCCTTCTTCATGGCCGCATTGATGTCGGCCAGCGTCGTCGATTTCTCCGTTCGCACGGTCAAATCGACGACCGAGACGTTCGGCGTGGGAACGCGAAACGCCATCCCGGTCAACTTGCCAGCCACCTCGGGCAAACACAGGCCCACGGCCTTGGCGGCGCCAGTCGAAGCCGGAATGATGTTGAAGCTCGCCCCACGACCGCCGCGCCAGTCCTTCTTGCTCGGGCCGTCCACGGTCGGCTGGGTCGACGTCATGGCATGGACCGTGGTCATCAAGCCTTCGACGAGGCCGAAATTGTCCAACACGACTTTGACGACCGGGGCCAGACAGTTCGTCGTACAACTGGCGTTGGAGACGATCGTGTCTTTCGCCGGGTCGTACTTGCTGTCGTTCACGCCCATCACAAACGTCGAAATGTCCTTGTCCTTGGCCGGCGCCGAGATGACCACGCGTTTCGCGCCCGCCGCCAAATGCTTGCTCGCCCCAGCGCGGTCGGTGAAACGCCCGGTCGATTCGATCACATAATCGGCCTTCAGGTCTTTCCACGGCAACTGCGCAGGGTCGAGAACCGAGACGCAGCGGACATGCCGGCCGTTGACGATCAGACAGGTCTCGTCGCTGTCGATCTCCGCCGAAGCCCGACCGTGAACGGAATCGTACTTCAGCAGATAGGCCAGATTGTCGGGCGTCACGAGGTCGTTGACGCCGACAAACTCGATGTCCTTGTCTGTCATCGCCGATCGGAAAACGAGCCGTCCGATACGCCCAAAACCGTTGATCGCAACGCGAACTGCCAAGGTTTGTTCTCCTGTGCTCGAGGGTGAAAATGTGCGGGATCATCCGAAAGCCGAGCCGCGTGTGCGCCAGCGATTCGCCGGGGCCGCGCGGCGTGCGTCCCGAGGTGCATGGGTGCGCTTCGAGGCAGGGGCGACGGTGTCTCGACCGATGATACGTGGCTGGGCCACGTCAGTGCCTGACGGAACCCTTGGATTATAGCGATTCGTCCCAAACGGACAAAGGGGGAGGAACATGAGACTCGGTACGCGAAGCCGTCCCAGATGGCCGGAAGCACGATCTGGACACCAACCGATGGCGAGCGGGATGGCGAGTCGGCGACCGCGGGCCGGTGCACCAATCGGGAGGGACGCGCTCCGTTGTGTCCGCCCGGTTGCAGCCACGACGGAGCGTGGCGAAGGCTCGACGCGGATCGTGGAAGCTGGACAGATGGCAGGCGTCGGTGTGCTCGTGTTTTTCCCGGCACGGCAGGTTGATGATTCGCTCGCCGTTGTCATCCTTGACCGCCATCCGGATACGAGCAAAACGGTAGAAGATGACCCTAACGCGGGTCACTGCCCGCAACCCAAGAATCTGTTTGGCCGAAGGCCTCCGATCACCGTAGCCTGGGGCAACGCCCCAGGGCTGACGCCGCGCGTGCCTCTGTTGGCCAAAGGCCATATTCATCCGGACCGCGGTGACACGTTGATGTTGGCCTTCGGCCAACACGGTTGCTGTCATCTCTGACTCCGGGGGCGTTGCCCCAGGCTACGTTGGTGATGGCCTTCGGCCAACTCGCTTCCTGTCGTCTGTGCTGCGCAACAGTCATCCAACTCCGATTTCACCTAACGCGGGCTAGCGCCCGCAACCCAAGAATCTATTTGTCCGAAGGCCTCCGATTACCGT
>JAVYAJ010000007.1:0-17764 GCA_032229885.1 Candidatus Anammoximicrobium sp. | reverse complement strand
GGACTCCTGGGGCGTTGCCCCAGGCTACGCTGGTGATGGCCTTCGGCCAACACGCCCCCTGTCGTCTGTGGCGCGCAACAGTCATCCCACCCCAACCCCACCTAACCAATGCACGTGCCACTAACCCACACGTGTACTGTACACACCACTGTACAAGATGCGCGCACCGTGCGCGCATGATACGAACTAAGACCCTAAAACCCGTCGGTGGTCCTGCTGGGGCGCGTCGCGTGCGACCGTCCGACGGGCGTCATTTCATCTCGATCTGGCGGAAGATCGGCAGGTGTCGATAGTACACTTCGAGCGAACAGACCGCCAACGCCGTCATATACAGGCGGCCGCCGACCGCGGCAAACTCGCCGCGCGGCGCCCAACTGCCGGCGGCCTCGCCACGGGTTTCTTGGGAATTGACCAAGACGTCGCGCATCCGAAAATTCCACCGCTCCCACTCGGCGCCGCCCACGTGATGCAGCGTCTGCGTCCCGTAATACCAATAATAGACGTTGGGGCGATCTTTCGACGGCGCGTGCTCGTCGAGCAGATAGCGCACGCCCTCGAGCAACGGTGGGTCGGCCTTCGTCCAGCCCAGATAGACCCGGCCCAGCAAGGCTTCGGCGGTCATCGTCGGCGTGGGTTGCTGGCCGGGCTGGTACCCATAGACCGCGCCATCGCGGTGCTGGACACTGTCGAGAAAATGGCTCGCCAACTCGAACGTCTCCGCGGGCACGCGCAGCCGCGCGGCGCGGGCGCTCTGCAGGGCCATGAGCTGCCAGCCGACGATGCTGGTATCGCCGCGGCGCACGCTGACCGGAACTTCGCGCGCCGGTTGGTATCGCCAGCCGCCGTCCGGGTACTGTGCCTGGACGATGAAGTCGATGGCCTGTTGCGCCGGTTGGCGCAGGGCTTCATCGCCCGTCATCAGATAGGCCTCGCACAGCACGATCGCACCCTGGCCGTGCGCGTACATCCCGCTGTTGTTCGTCGCCCCGGCGCGCAGATCGCCGTCCGGTTTCTGTTGGCCGACCAGCCACCGCAGCCCGCGCGCCACGGCCTCGCGATGTCGGCCTGACAGGTGCGTCTGGCCGGCGCCGAGGAATGGCAAGAGGGCCAGCGACGTGCCCGCCGAGTCGCTGTCCATGCTGCCGTCCAGCCGCCAGCGCCCATCGGCCTGCTGTTGCTGAGCCAGCCAGCGCAGGCCGCGGGCCACGGCCGCCTCGGTCAACGTGGTCCCGCCTTCGCGCGTCAGCAGTTCGACGCGAACTCGCGGGTCGCGAGCCGCGATGCTCATGGCGCTGCCGTCGGCCCGGCCGATCTCCAGTTTCAGTTGCGCGATGTCGGGCAGGTTCGGATCGGCCGGATCGACCAGACGCAGCTCGCGAGCCTGCTGGTCTGCGCGAATGGCGGTCTCGCGGGTCCGACGATCGCGCAGATCCAGTTTGTCGGGCAGCGGCAGATCGAATCGGACCGTATCGGCCGGGTTGACGATCTCCTCCTGACCCGAACGGCGCATGTCCGCGCTGACGATCGCGTTCAGCCGGATGTAATTCGCGTTGTCCTCTCGAGGCGGAGTCAACAGGGCCAGAATCAACAGGACGATCAGGTGGATCAGCAGGCTGGTCAGCCAAGCTGGGCTGTCCTTCAACAGGCGCAGCAGCCAGAGGCCCGGCGTCAGGTGCCGCGCCAGCCGTCTGCGCGGTTCGTTATAGGCCGCGGCCAGCCGCTGGGGCGATGCGGATGCCCCGCCCGCGGACGCCGGCTCGGACGCCGCAATCGGCGTTTCTGCCGATGTTCTGAACGACGCTTCTGATGGGCTTGGCGAAGATCCGCCCGGGGGCTTTCGGGGCGGCGGCGTCCGGCCCATCGATCCGCCCGCAGGGGCAACCGCCGGTGCGCTCGGCGACTGTGGCGCGCGGGGCGGCGGCGTTCCCGCGCGTGACGACGGCGCTTCATCGGCGGGCGCCGGAACCGACCTGCGCGCCGCGTCCCGCCGCCGCAGCAACCGTAAAGCCTCGCGTTCCTGTTCCTCCGTCAGTTCGATGCTGGTTCCACACCGCCAGCAGTCGGCGGCCATCAGCCACAGCCGCACCGACATCGGCGCGCGGCAGTCGGGGCACGCGCACATCAAGGCGTCGCCGTCCAGCCAGAACGTTTCTTTGGCCGCAGGGCATGTCGCGGGGCCAGGTGCGGCGGACGGTGACGGCCCAGATCCCTTCGCCAACTCCGGCAGAGGCTCGTCGGACGCCAGATCGACGCGAGCCGGTGGCGCAGCGCCGGCGGCCGGCGCAGATTCCGCGGCGCGGTCTGGCACAGGCAGTGCGAAGAACTCGAGGCTGGAATCCGAGGCGAGTTGCGTCGACATGGCCTTGTTCGGGGGGCGTTTCGCCGTCTACCCGATTGCGGATCGTGGCTCCAGTGTTTAGTCTAACGACCTGCGATTCGATTGTTCAAGCAAGGTGAGTGGAATTCATGTCGCACGAGCTGCGCCAGGCCATCGCGGATTTGGAACAGAGCATGTGCAGCGTGGTGCTGGGCAAGCCCGAAGTGGTCCGGATGTGCCTGATCGCCTTGCTCGCGGGCGAACATGTCCTGCTGGAAGACGTGCCCGGAGTCGGCAAGACGCTGGTCGGCAAGGCGCTGGCTCGGAGCCTATCGGGCGATTTCTGCCGCCTGCAATTCACGCCGGACCTGTTGCCCAGCGACATCGTCGGCAGCAGTCTGTTCAACTCGAAAACGTCCGAGTTCGAATACAAACGCGGACCGATCTTCGCCAACGTCGTGCTGGCCGACGAGATCAACCGCGCGCCGCCGCGAACGCAGAGCGCGCTGCTCGAAGCGATGAGCGACAGCCAGGTCTCGGTCGATGGAATAACCTACGATCTGCCTGAGCCGTTCATGGTGATCGCGACGCAAAACCCGTTCGAGTTCGAGGGGACGTACGCGCTGCCGGAGAGCCAACTGGACCGATTCCTGCTGCGAATCTCGATGGGCTATCCGGATCGCGAGGCCGAGCGTCAAGTGTTGGCGACGCATCGCGAGGGCGAGCCCGTCGAGCGATTGCAGCCGGTGCTCTCGTGCGACCAGGTGGCGCTGCTGCAAAAGGCCGTTCGCCAGGTTGCCGTCGAGGCGTCGATCGACGACTATCTGTTGGATATCGTCGAGGCCACGCGCCGGTCCGACGAGCTGCACGTGGGCGTCAGCACGCGCGGCGCGCTCAGCCTGTACCGGGCGGCGCAGGCGACGGCCCTGATCGAAGGGCGAGACTTCGTCGTGCCCGACGACGTCAAGCTGTTGACCGGCCCAGTGCTGTCGCATCGCGTGGTGACCAAGGGCTATATCCATGGCGATGGCCGCGGCGCGTCCGAGGCGATCATCCAACGTCTGCTGGACGAGATTCCCGTGCCGATATAGGACGCCGACACCGGCAGGACGATGCCGGCAGGCTGCGACGGTGGGCTGCGACGGCAGGCTGCGACGGCGCTGAGCAGAGGCAGCGCAGACACTGATGCAGACGCGTCGCCGCGCAGTTCGACACGGCGCGGGGTTGGCTGGCACGAGATTGCGCGGATCGACACCGCGTGGTCGAGCGGCGCGGCGCCGCGCACGCCCCGCGCGGCAATATGGCGATCCGCCCAGCGCATCGACACAGCGAGATAGGTCACAGGATGGATTTTCTGGAATTGGCAGGCAAGACGATCCTGGTGTTCGGCGTCGCCAACCGCAAGAGCGTGGCGTATGCCATCGCCCGGACGTTGGAGGAGGTCGGGGCTCGGGTTGTCTACGTCGTCCAGAACGCGGAGACGCGCGAGCGTGTGGTCCGTCTGACCGCGGCAGGCGAGATCTACGTCTGCGACGTCGAACGCGAGGATCAGATCGAGCGACTTCGAGACGACCTGACCGCGCGCGGCGGCCCGTTTCACGGCCTGGTGCATTCGCTGGCCTTCGCGGACTATGCGGACGGCATGCGCCCGTTTCACGAGACCGGACGGCGGCAGTTTCTGCAAGCCATGGACATCTCGTGCTATTCGCTGATCCGCCTGTGCGACGCGGTCAAAGAGCTGCTGGATCCGGACGCCTCGGTGGTGACGATCTCGATCTCGACCACACGGATGGCCAGCGAGAATTACGGGTTCATGGCGCCGATCAAGGCCGCGCTCGATTCGTCGCTGGCCTTTCTCGCCAAGTCGTTCAGCCGTTTCTCGCGGGTCCGTTTCAACGCGGTCGCGCCGGGGCTGCTGAAGACCTCGGCCTCGGCCGGCATCCCCGGCTATGTGGACTCGTACCTGTACGCGGAACAGGTCATCCCGCGCGGCCAAGCCGTCCAGACGCAGGAGGTCGCCAACGTAGCCGCCTTTCTCTTGAGCCCGCGGTCATCGGGGATCACCGCGCAATCGATCGTGATCGACGCGGGCATGTCCATCAACTATTTCGACCGCCGACTTGTTGAAAAAGTCGTGGGGAATGCGCCGTGAACGCCCGACCAGCCGCGCTTGTCCGCAGGCTTGGCCCGCTTAGCCAACCCGTGTCACCGGCCGTCCGCCAGGGGGCTATCACCCGGAGACTTGCACATCCATGGCGATCGATCGACTGAACATCCAGCCCCGCGGCCCGTTGTCCGGCACGATCCGGCCGCCGGGGTCGAAGAGCGTCACCAATCGCGCGCTGATCTGCGCGGCCCTGGCCGATGGCTCCTCGCGGCTTGTCGGGGCGCTGGACAGCGAAGACACGCGGGTGATGATCGAGTCGTTGCAGCGGCTGGGGATCGACGTACGGGTCAGCGCCGACGGGTCCGAACTGACGGTCAGCGGCTGTGCCGGTCGGATCCCGGTGGGCGAGGCCGAGCTGTTCCTGGCCAACAGCGGCACGTCGATCCGCTTTCTGACGGCGCTGACCACGCTCGGGTCGGGGCGGTTTCGCTTGGACGGCGTGCCGCGGATGCGCCAGCGCCCCATCCAGGACTTGATCGAGGGGCTTCGTCAGTTGGGGGCCGACGTCCGCGCGGAACTGGACAACGGCTGTCCACCCGTCGCGGTCCATGCGGACGGCTTGCCGGGCGGCCTCGCCCGGATCCAAGGGAACGTATCCAGCCAGTTTTTGAGCAGTCTGCTGATGGTCGCGCCGTATGCGCGTCGCGAGGTGTCGATCGAGGTGGTCGGTCCGCTGGTGTCGCAACCGTACGTGCGGATGACGCTGGCCGTGATGGCGGCCTTTGGCGTCCGCGCCGACGCGAGCCGCCTGGATCGCCTGCAGCTCGCCGCGGGCCAGCGCTACGCGGGCCGCGATTACGCGATCGAGCCGGACGCCTCGGCCGCGAGCTATTTTTGGGCGGCGGCGGCGATCACGGGCGGTCGAGTCCGCGTGACCGGCCTGAACCGCGACGCGCTGCAAGGCGACGTGGCGTTCTGCGAATGCCTAGCGCAAATGGGGTGCGCCGTCGCCTACGGTTCGGACGACGTGACCGTGACCGGCGGCCCGCTGCGCGGGATCGACGTCGATATGAACGCGATCAGCGACACGGTGTTGACGTTGGCGGCCGTAGCCCTGTTCGCCGACGGGCCGACGACGATCACCGGGGTCGGACATATCCGCCACAAGGAGACCGATCGCATCGGCGATCTGGCCCGCGAACTGCGGCGGCTCGGCGCCCGGGTCGACGAGCTGCCCGACGGATTGCGGATCACGCCGGCCCCGCTGCGCGGCGCGGCGATCGAGACCTACGACGATCATCGGATGGCGATGAGTCTGGCCTTGGTCGGCTTGCGGACGCCCGGCGTCGCGATCCTGAATCCCGGCTGTACGGAAAAGACCTATCCCCGCTATTTCGACGACCTCGGCTCACTGGCCGAGCAATCGCCCGAGACCGGACCGCGACGAGCATGACTCCGCAACAAGAAATCGAACGACTGCGCGACGAGATTCGCGGCCACGATCGCAAGTACTACGTGGAAAACTGTCCGGAGATCAGCGATCTGCAATACGATCGGCTGATGCAGCGGCTGGTGGCGCTCGAGGCCGAGCACCCTGCGTTGATCACACCGGACAGTCCGACGCAGCGCATCGGCGATCAACCGGTTCCCGAGCTGAGCCCGGTCCCGCATCGCGTGCCGATGCTGTCGATCGAGAACACGTACAACACGCAGGAGCTGTACGAATTCGGGGCGCGCACGGCCCGGCTGTTGCCGGGCGAGCAGATCGAGTGGGTGGTCGAGCTGAAGATCGACGGGGCGGCCGTCGCGATCATCTACGAAGACGGCGCGCTCGTCCGCGCCGCGACGCGCGGCAACGGGGTGGTGGGCGACGACATCACGCACAACATTCGCACCATCGGCAACGTCCCGCTGCGGCTGACCGGGCGCGACGTGCCGCCGGTGCTGGAGGTTCGCGGCGAGGTCTACATGACCAACTCGGATCTGGTGGCCTTGAACCAGCGGCAGCGCGCCGCCGGCCAGCCGCCGTTCGCCAATACGCGAAACCTGGCTGCCGGGGCGATGCGCCTGCTGGATCCGCGGATTTCCGCGGAACGGCCGCTCCGCGTGCTGTGCCACGGGACCGGATACTGCGAGGGTCTGCAAGCGACGAGCCACACCGAGTTTCTCCGCCAGATCAGCCAGTACGGCCTACAGCCCACGCCGCTGACCGAGTGCTTTTCCACGTTTGCGGCCGCCGTCGAACACTGCGATCGCATGATCGAACGCCTGCACGAACTGGACTTCGAGGTGGACGGGCTGGTGCTCAAAGTCAACGACTTCGCCCAGCGAAAGCGGCTCGGCGCCACATCGAAATACCCGCGCTGGGTCGTGGCCTACAAATGGGAGAAGTACGAGGCGACGACCCGCCTGACGACGATCCGCGTCCAGGTCGGCAAGACCGGCGCGATCACGCCGGTCGCCGAGCTCGAACCCGTCCTGCTGGCCGGCACCACGGTCAGCCGCGCCAGCCTGCACAACGCCGAGGAGATCCAGCGCAAAGACATTCGCGAGCAGGACGTGGTGGTCGTCGAAAAAGCAGGAAAGATTATCCCGCACATCGTCCGCGTCGAGAAGCACGAGCGGATGGGCGAGCTGCCCGTTTACGAGTTTCCCACCGCCTGTCCGGTCTGCGGCGCCGCGTTGGTCAAGGACGAGGGCGGGGTCTACATTCGCTGCCCGAACGTGGCGTGTCCGGCCCAGTTGAAGGAGCGTCTGCGCTACTTTGCCGCCCGGAACAGCATGAACATCGACGGCTTGGGCGAGGCGCTGATCGACCAACTGGTCGACGCCGGACTGGTGCGGACGTTCGCCGATCTGTACCGGCTGACGACAGATCAGCTCACCGCCCTCGATCGCGTGGCTGACAAATCGGCGGACGCCCTGCTGAACGGCAAAAACGGCGTGATGGCCAGCAAAGGACGCGGCCTAGCACGGCTGTTGACCGCGCTGTCCATCCGGCATGTCGGCCCGCGCGTCGCCGCCGTGCTGGCCGAAAACTTCCAGGACATGGACGAACTGGCGCGGGCCGACCCGTCGCGTTTGGCGCAGATCAACGAGATCGGCGAAATCATCGCCGGCAGCGTGCATGATTTCCTGCACGGCGAACACGGTCGCCGCACGATCGACGAGCTGCGCGCGGTCGGGGTGGCGATGAGCGCGCTGCCGCCGGCGGCGGACACAGCCGCCAGCCCGCTCGCCGGCAAGACACTGGTCGTCACGGGGACGCTGACCAAGTACAGCCGTGACGAAATCGAAGACCTGATCCGTCAGCGAGGCGGTCGCGCCGCGTCGAGCGTCTCGAAGAACACGGATTACGTCGTGGCGGGCGACAAAGCCGGCAGCAAGCTGGAGCGGGCCCGCGAGTTGGGCGTGCCGATCCTCGACGAGGCCGCGTTCGAACGACTGCTTGGCGGGTGAACCGATGCCTGCCGCCCGCCAGCGTCCGTGTGCGGCCGTGGCCCTGAAAGGCTTCACGGCGAGCACGCGTCTGTTCGAGGATAGGGCAACCGTTTTAGACGAGCCTGTTCCCAACCGAACAGCGCGAGGCGAGATTCGACGCATCGAACGCGGACCAGATTGGGACTGGGGCGCGCCGACGTACGGCCATCACAACCGACGAGTGATAGACATGAGCGTGCTGCTGAGACGTTCCATCGACGAGCCCATCCGCGCAGGATTGAGCTGGGACGAACGCTGGAAGGGACCGGACCGGGGCCTGATCTGGTGCTGGGAACGCGGCCGCCAAAAGGCGGTGGACGAACCCGAGTTGGCGGCTCGAGCCAAGAGCGGCGAGCTGGTCATGTTGGCTTGGCGGGGCGGTGTCGAGACGAAACGAAAGCAGGACAAAAGCGGAACCCTGCAATACCTGGCCGCCTGGCAGGGCTTGCGAGGCGAAGACTTGGACCTGACGCGCGACACCCTAGCGCTGACTTGCACCAAAACCGGCCAGACCGTGATCTTTAAGGGCGCGCCCGCGAAGACCGACGAAGCCTAAGGCTGCGCGACGAGCGACGGAACGCGTTCCGCCGGGCCACACGGCCTCTGTGCAGGAGCCACGCTCCGCCGTGGTCGTCGGCGGTGGAAAGCACCGTCGAAAGAGATTATCCCATGATCCACACCGATTGCCCTTGATCGCACCGACTGGCGGGCGGTCGCCGAGTTCGATGCTGCGTTTGGGACGGGAGAGATTCGATGCGATTTACGAAGATGCACGGCGCCGGAAACGATTATGTCTACGTCAATGGCTTTGACGAGGCGTTGCCGTCGGATCTGCCCGAATTGGCGCGGCGCATTTCGGACCGGCGGTTTGGCGTGGGGGGCGACGGGTTGATCCTCATCCTGCCGTCGACGGTCGCGGACGCGCGGATGCAGATGTTCAACGCGGATGGCTCCGAGGCCGAGATGTGCGGCAACGGGATCCGCTGCGTCGCCAAGTATGTTTACGACCACGGCATCGCGCGCAAGGCCGAGTTGCGGATCGAGACACGGGCGGGCGCGATCCCGCTGTCGGTTCACGTCGCCGGCGATCGGGTTGACTCGGTGCGCGTCGACATGGGGCCGCCGATCCTCGAGGCGGCTCGGATCCCGACGACGCTGCCGGGAACCCCGGTGATCGACGCGCCTTTGGAGATCGCGGGACGCACGTTTCGCGTGACCAGCGTTTCGATGGGCAACCCGCACTGCGTCATCTTCGTCGAGCGGGCGAGCGACGAGCTCGTGTTGGGCTACGGCCCGCGGATCGAAGTGAATCCACATTTTCCGGCTCGCGTCAACGTCGAGTTCGTCGAGGTCGTGGACCAAGGCCGCGTGCGTCAACGGACCTGGGAGCGAGGCTCCGGCGAGACGTGGGCCTGCGGCACCGGGGCCAGCGCGGTGTGCGTCGCCGGCGTGCTGACGGGGCGCACCTCGCGGCGGATCGTCAACCATCTGCGAGGCGGCGATCTCGAACTGCATTGGGACGAGACCGATAACCGCGTCTACATGACGGGCCCCGCCGTGGAAGTCTTTTCAGGAGATTGGCCCTCGTAAGGCGCGCCCTACGTTGGCGCGCGACGCGGCGGCTGTGCGATTTGGCTTCGTCCGGCGATTGCCGGTTTCGCGCGGGTTCCCGCGGCGGTATACTGGCTCGCCACACGTGGGTGAACGGTCGTATTTCGGCCCGCGCGAAGAACCGACGCCCGCCCCGATCTCCCGACCGACGCCGGCCTCCCGACCGACGCCGTCTCGCGCGTTGGCAAGATTGACCATCGGGCGCCGCGGCCGCCCACGCGGATGGCCATGCGGGGATCACGATTGGGCAAGGCGCCTGCTCGCGGCAGATTTGGGCTGGACGGATTAGCGCCGGGCGGGCGGCAAGAACGGGCACAGTGACCGAGCGGCCACTGCGCGAGCAGCGGAAAGGAGACGCATCTGTGAGCGGACGACAAGGCCCCGAGCATTGGGGCTCGCGAATCGGCGTGATTCTAGCCGTCGCCGGCTCGGCCGTCGGGCTGGGAAATTTTTTGCGTTTCCCCGGCGTGGCGGCCCAGAACGGCGGCGGCGCATTCATGCTGCCGTATTTCATCTCGCTGCTGGTGCTGGGCATCCCCATGTGCTGGGCGGAATGGACGCTGGGGCGGTATGCTGGCGCGCGCGGCTGCAATTCGGCGCCCGCGATCTTTACGGTCGTCTGGCGGCATCCGCTGGCCAAGTACCTGGGCGGCCTGGCGCTGATGATTCCGCTGGTCATCTACATGTACTACGTGCTGATCGAATCGTGGTGCCTGGGATATGCCTTTGCCTATATGCGCGGCGAGCCGGCTTTGACGGAAGACCCGACCGGATTCTTCCGCTCGTTCGTGGGGCTGGATCGCAACGGCGTGATCTACGAAGAGGCGCTCGGCCACGGTACGTGGCTGTTGATCCTGGTCTTTATCTTCAATTTCATTTTGATCTACCGCGGCGTCAGCAAGGGGATCGAGACGTTCTGTAAAATCGCCATGCCGTTGATGCTGTTGCTGGGGATCATCGTGCTGATCCGCGTGCTGACGCTGGGCACGCCGGATCCGGCCAAACCCGATCAGAACGTGTTGAGCGGTCTGGGATTCATGTGGAATCCGCATCCCGCGGCGCTGCTGAACCCGGCGACGTGGCTGGCGGCCTCGGGTCAGATTTTTTTCAGCTTGTCGGCCGGGTTCGGAATCATCATCAACTATGCCAGCTATCTGACCAAGGACGACGACGTAGCGCTCAGCGGGCTGACGTCGTGCAGCATGAACGAGTTTTTCGAAGTCTGCATCGGCGGCCTGATCACGATCCCCGCGGCGTTCATCTTTCTGGGCCTGGCGGCGGGCGAGTTCACCGGATCGTCGTTCGCGCTGGGCTTCAACGCCCTGCCCAGCGTTTTTGCGCGAATGCCTGCCGGACAGGTGATCGGCGCGCTCTGGTTTTTCATGCTGTTCCTGGCGGCGATCACCAGCAGCATCTCGATGTTGCAGCCGGTGATCGCCTTTCTGGAAGAAGGCTTTGGCTTGAAGCGACACGCCTCGGTGGCGATCCTCGGGGTCCTGTCCGCGCTGGGCAGCGGCTTCGTCCTGTATTTCTCCCACGGTCTGGTTGCCCTGGACACGTTTGATTTCTGGGCTGGCAGCGTCCTGATCATGGCCCTTGCCCTGATTCAAGCTCTGCTGTACGGCTGGGGGCTGGGCATCCAGCGCGCCCACGAAGAGCTGCACCACGGCGCCAACATCCGCGTGCCGTGGGTGGTGCAGTTGCTGCTCAAATGGGTCGCGCCCTTGTATCTGTTGGCCATCTTTGCCGGGTTTTGCTTCGTCAATTTGCCCAGTCGCGATACGCCGGTGGGCGCCGCCGATGAACTACGGATGTTGCATCTGGTCGATGGCGAAGTTCCCGAGGCGGTTCGCCGCGAACTCGCGGCGCACGAATTGACGGTATCGCCCCACGCCACGCTCAAACGCAGCACGCGAGGCGCCGAGTGGCAGATTCGCGGCGAAGATCGAAGCGTGCAGTACGTCCTCCGTTCGGCGGACGACGGGATGCAGATCTTCGCGCACCAGACGGGTTATGTGGAAAAGGTCGGCAACAACCCCGTCGCCTTGGGGTCGCTGCTGTTCCTGGTCACCATTCTGGCCTTCCTGTTGCTGATGGTCCGTATCGCCGGTTTGCGATGGAAGGCCGAGGGGCGTTTCGAAAATCTCGAAGCGTGACGCCGTGGCGGATCGTCCGGCGCATGGGCGAATCGGCTGAGGACAAGACACCTGAATCGAAACGTCCGGCGGCCTCTGCGTCGGTGGTTGCCCGTTCGAGAAGGACTGACGTACGATGACTCTGACTCTTGGCGGCTGGATCGTGATGACCGTGTCGGTTGGCACGGTGTTGACCTTGGTGACGTTTTCGCTATATCGCGTGTTGACCCTGCCGCCGATCGAGGTGACCGAGCGACTGAAACGGCCCTTGGACATCGACACGCGCGACACGGTGGATGCCGACTGAGCGCCGACCGGCGGGCAAAACGTCGGTTTTGTCGCGCATCATGGATCCCGCGCCAATGCACGACGGGGTAACGGCGATGTCGGCGCCGCCCTTGCGTTTTGTCCGGGCCGGAAGTCGGGTTCACGACCTGACAACTGACGACTGCCAACTGACGACTGACCAACTTGCGTTTTGTCCGGGCCGGAAGTCGGGTTCGTGACAGCGAAACGCCAGGCCGGCTTGGCAAAGCTTCACGGGCATCGGCGGCAACGAGACATCAGCGGCAGGTCGCGAGGGCGAGGGGCGCGCCGCGGGCGGAAACACGATGGGCGGAAAGGCGGCGTTGGATGCGTGACTTCGAGCCGGCATCGCGTCCTTGCCTTTTGGGTCGGCTCAACAAACATCGTTACGCGGGTTGCCATGAGCGAGATTGACGCCACAGGCCGAAGCTTCACCTCGAGTCGCGTCTGTGCTGTGCCGCGTCGTCTGCTGGCCACACACGCCAGCAGCGGGCTCTGGCTGCTGGTCGCGCTGACGGTCCTCGGCCCGACCTTGCCGGCCTGCGTGCCGCAAGATCCGCCGGTGCAGGACCCGCCCCAGCGGCGAGGGTCGCCCGAGAATTTGTCTTCCGAAGGCGCGACGTCCGAGAATCCGCTCGTCCTGAATCCCCCGACGTCCAATCCGCCTGAATCCGCCTCTCGGATCCCGAATCCAATTCGACGGAACGCGTCCGAAGATCCGCCTGCGCCGGCGTCGCCCGCGCACCCGCCGCCCGGCGCCGAGCCGCTGGACCAGTGGCCCGTGTTTCGCGGCAATCCGCGTTCGACGGGCGTGGCCCAGACGACGCTGCCGGACCAGCCGGATCAACTGTGGACGTACGCAGTTTCCAAGGCCGGTTTCGAGGGCGCCCCCGCGATCGTTGACGATGCCGTGTACCTCGGAGATCTGGACGGTACGATCCACGCGCTGGACCTGGACACGGGGCGTGTTCGCTGGACGCACAAGACCGAGGCTGGCTTCACGGCATCGCCGGCCGTGCGCGCGGGCCGGCTGTACATCGGCGACCTCGACGGCCAGTTTCATTGTCTGGCCACGGTGGATGGCGAGCGGTTGTGGGGGTTCGCGGCGGATGATGAAATCGATTCGGGCGCCAACTTTTCTGGCGAGCATGTCCTGTTCGGGTCGCAGGACGCCACTCTCTACTGCCTGGACGCCGACCGGGGCGTCTGTGTGTGGAAACATGCGATCAGCGATCAGATCCGTTGTACGCCGACCATCGTCGATGATCGCTGTTTTGTGGCCGGATGCGACGCGCGGCTGCACGTCATCGACGTGGCGTCGGGCCGCGAGATAGGCAGCGTTCCCATCGACTCGCCCACGGGCGCGACGCCGGCGGCCGTGGGGGACCGGGTGTTCTTCGGCACCGAAGCCGGTGCGCTGCTGGGCGTCGATTGGAAGCGAGTCCAGGTTGTGTGGACTCACACGGACGAACGCCGCGGCCAAGCCTTTCGCAGCTCGCCGGCCGCCACGGCCCAGTACGTCGTGGTCGGAGGCCGCAACCGGCGAGTTCAGGCGTTTGCGACCGACTCGGGCAAGCCGCTGTGGAGTTTTGCGGCCAAGTCGCGCGTCGACGCTTCGCCGGTGATCGTTGGCCAGCGTATCTTCGCCGCCGCGGCCGATGGCCGCCTGTACGGCTTGGATCTGAACACGGGCCGCCTGGTGTGGGAGCGCCAGGTATCCGGCGGCTTCGTCGGCTCGCCGGCCGTCGCCAAGGGCAGGCTGGTGATTGCTTCGGATCGCGGCGTGGTATATTGTTTCGGGCGAAAATAAGCGGTTGCCGCGGATGCGGCCGCCTCGGGCACGTAGCGGGACGCTTCGTGGACGCGGCATCCTGCCGCGTACTGCAGTGGCCACCGCGCGCGTAGCGGCGCGCGGGCAGAAGGATCACGGAGCGTCGAAACCCATGAGCACCGACATGACCTTTCTCATGGGACAGTATCGAGCCACGTTCCCGACCGATCGCTTGTACGCCAAGAACCACATGTGGGCTCGGCCGCGCGGCGATGTGTTACGGTTCGGCTTTGCCGCCTACGCCGTCCGGCTGCTACAGGACGTGTACTTCCTGGACTGGATCGTCGAAGCGCCGACCGATTTGCGCTTGCGGCAAGAAATCGGCGCGATCGAGAGCAAGAAAGCGGAGAGCGCGCTGGTCGCGCCGCTCGCCGGCCGTCTGACCGTCTTCAACGACCAGTTGATGGCCGATCCCTCGGCGATCAACGTCGATCCCTACGGCGAGGGCTGGCTGTTCGAGATGCGCGCCAGCCCGGACGGCCTGCTGACGCCCGAGCAATACCTCGCGCATCTGGACGCCGTATGGCCGGTCGCACAGAAGACCATCAAGGGACAGTTGAACGAATGATGACCCAGCCGGTTCACGTGATCTTGTCGCAAGGTCCGACGCTTCACCCCCAGCGGCGGGCGCTCGAACAGCAACTGGTCGCCGAGCTGACCAACCGCGGCTCGGTCGAGATCCTGGTCGTGCCGCATCTGTACGATTTGCCCGCCGATGGCCCGAGCATCGCGGCCCTTCGCCAGCTTGTCGGTCCTCTGGTTGTGCTCGCGTGGCAGTATCCTCGCGCCATCCACTGGACGCTCGATCAATACGGCGTCCGCGGGCGGCCGGGAAAGACCGGTCTGGATCCGGAGGACTCGGCCAACCCAGCGGAAGCTGGCCCTGTCGACGAATCGGCCGACGAACCGGCCGGCGAGCCGGCGGATGAACAGCCGGGGCCGATCACCGCCACCAGCGCGCAAACGCCGCGCGCCGCCGCCGTGCCGTCGCGGCCGATCTACAGCCTGGATCTACGGCAGCACGAGACGGTCCACCCGTATCTCGAGGCCATCGACCGGATCATCGCCATGACGAATCTCGCGGCTCGGCTCGACGCCGCACACGAGCGGTTCGTTTCTCCGGACGTGCATCACGTCGACGAAGCGACCAAACGCCGCTGGTATCCGGTGATCGATTTCAGCCGCTGTACGCACTGCCTCGAGTGCATCGACTTCTGCCTGTTCGGGGTATACGGAATCGACGAATCGGACCGGGTGCTGGTCGAACTGCCCGATCTGTGCCGCAAAGGCTGTCCGGCGTGCGCGCGCGTCTGTCCTGAACAGGCCATCGTGTTTCCACAGCACAAATCATCGGCGATCGCCGGCGGGGCGTTCGAGCCCGGTGGACTGAAGATGGATCTCTCGTCGCTGTTCGGCGCCGCGGACGATCTGCTCGACGCGCACCAGGTCGCCGCCCGCGAACGCGACGAGCATCTGTTGCTGAGCGGGCAGCGTCCTGCTGGCGCGGCGCTCGCCGCGGATCAGCCTGCGTCCGACGCCGAGCCCGCGACAACTCGCCGACCGGCGCGAACAGACGTCTCAGACGCCTCCGACGCCTCCGACGCCTCCGACACGGTGGATGTCGATCCGTTGGACGCCTTGATCGATCGGCTGGACGCGTTGGACGTGTGAGCTCGGACGGCGCGCCCAAGCCACTGAAAATAGCCGTTGCCACGCGTGCCGCCATCGCGCGCGAAAACGGAGATCCGAAGAACAACGAGGCGAGACGAAGATGCAGACGATTGAACTGCTCGATCCCGACACGGGCGCACAGGCTGCGATCCTGGCGAGCTATGGCTTCAACTGTTACCGATTCCGCGTTCCGTTCGACGGGCGGCCGATCGACGTGATCTGGTCCGAACCGGGATTCGAGGCGGGACAAAAGCGGGCCTCGGGCAGTGGGATTCCCATTCTATTTCCTTACGCCGGGCGAATCCGCGGCAAGACACTGACCTGGGGCGGACGCACCTGGCCGCTCGAAGGCGATGATCGCCGCGGGAATGCGATTCACGGCTACGTACTGACACGTCCGTGGCGAGTGTGCGAGCAGACACAGCGACGCGTCGTCGGCCAATTCCAGGCGTCGGTCGACGACCCCTCCCTGCTGGACGCGTGGCCTGCCGACTTTCGCCTTGGCGCGACGTACGAGCTTGTCGGCGCCAGTCTGACGGCGACGTTCCGGATCGAAAATCCGAGTCGGTCTCCGCTGCCGTTCGGCTTCGGCATACACCCGTATTTTTGCGTTCCCTTGGGAGGATCGCAGGCCGACGATTGCCGAGTCGAACTGCCCGTTCGCCAACGCTGGGAGCTGCGGGACATGATTCCCACGGGCCGACGCTTGGCGGTCGAGTCCGCGGCGGACTTCGAGCGCGGACTGCCGTTCGCCACGATGCAGTTCGACGACGTATTTACGGACCTCCGTTTCGACGGGCCACACTGTCGCGCAAGGATCGTCGATCCCGACAGCGGCAGGCGCGTGGTGCTCGAGTTTGACCGCGCCATGCGCGAGTGCGTCGTGTACAATCCACCGCACCGACAGGCGGTCTGCATCGAGCCGTTGACCTGGTGCCCGAACGCCTTCGAGCTTCAGCAGCAACAGCCGCCGATCGACGCCGGTCTGCGCGTCTTGGCGCCCGGCGATTGTCTGGAGTGCCAAATCACGATGCAGATCGAGTGAACCGTGTGGCGCGGCCCGAGCCTCGGCGGGTGACAAGTGGCAGCGAGCCGGCGCCAGGTGGCGCATGTCTGGCGAAGAACAACCGCACGAAGCAGATTCCGTTGCTCGGGCGTCACTTGCGGGGACGCCGACCGCGGGTGTCGGGAACGATGACAAGGGTTCGTGTCGCCCGCCGACAACGAGGATGCCCCAGTTGGCCAGCAGGCTCCCCATCGAGACCGCGCCGAGCGCGAGAATTGGGACGACGTAGCCCAGGCGATCGTTGGCCTGGAAAGCGAGCGATCATCTCGTAGTGGCAAGATCGACCACCGAGTGCATGCACGAGGGTTCGAGTCGATGCTTTCGGCGATCCTTTTTCGTTACAATGATCGTGGATATCGTCCCCGGCAACCCGTCGCGAGACGAAGACGAGACTGGCAGGACACACCTGCGTTTCGAGCACTAGTACAGGGAGATCCCCATGCCGATCTGCCGATCGTGGATGGCCGTCGGGCGATGGTCGCCGCGAACGACGAGGTGGCGAGCGACGCCGTCCTTGTGGCTAATTGCCGTGTTGGCCGTGGCGCAGGGTGTTGCCGCCGCGGCGGACGCCGAACGGATGGTCAAGGACCAGGCTCGAGCCGCGTGCGACGCGCTCGTACGCGGAGACTTGGAAAAATTCATCGGCTGGACCCATCCGAAGCTTGTCCAAGCGATGGGCGGGCGGGAACAGTTGCTGGCCATTTTGAAAGACGGACAGCGGGACCTGGCGCGACAGGGCATTCAACTCGTGTCGGCCAGCATCCAGCCGCCGGTCGAGCTGGCTCGCGGCGGCAGCCAACGGTTCGCGGTGGTTCCGTACGATTTGGAGATGACCGTCCCGGATGGACGCGTTCTGTCTCGAACCTGGCTGCTGGGCGTATCGGCGGACGATGGCCAGACCTGGACATTTGTTGACGGCGGCAACTTGAATCGCGATTCCGTGCGGCGACTGTTCCCCGAGTTTCCAGCCGGCCTGGCCATACCGATGAAACGACCGGCCCGAGTTGAAAAGAACGGATCCTGAGCGCTCGAGCGCCTCCGGATCGACCGGCGATGCGCCCACGCAGGGCGGCAATACGAACCGACGCCCCGCCCCAACCGGGTTTCATCCCGACCCGTGCGAGACATGACGGACGAGACATAACGGACGAGACATGACGGACGAGACATGACGGACGAGACATGACGGACGAGACATGACGGACGAGACATGACGGACGAGACATGACGGACGAGACAT
>JAVYAJ010000006.1:0-11353 GCA_032229885.1 Candidatus Anammoximicrobium sp. | reverse complement strand
TTGGCCTTCGGCCAACACGGTTGCTATCATCTCTGACTCCTGGGGCGTTGCCCCAGGCTACGTTGATGTTGGCCTTCGGCCAACACGCTTCCTGTCCTCCGTGCTGCGCAAAAGTCATCCAATAGCAATCGCACCAAACCCCGGCTAGCGCCCGCAACCCAAGAATCTGTTTGGCCGAAGGCCTCCGATCACCGTAGCCTGGGGCAACGCCCCGGGGCTGGCGCCGCGCGTGCCTCTGTTGGCCGAAGGCTATATTCCTGCGGACGGCGGCGGGCCACGGAATATCCGCGGCCTGACAAGGGCGGCTGCCCCAACCTTTCGCCTCGAGATCGCGCTGGTCAAGATGTACTGTCGTCGAGGCGATGCTTCCCGAGGGTGGAATAGGTCGCGATGGGGTGCTATCGTATTTGTGATTGGTGCAGCGTGTGGAAATTTGGCGCGATGGCGGACACGCTCGTTTGGCCGGAGCCGCGGCGGGTTGGCGACGCCCGGCGGGCAGTTGGCCACCGGCGAACGGAAAGGGGACAGGCGTTTTTCTTATGCGCGGAGGACAACCGATCATCAGCGTCTCGGGCTTGCGGGGGATCGTCGGGAGCGAGTTGGACCCGCTGGTCGCGATCCGATACACGGCGGCTTTTGTCGCTGGCCTCCCGCCTGGTCCGATCGTGGTGACGCGCGACAGTCGGACGACCGGCCCGCTGCTGGCCGCCGCGGTCGGCAGCGCGCTCGCCGGCCTCGGACGCGACGTGCTGGACGCCGGCGTTGCGGCGACGCCGACGACCGGCGTCTTGGTCCGGCAGCATCGCGCGGCCGGCGGCATCCAGATTTCCGCGAGCCACAATCCGCCCGAGTACAACGGCTTGAAGCTGTTCTCGGGCGCGGGCCGCGTGATCGACGCCGACCAAGGCGAAACCGTGCTGCGGCATTATCGGTCCGGTTCGCCCGATTGGGTTGCTCATGCCGAGGTAGGTCGCGTTGCTCGATTCGACGACACGACGGCCGAGCACCAACGGCTGGTCCTCGCCACCGTGAACGTCGCCCGTATCCGCCGGCGGCGTTTCCGGATCCTGTTGGACGCCAACCACGGCGCCGGGGCCGTCCTGGGACGTCCGCTGCTGGAAGCCCTCGGTTGCGAGGTCATGCTGATCGGCGGCGAACCGAACGGGCGGTTCAGCCATCCGGCCGAACCGACCGAAGAAAACCTGTCCGGCGTCCGGACGCGTGTGACGAGCGCGGACGCCGACGTGGGGTTCTGTCAGGATCCGGACGCCGACCGCCTGGCGGTGATCGACGAGACGGGCCGCTACATCGGCGAGGAGTACACGCTGGCCTTGTGCCTGGATCACGTTCTGCCGCAGTGGCCGGGGCCGGTGGTCATCAATTGTGCCACCAGCCGGATGTCCGAAGATCTCGCGCGACGGCACAACGTCCCGATCTTTCGTTCGCGGGTCGGCGAGGCGAATGTGACGGCCGCCATGCTGGCGCACGACGCCGTATTCGGAGGCGAGGGAAACGGCGGGCCAATCGACCCGCGCGTCGGCTATGTGCGCGACAGCTTTGTCGGCATGGCTTTGATCCTGGACGCGCTGGCGACGCGTGAACAACCGCTCGGGCGTTGGGTCGACACGCTGCCGCGATACGCGATCCGCAAGACGCGGTGCACGGTGGATCCGACACAGACCGCCGCGGCGCTCGATGCCGTGGCGTCGCACTTTGCCGACGCGCAGGCCGATCGTCTGGACGGGCTGCGACTGGACTGGCCGGACAAATGGTTGTTGGTCCGAGCCAGCAACACCGAACCGATCGTGCGGATCATTGCCGAAGCGCGGACGTCGGCCGAAGCCGATCGGCTGTGCCGCGACGCGGCCGACGTTATCGGGGTGCGCTGAACGCCGCGGACGGCACGTCTGGCAGACAGAGCGTCTGGCCGCCGGGACGCCATCGAGGAAATGTCGCGGACGCACGCGCTGCGCAACGCGATGCCTGGACGGGTCTGATGCACTACGAACCTCAAACATCGTGGACTGTTTGAATTACCCTTGGCCAACGCATTCGCCGGGATCGCGCGCCGCATTCACGCTCGTATCGAGGTCGCGTTTCTCTGGCAAGCACAACTTGTTGCGTTTCATTCTGGACCGTTTTATGCTAGATTCGCTGTGCTGACCGCACGGCTCGATGCCCGGTCCGAAGAACGGTCACAGCCCGCAGATCCTAGTTTCTTGTCTGCAAGCCATGTCGCGCGAAGGCTTGGGTGACGACGTGCCAAACCAGCAGACTCGTAGTCGGATCGCACTGATTTCGCGGCGCAGCTTGCTGCTGGCAACCGAGCGTTAGACGTCCAGCGCCAAACGGCGAACGGCTCTAAGCGTGACCGCACGGGCTGTGAAAGAACGGTGGTGTCAACGCGCACCGCGGCGAGGGCAGCGCAGTCAGGCGGCGTCTTTTCACGAGAGGTTCATGCGTCTTGTCCGATTCCATACGTCTTTGCGTCTTCGAACGAGGTGAGTCATGTCCAGATTGCGTCGCGGTTTCACGTTGGTCGAATTGTTGGTGGTCATCGCCATCATCGGAATCCTCGTCGCGCTGCTGTTGCCGGCGATTCAAGCCGCCCGCGAAGCGGCGCGTCGCACCCAGTGCACCAATCATTTGAAGCAGATCGGGATCGCGTTTCAAAACCATCACGATACGTACCGTTACTTTCCGCACGGCGGGAACCATTACTCGTATCCTCCCGACTATGGCCAGGGCCTAAACCCGGAGGTCGGCCCGACGCAACGGGCCGGTTGGGGATTCCAGATCCTGCCCTTCATCGAGCAAGAGCTGATCTGGCGCGGCGAAGGCGGCGCCGACGCCGAGGCGTGTCAGAGAAACGCCATGGGGGCCGCCATTGGCACGTTTTTCTGTCCTTCGCGGCGACCGCCGATGGCGGTCAGCGGCGCATCGTGGTACGGGCCATCTGGGACCTACGCACACGGCATGACGGACTATGCCGGCAGCAACCACGGGAACACGGGGCTGATCGTGCAAATCAACTCGAACGGCGCGTGGGCCAACGGTGGTCCGATCACCACGGCGCTCGTCGTCGATGGCACATCCAACACGTTGGCGGTCGGCGAAAAACGCATGAACATCAAGGCTTTGGGAACCCTGCAAAACGACGACAACGAGGGCTACACAAGCGGTTTTGATCACGACGTGATGCGATACACCGACACCGCCCACGATCCGCGCCCGGACGTGCGTTCGGGGATCGGCGATCAACGTTTTGGTTCGTCTCATCCGGGAGGCTTCATGACAGTTTTCGCCGATGGAGCGGTGCATTTCATCAGCTATGACATCGACGGCACGAACTTCGCCAACATGGGCAACCGAGACGACGGCGCTGCGATCCACTTTCCGTAACCAGGCGGCAACGCACCGCCTTGGTTCCTCGCGGCCGTGCCGTGCGCGATCGAGTTCGCCGTGCAGGTCGAACCTACGACGCCCGAGTTCTGCGACGGACTGCCTCGCCCGTTTTGTCCCGTATCGTCCATCGGACGCGCTACCCAAGGAGCTTTGCGATGACACGACGTGCAAGTGCGTGGATTGCTGGATTGTTCGTGGTCTGCCTGGGCTGCGGCCAGGGATATTCGCCCCAGGACGGCGTGATCGTGACCGGACGGATCTTGCAAGGCGGCAGCCCGCTGGATGTGCCCAACCGCGAAGTGGCGTTGGGCGTCGTCGAGGTTCTGTTCGTACCCCTGCCGGGCAACGAGAGCGCCACGGTCCTGCCGATCGAGAGCACGCTCGTCGCGGTAGACGGCTCGTTCCGACTGGAAGGGCCGGGCCGTGGAATCAAGCCCGGGCGATACATGCTGGTCGTGTATCAACGCGACAAGGGCCCGGGCAGCGACATGCTGAAGGGCGCCTTTTCGGAGGAGCGATCGCCGATCGAGGTCGAGATCCCCTCGGATCGCGTGGGCGGAAAGCACGATCTGGGCAGCATCGAACTGAATGACTATGCCCCGGCATCGCCCGCATCGTAACACGGGCGACACCTAAGATCGGCGATGAATTACGCCAGCGACACGTTGCCAGCGACACGTTGCGCTGGCGACAAACCGAGCCAGCGCACGGCAGCCCGCAGCGTCGAAAACGCCGTGTGCCCGATCAATCGTAGTCGTCCTCGCGGTCTTCCGTCGATCCGTCGGCCTCCGAGCCGCCAATGCGGCGGGCCAGGATGGCGGCGACCTTGCTTCGGACGGGCGAGATGATCAGCGTGGCGCAGTTGTCGCCGCGAGGGTGGATCTGCTTGCGGACTTCCTCGGGATCGATCTTGACGCCTCGTTTCTTGACTTCCAAGCGGCCGATCCCGCGCTCGCGAATCGCGTCGCGCAGATGCTTGGGGTCCACCGGCAGGATCTCCAACACCTCGAAGCACGCCAGCGCCGGATCCGTCACGACCCGGTCGCCCGTCAAATAGGCTGATTTCGCCGAGACACAGTGCAGCGCATGTTCGGCCGCCAGAGCGCCGGTCAGGTCGGCGGCGACCACGGCCGAGTGCGGATCGTACACATAGTGGCCCACGGCGTCGGCTTCGGGCGCGTCGCGCTCGGGGTCGCCGCAAATGCTACGGGGTTCGTCCGCCCCGGCCGCGAAGACGGTCGCCGAGCGTTTGCCCGGGTTGCGGGCCAGGGCCGGAAACCACACGATCTGTTGGCGGCATTCTCCACGGTTGCCGATCCACTCCAATTCGGCGTCCCGGGCCCAAT
Organism: Candidatus Anammoximicrobium sp.; assembly: GCA_032229885.1. Taxonomy (GTDB): domain Bacteria; phylum Planctomycetota; class Planctomycetia; order Pirellulales; family Pirellulaceae; genus Anammoximicrobium. Next base: position 6,602 of record JAVYAJ010000006.1, on the reverse strand, counting down.
GTTGAGGGACGCGGGCCGCCGGAGCGAGCTTCAACGCGGCCCGGCCATTGCCGTCCAGCAAACGGTCGATCGCTTCGAGGTCCGGCTCGTAGCGTTCGATCGCCGTGTTGCGCCGCCCTTCGACGCGCCGATCCGGGTCCATGTGCCAACTGGCGAACTGCGCGAGATTCGCGTCCCGCACGTCCTCGACTTGAACCCGTGCCTGAGTCCGGCCCAAGCGCTCGCAATTCGCGGCCGCCAGAAGGGCTGCCACCGGATCGCGGTCGACGCCCACGACCGGCCCCTGGCCGGCCAGCGCGAGCAGATCGCCGCCGATGCCGCAGCACAGATCCGCGATCAATCCCGCCTCGGACCAGCGGGCGGCCTTGCAGGCGGCGACCTGGGCGTCGGTCGCCTGCTCCAACAGTTGTCGCGTGAAAAACATCTGCGGCGCGGCGGGAAACTTGACGGCCGCGCGACGGCGCAGCTCGGCCTGCGCCACGACCAGATGTGTGCGAAGGGCGCCTAGATCTTTGCGCAGGGCAAGCGTGGTGCGCACCAGCGACTCGGCGTCCGCGTTGGCGGCGATCTCGATCCAGCGTTCCGCCGCCGCGCTGACCAACCAGCGATACTCGGCGAGGATCGCCCCGGGATCGGCAGACGCATCGCTGCTGGGCCTTGTATTGGGCGATGAACCGGGGATGATAGGAGTCATGTCCGAGCCTGTCGACATCCTTGGATTGTACTTGTACCTAGCACAGGCCAGCGAGAAACGGCGACGGCCTCATGTTCGTGACCGGCTCTTGGTCGCTGCCGCGGCGATTGCTGCGCGAATGCGCCTGTCCCGGATCGCCCGTTATTGTAGGCACAAGATCCTGCAACACAACCCACAACACGCCATCCGGCGGTGGGAGAACGTCGCCGACGCGTTGGAGGATCCTGATTTTACCGCGCTGTTGCGGAGCATCCAACGCCGCTATCCGCAGGAGAAAGCCGAACGGATGCTCGCGTCGCTGGGGATCGAGCGCGGGCGCGAGCGAGACGCGTATTACGACGACGAGGAATACGCCGCCGCGCTGTTGGGAACCTGCCGCGACGAGCTAGAACAGAGGTTCGGACCGCCGACGTGATCGCGCCCCCATCGGCGACGAATCGACCAACACAGCCTTGCCGCCAACACACGTTGTCCACCGCCCGTCCAGCGCGCCCCGCCGCCCGCGCAGTGCGCCCCGCCGCCCGCCGGTCACAGCAGGCGCGACTTCTTTCCCACAGACGGCTGGCTCAACGCAGCCCCAGCGCGGCGAACATCCGCCGCGTCACGTCGCCCGGATCGCCGACGCCGTCGACTCGGCGCAGCAGTCCCTGCGATTCGTAAAACGAAGCGATCGGAGCCGTCTCGCAGTGGAACTTGCGCAGCCGCGCGCGACAGGCCTGCTCCGTGTCGTCCGAGCGTTGAATCAGCCGCGCGGCGACGTCCACGGGCGGCGGATTGAACTTGATGTGGTAGATCGCATTGGTGTCCGGATCCTGCCTTCGTCCGGTGATTCGCTCGACGATCAGCTCGTCCGGAACCTCGATCAACACGACCGCGTCCAGCGCTAGGCCCGCGCTTCGCAGCGCGGCGTCCAGCGACTCGGCCTGTGGTCGCGTCCGAGGAAAGCCGTCCAGGATAAACCCGGAACGGCAATCGGCCAATCGAATACGTTCCACGACGATGGGGATCACCAGTTCGTCGGGCACCAGGCCGCCGGACTTCATGCACCGGTCGGCTTGCTGTCCCAGCGCGGTGCCTTGAGACACCGCCAACCGCAACATGTCGCCCGTGGACAGATGCGGCGTCTTCAACCGTTCCACCAATCGGGCCGCCTGCGTCCCCTTCCCTGCTCCCGGCGGCCCCACCAGAATCAATCGCATCGTTTTTCTCCACGCAATCGGGCCTCAGGCCTTCGTCATCCGACCAATCGACGCTGCGCGGGCGGGAATGGCTGGACGCGAGTCGAGCCCCGTACGGCATGGGCGGACGACAGGCTCGTCCTCCAAGGTTTCATTCCAGGCCGCGCGCGGTAGAACACAAGCCTCTATCGAAATCTGCGTGATGCGTCCGGCGCGAGGCAGTGCAAGGCATCGCGCGTCCGGACACACAGACGCATTGTAACGCCCTCGCGCGCCGCCGCGTAGACGGGGCAAGACGGGTTTCGCAGAGAGGGCATCGGCCGTGGACAGCCCGCGTCGCCGTAGACGCGCTACGGAGCGGCGGGCGCAGCGGCCGGCGCAGGATTGACGATCACTCCGTCCAGCGGTTTGCCGCCGGCGTCCGTCAGACGGCAGCATGCGGACCACTCGCCGCCGCTTTGGGTAACCTTCAGCAGCAATCGATTGCCGCCCGGCCGCAGCTTGATCGCCACTTTGTCCTGGCCGGGCGTACAGGGACGAATCGCGTTGTTGGCGTGGACGACGTGGCCGTTCAGCCAGACCTTGACGCCGTCGTCGCTGCCCAGTTCCAAGGTCGCGGCCAGCTCGCGGTCCACAGTCAATCGCGTCGCCAGATAGGCCGCACGGTCGTTGCCGTCCAAGATCTTGTTCAACTCGATCAGCCCCGACGCGCGGTCGGCCGCCACGGCGACCGGACGCCACTCGACATCCGCCGCGGTCTCGGATTGTTCGGGCGGGAAAGCGATGTCGAACAGTTCCCGGCCGTTCTTGTCGGGCTGCGCATACGGCCCGGCCAACAGCCACGCCACGATGAAACCGTCGGGCGATTGGCCGACGTTTTCGACGGCCCTGATCGCAGCGTCGAGATCGCGGTTGACTTGTTCGTCGTCGGTCTGCGCCTTGAGTTCTTGCAGCGCGGCCAGTGTCTGCTCGTGGTAGACCGCTGCCAACGGGCGCGCCAAGCGGACGATCGCGGCCATCGCCTCGCGGCGCAGTTCAGGATCTTGCACCGTGGCTCGCAACAGGTCGAGCGCGCCAATCGTGGGCACGTCGGCCAGCCCGGCGATGGCCTGCCGCCGCTCGTCGGGCCGCCGCGCCGCTGCGAGCACACCGCGATAGATTTCCAGCCGCTGCGCAAGGGGCAGCGTTTTCTGCTGAGCCAGCCGCAGGCAGCCATCGCGCAGGCACAGGACCCCATAACTGGCTTGATCCGTCGTTTTGGCTAGTTCGATCAACGCGGGCACGGCGGCTGCGTTGGGCCAGGCGACCAGCGCGCGAACCGCCGCGTCGGCGACCGCGGTGTCCACCTGGCGCAGGGCGTCGCGAACGGCCTTCAAAGCCGCTTCGTCGGCGGCATACGGCAACTGTTGGAGGATCGCAATCCGGGCCGTGGGCGCCGCGGCACGGTTCAACGCCGCCACCAGCGGCGCAGCGGCCGCCGCTTTGTCTTCGGTCCGCGAGCAGATCGCCCGGATCGCCTGCGCCGCCGCGCCGCGCAGCCCGTCGTCGGCTGTGCGAACCAGGACGTCGGCCACGGCGTCGAGCTGGCCGCTGTTGCCCAGGCTGGACAGCGCGCGGACGACCTGGGTCGCCAGCGCGACGTCCGAGCTGCGCGCCAAGTCGACCAACATCGGCAATGCGGACTCGGCGCGGCGTGCGGCAAGCGTGTCCAAGGCAACCGTCCGATCGGCCTCCGTTCCCGACGCGACGATCCGCACCAACGCCGGGTCGATCTCCGATCCTCTCATCCCGGCCAGCGCGTCGCGCGCGGCCTCGGCGACGTTCGCAGGCTCGGCGTGGGCCAGTCGCGCCATCAACGCCACGTCCGCGGCCGTGCCGTGCAGCGCCAGACAGCGCGCCGCGCTGGCGCAGATGTCGGCGTCGGTCGCGCTTTCAACGACATGCAGCACGGCCGACCGGCACGTCACGTCGGGATCGTCGGCCAGGATCGCCAACAACAGACGTTGCCCCGCCGGGGCCATGGTTGGCAACTGCGCCGCCACCGCGTCCTTCAGCGGCCGATTGGCCGCGTCGGCATAGGTCGTCAACGCCGCCTGCCGCAAAGCCGCGTCGTCGCCCTGAACCGCCGTGATAAACCGCGGGACGGCCGCGGCAGAAGGCAAGGTCGCCAGCAGACCCTTGAGCGCCGCCACGCGAATCGGCCGCGGCAGCGAAGGATCTTCCAGACGCTGGTAAATATCCGCGGCCGCGTCTCTCTTGTCGCTCGACGCCAGGCGATGGGCCGCGGAAACCAACGCCTCGGCCTGCGCCGTCCGCAACGCGGCCGGCGGCTGCAATCCGGACAACACGCGGGCCGCATGGTCGGTACCGATCTGCCCGAGCGCCACCATGGCGCCGCAGGCGACCGACGCGTCGTCTGCGCTGGTCAACCGCGCCAAAGCGTCGACCGCCAGCGGATCGCGTCGCGCGCCGACGGATGAAAGGACGCCCAGCAGCCGATCTCCGCGCAGCGTCGCCAACGAATCGCGGAGCGCCGTCGCCGCGGCCGGCGCGGCCAGCGACTCGAGCGCCATCCGCGCCGGGTGCGCCAAATCGGGATCGGCCAGCAGCGCTGCGACCGCGGGCACGCAGGCGTCGGATCCGACGACCGCCAGCCAGCGGCAGATGGATCGCTTGGCCGCCGGGGGCGTCTGATCGGATTTCAAGACTTCCAACAGCCTGGTTTCGATCTTCTGTCGGTCCGCCGGCGCGGTTTGACGAATCAAGGCTTCGATCTGCGCCAGCGGCTGGCGACTGTGTCCATAGTCCCAGGCGGCCAGCGTCTGAAACGGATCTTCGACCGGCTCAGCCGCCACTCCCAGAGCGCCCAGCACCGCGACAGCGCCCAGCACCGCACCGTAGGCCAGGGCCACCAGGCGAGCGGCGCGTCCCGGTCGCGCCGTCGACGCCCCGCCCACGTCAGGGGCGTCGACGATCGTACACGAGGCGGCAAACGGGCGAGTCGGTCTCGTCGCCCGATCCGGGCGGCTGACAAGAACAACTACGTCGCACAGACGTGGAAATCTCGGCTTCATACTGGCTTGCTCCCCTCGGCAAAGTCTGCTCCCCGCGGCGGCCTGGGCCGGGCGCGCCGCGGTAGAAAGGCGAACGCAAGGCTGCGGCGTCAACGATGCCAGGTCTCACACCCAGCCGCACCAAGGCTCGCGCTGGGCGCGCCCCAGCAGCGCACTGGCCGCCGGATCGTCGAGGATCTGTTCGGTGTCCGGGTTCCAGCGAATCCTGCGTCCCAGCGAGATGGCGATGACGCACAGATGGCCGATGCTGGCCGAGCGATGGGCGACTTCGGCCGGCGTGATCGTCGGCCGTCGCGAGACCACGCAATCGATGAAATTGCCGATGTGGTTCGTCGAACGGTACAGACGGACCTCGTTCGCGCCGCTCTCGTTCCGCATCAAACTCCGCGGTTCGGTGTCGAAACCGCCGCGATCAACCCACACCCAACCATCAGCGCCGACCCATTTCGCGCCCATCCTGAGCGGCCCTTCGGCGTTCTGGACGATCAGCTTGACTCCGCTGGCATAGGTGCATTCGATCCGATACCGCGTGGCCGCATCCCAGATGCCCGTCTGAGGGAAATCCGCATAGATCGGGTTGAACTCGACGGGGCCTGTCGTTTCGGTTCCCAGACCCCACTGTGCGATGTCGCCGTGGTGTCCGATCCAATCCATCAGTTGGCCGCCGCCATAGTCCATCTGCCAACGCCAGTTCCAATGCGTCCGATCGGCCGAATACGGCGCCCACGGCGCCGGGCCGCACCAGAAGTCATAGTCCAGATTCGCCGGTGGATCGACAAACGGCGCCGTTCCCCCCGGACCGCCCGTCGGCAAGCCGACCTCGACCGTATGCACACGCCCGATGCGCCCATTGCGGACCAGTTCACAGGCGGTGCGAAAATCGCCGGTCGAGCGTTGCCACGATCCGGTCTGCCAGATCCGACCGTACTGGGTCACGGCGTCGACCATCGCCCGCCCCTCGCGCAGGTCGTGACTGAAGGGTTTCTCGCCGTAGATATCCTTGCCGCTGCGCGCCGCCAGGATCGCCGGGATCGCATGCCAGTGGTCGGGCGTCGCCAACGAGATGACATCGATGTCGTCGCGGGCCACCAACTCGCGAAAGTCGGCGTACGCCGCGCAGTCCTGATTGCCATACGCCTCGTTCACGCGCTGCTGGGTTCGCTGCCGATGATCCCGATCCACGTCGTTCACCGCCACCACCTGACAGCGCGGATCGCCCAGAAATCCGCCCAAGTTTCCGTTGCCCTGGCCGCCGACGCCAATCGCGCCGACCGCGATCCGATTGCTCGGCGCCGGCCGTCCGTCGGCCCCGCGCGCGGCGGCGGAGATGATCGTCGGAAATCCGACGAGCCCCCCGGCGGCGACGCGCTGTAAAAAACGCCGCCGGCTGTATCGTGACGCGAACGTCATATCGCATGCTCCTGAAATGTCTAAGCGGCGATGAAAACCCAAGAATCTGTTTCGCCGAAGGCCTCCGATCACCGTAGCCTGGGGCAACGCCCCAGGGCTGGCGCCGCGCGTGCCTTTTGTGGCCGAAGGCCATATCCATGCGGGCCGCAGTGACACGTTGATGTTGGCCTTCGGCCAACACGGTTGCTGTCGTCTCTGACTCCTGGGGCGTTGCCCCAGGCTACGTTGGTGATGGCCTTCGGCCAA
>JAVYAJ010000005.1:0-16375 GCA_032229885.1 Candidatus Anammoximicrobium sp. | reverse complement strand
TTTCGTCCTTTGCGCCACGCTTGCCGAACAACTCGTTTATGAGAGGAAGTTCGACGGCGTCAAGGAATCGCGTCCTGGCGTTATCCACCTTCAGCCATGCGGGCTGTTCCTGTTGCAACACCGTCCTCACGATACGCTCGGCCTGGCTGCGGAGTGCTCCCTTGACCGAACTGCCGGGCAGCACGAGAGCCATCTCCCCATCGATACCGCTCGTCAGCGGGAACATATCGACCGCGATTCCGTCGAAACCAGCCTTCACCATCAGTGGTCCGACCGGCTTCCAATGAATCGTGAACGTCAATCTCGGACGAGGGGAAACAGGATGAGCCTGTCGCGCTTGCTCGAGTTCCGAATCGGGCACCGGCACGCCGGAGTTGTTCCGGAGCAGGCTGAGAATGCCTTGCCGCGTGCCGTAGATTTGCTCGGTGAGTTCGCCGTTCTTCAAGCAGATACAACCCAGTCCGCGTGTCTTGGCCGCGCCGAGTCTGATCTGACCTCGTTCCAGAGCATCCTTCAGGGCGGCAACCATTGCCAGGGCCTCCGTGCGCGTGTCGCGAGGTTCAACCTCAACCGCGATGCTCAGTTCCACTCGGGTGCCGCGCGGCAGGATGGCACGGTCGTATTTGATGTGTTCGGCGGCCGCTCCCCACTGCCGATCGATGCCCACGCCATCGCGAACTTCGACACCGACCTGATCGGCATTCTCGATACGGAGGTCGTTGACGACAACGAAGGAGGCGCAGCCCTGATCGTTCCGCGCATCGCCCCAAAGTCCGTTAATCAGGGGATCGACGAAAAGCCGCTCGACATGTTCTCGCAGCGCACCGGCTAGACTCGTTCCGGGGATGTAAAGGCGTCCGGCCCCGTCGCGAGCCAGTGGCACATCGGTATCGACATCGTCGCCGTGACCGCCAACGTGCAACGGCGATTGAGCGACGAGCGTTCCCTTGAGCCGGAGGCAACTGTAGATGTCACGTGCCACTGATGGCCTCCTTTCGTTTTTGCTGGTCTTCCAGTTCTCGTTTGTGGGCACGGATGCAGGCATCGAAGAAGCATCGCACTGCAAACGGCCAGAGTTCCTGGCGAAGCTGGTCTGTCGCTGCTTCGGTGAGCGTGGGCCAACCGTTTCTGTCGATGATCCCCCAGATTCGCGCGTCAGTTTCGATGATTTCTTTGACTTTGGGGATAGAGGGCCATCTGTCCTTTCGTCGGTTGTTCTCGGCAAGACGGTCCAGCCAACCGATGACTCGTTGTCTGTCTGCCACGGAACGTAAGGACGACAGTTGCCCGCGCAGGCCGCCGAGTTGGCTCATCGGCGGCTTGTCCCGGTTGTGATCCCAGCCGAGTAGTTCCTTCCTTTGGCCATTGGCAATTGCCAAGCACGCTCGCCGAATCTCCTGCTTCCAGCATTCGCGTTCGAGCAACCGGGCAAACCCGAATGCAGGATCGTTTTGCCGTATCGGCGCTGCGGTTGGCGCCGAGTCTTCCTCACGAGCTTGCGTGTTCGGCGGCCAAACAGCCGGCGTTTTCGTCATTAACGGATGATTGAATCGCACTTGGCCATAGCCCTCTGCTGTCCTTTCACCGATACCGCTGGCTTCGAGTTGTGCCAGCTTCGTGGAGTCAATCTCGCCATTGGCTTGGAACACCACGCACGAACCAGCCTGCAGCGCGACCAACGACGGTCGAGGCAAGCCCCAACCGACGTGCCAGGTATCCAAGCGCCGGATCCGAACGAGTTCGTCCAGCCGGCCGTCAGCGCATTTTCGTAGAGTCAGCGTGACGCCGAGCGCCTGCGACAGTTCTTTACCGAGAGCTCGCGCGGTCGGTTCGGGACGGAGCTGATTGTTGCGAATCAGCGTGTCCGACACCAGCCAGACGAACAATTCGGTGTTCACCTCGATAGCGGCGGAAGCCACAGGTTCGGGATCCGTAGTTTTGATCACAACCGAACCGTAGTCATCCTTCCTGGAACGGCCGAGAGAAATATTCCCGTCGAGTTTCTTCCACCATTGCGGTTGGGGCGCCAAGCGATCCGCCCACGATTTGCGAAGTCGGATCTCGCTACGAAGAACGACGGGCTTTCCATCGTCAACCGGAGCAATGGCCTCGTAGCTATACAAACCGCCTGCGCCGGTTGGACGCTGCGACTGATCATCGACTCTGTTGTGCGTATGGACCGTTATCGCAGTCATGTGAACTTTGGCTGGATTGGAAGCGACATAACCATCGCGCAATTGCTTTCGTTGCATGTCGTCGGCAGGCTCTGGCTGCAGCAAGCGATTAACGACCTTGTCGCGTTCCGCAAGTCCCTGACCGTTCTTCGGAGCGAATAGCGCGAATGGCACGGGCAGTCCCTGTTCGCCATCCACCTCCGGGGTCGCTGGCAACACGCACACCTCTCCGGCTTGAAGTGCGGCCCGAATATCAACGCCCAGGCTGGACAATGCTCGCGTGATATGGGGCAGCAAATACGATCCGGGCAAAAAGTCCAGCGTTTCGACGACGTTGCCCACCGTCCGATACGAAGCAGCCAATGGCCCCTGGAGCGCAAGCCGTAATGGAACCCTGATCCAAGGATCGTTCGCTGCGACCTGCCGAGCATCTCCGAGCGGTTCGTTGTCGAGGTTCGATCTCGGCCATGAGGGAGCCGAGGTCGTGTTCTGAAGCCAATCGAGAGCACCATCGTTATCCGCGCCAACAATTTCAAGGCAGCACCGTCCTGGCCCACGCCGACGCTTGCCTCCGAGTCGTTCGACCAATCGGCTGCTGGCGATCAACAAAGCGCTGACCAACGTCCGCATCTCTTCAGGCACTGCCAACCGGCATTCGGCTTCTAGTACAGTCTCAGTGCGAGCCATCTCCTCGAAGCGGAGAAAGTCGGTTTGGGCCGCCCCGCTGCGACGGTCGATTTTCACGCCGGGCTTGACGAAGGTCATCGCCTCGCGGAGTCGGCGGTCGCTCTGAAGGAGTCGCTCACGCAACGGTGATGGAATGCGGGCAGCAGGGATCTGTACCGTAGACCCAAGGGGAATTTGTGCAGGGTCGCGATGATGTCCCGTCGGGTCATCGACGCCCAGCGCGGGCTGGCTTCCGAAGAGCCGATTTACCAAGTGCGACCAGTCGCCGCGTTGACCATCGTCCAACCCACGACACAGCCGTTCGCAGGCGTCGCGCCAGATACCCCGAAGTGACTTGCCAGGCACAAAGGGCAAACCGTCGGCGTCGCGAGCAATCAGCCGGTCGATGTTGCCGGGCCGCCCCATCCCAGACCCAATGTGCCAATCGGATTGCATCGTCAACCGTACGGTGAAACACTCCGGCAACGGCCAGTGCTTGCTCATGGTTGTCCCTCCCAGAATTCGGCGGTGTCGATAGCATCAAGCAGACCCGTGATGTACTGCTGACCGTCCAGCCAAAATAGCTTGTCGCCAACAAGAACCGGATCGATGTGCGGACGATACCGCTCGCGAACCAACCGCAACCGTGCCTCGGCAGGTGCGCACCCGAGGAAGAGTCCCTCTCGTAAATCGTGCAACATGCTATTGGGCAGTTGCCGACGTTGTTCCACCTCATCAGTAGCACGCACTGCCGCGATTCGGCCCATGAGGTCCGACCAATGACGGTTGACTGGTCCCTGCTCGGCCGTGGTGACGTAGGGCCGACCGACCAACAGAGTCGCACCATGATCCACCTTCAATTCACGCCGGATACGCTCCAAGTCTGCCCCGCTGGCGTCGTAGAGCATGTGAAAGTCGATGGCCGAGACGAACTGATCCGGGTTCTTTTTGGCGAGCTTCTTCGCTTCCTTCAACAACTCCTCCGCCAATTGGTACCCCGCGAAAAACGGAAAGTGCGGTTTGACAATCGCAACCCCCGCGCAACTCGTCACGCCATTGGCGACAACTCGTTTCACGTCGGGATGTTGGGACGTTTCCTCCTCAAAGCAGTCGATGAACTTCTTCGTGAACTGAAGTGCCTGCCGGCCGTCGCAGACCACGGTCAAGTCGTCGCCGCCCAGCACCAGCGGAACGATGGGTACGATGTTCTGCCGACAACGAAGCGCCGTCATCGCCTGGCAGAACGCCTTCTCCGTGCATTCGTCCAAGGCCATGGAAAACTTACGGAGCTTTTCGATATAGTCGCGGTTGTCGTGTGTCCGGGCACGTTTGTCGAAGTTCAGGAACACTTGCCCCAGGCCGTTCCCGTCCGCGTGAACAATGGCCAGCCAGTCGCAACCAAGCTCCTCCAGATCGGTCGTCGCGCCGGGCAAGGTCACCGAGGCGTTATATCGGCGAAGAATCTCATTTCGGCGTTCCTCCCACCTCGCGCGGCCCGACAACTTGGCAAATGTCTGTGCGGCGTATTCTCGTCTTTCGTCAGATGCGAGTTGATCTTTCTCGGTAGCCATCCTCGCCGCTGGCAGCCCGCTGCTCGCGCATTCTGCGATGATCGGCAAACGCTGAAACCGAATCGAGGGACCCGGCAATTGCGAACGAACGGTCTCGAACTGTCGATGAACTTCGCCGATTAAGGGATGCAAGGCATCGTGCGCGAAATCAAAGTCTCGGCTGACGACGCCACGGACTTCCAGCCCCGGAGCATCGCGCAATGCCCGCCGGGTTACCTCGCGGACAATGCTCCGGCCGGTCTCCGCGTCGCGTACCAGCAAGAGCGCCTTGCCGGAAACGGACAGGATGACCTCGATAGGATTGCCAGCGAGGATCGCGGGAAATGTGGCCGGATCGCGAAGATTTGGGGGCATTTGCTCGCCAACTTCAGCCACCGCTTCGAGCACGAACCGCGTGCCCACCTGAACGGTCAACTCCGATGCGCCGATACATTCTCGCAGCTTGTTCGTCGCGAAGATGTATGCCTGATTTCCGGTGGTTTCAATCAATACGAGATGCACAGTCTGTTCCCTCAGAAAAGGCGGTTGATATCTGGAGTGTTCGATCTCGTACCGTGCTCATTCTACTTCTACTCGTCGCACCAGTTCCGGCGCGCAACCTTTGTCCGGTCCCGCGACGTCTCGATGCCTAAGCTCACGCCGCCGTGTTGGTTCGATACCCTCGTCCGGCGGCAGCTTGCGCTCGGCGCGGGTCAACCCCCACACGATCGGACGACGTAGACAGCATGGATGGAGATTGCTTCTCCAGGATCGGGATACGCTTGCCATCCTCGTCAATCGCAACGGACACGCTGTGCGAGCTATCGTCGTTGTCGCGGCCCTCGGTCGGAACCAGCCACAGCGTCAGCGCAGCCTTCCGCCTCGGGTTCATGCGAGCCATCGTCCCGGAGCATTTTGCCGGCGACGAACGCCGTCTTGCCCCTAGCGTGCTCAATACTGGGTGTTCGATCACCATGAGATTAACGACTTCGTTGGCCAGTGCCAAGTCCCGGTCCGACGTGAGAATCGGCGAGGTTTCGCCGTTCAAGTTCGGCCGCAGTCGCCGTGGGCGGTTGAAAACTTAGTCTTGACACGTCGTGCGGGTGATGGTTGAGATTGTCGTTTGTGTTGCGCCGTTGCACGATCGGGCCGTGTCGGCACGCGCTGCCACCAAGGCAGCCGTTCGGGTGGCACGTCGCTGAGGCACGAACGGCGTGCTGGGGCGGTGCGCGGCCCTGCCACCAGTCGTTCTGCTCACCCAGGACTTAACGTCATCTCGCCACGCCCATCGCTATCGCTCTGGGCGTGCCACCCTGACCGCCGCGCCCTTCAGACTTTCTCTACGGCATAACAAAAACCGGAAGAAACGTCACCTAGAACAAGGCCAAGTTTTCAACCGGCCGCAGTGGCCGTTCCGCCATCGCTTCGACCCCGCCCGCTCGAGCTGTCAGAACCGCTAGTGCCACAAATCACAATTGGCGGGTCACTACGGCCAGCTTTTCGGCAGTCTGCGGAGGATCGCAAGTCTGGCTCTACGGGGGGTGACGACGCGCTTCGTTGGCGATATTCGGCGTCAAACGGTGGCGGCTATACTTCGCGTGGCTCGAAATGGCACTTGCCACGACGGACTTCATTTCGCCTTGGCCATACGGAACCCGATGTTCGCGAGGCCCTTCTTACCCTCGCTCGGTATAGCGTGCCAGCCGCCCGATGCGACCGGCGATTGATTCCGTAAAACGGTCGACATGCGGTCCCGGGGTTCGCAGACCGGCTCGAACCGGACCGCGCACGCCGGTCGTGAAACGCGGGATTCGAACCGGCCATAGACACGTTCAGCCGACCCGTCACGCGGCGCGGAATCCGTCCATGACTCGCGGCGCTCGCCGCCGGGTCCGGCCTTCGCCCAAGACCGTCAGGGCGACGCGATCCTCCAGGTTGGGACGAAACACCGTCAGCAGCGCCAGAGGCAAGTACCAGCCCATGTACAGCCCTCCGCCGTAGCCGTGCCAGAACTGTGTCGCGACCATCAGCGCCGCTGAACAGCTCAACAGCGTCCCCAGATTCTTCTGGGCCGGCCAAATGGCGAACGCCAGGCTCAGGACAATGAACGCGGTCAGCACCGGGATGCGGTACAACGGCTCCCAACCCAACCCCCAGATGCCCTGCAGACCAGCCTGCCGCGGAGACCACAGGCCGAACATGTGTTTCAGGTTTTCCCAATAGGACGCGTGCGGGATGAAGGCCAGCGAAACCGCCAGCAATCCGAGCATCAAGAGAACCCCGGCGGCAAAACGCATGAGCCCGCGGCGCCAGTAGAAGCTGCTCCACAGGGGAAGCAGAAACAAAGGATAGTACACCAACCCGGTCGCCAAGCCGAGCAGCATTCCCGCCGCCTGCGGTCGGCGATAGCACAGCACGGCCCAGATCAACAGGGTTGCCGGAATCACGTGGTCGATATGCCCGGTCATCTGCGCCGTGTAGGGCAACATCAGGTAGAGCGTCGCCACGCCGACGCCCGTTTTCGTATTGCCGAAATGCCAGTAGCCGATCGCCGCGATTCCCAGGACGACCGCCAAATGGGCCAAGACGGCGATCACTTTGGCCACAACGGCATACGTTCGCTGTTTCGACGTCGGCCGGGCGCCGTCGGCAATCATGGGCATGGTCGGAATCGCGGGAACCAGGTTCAGCAGCGCATAGCCCGGCCCCCGGTTCATCGAGCCGTCGTCGGTCAACGCGTCGAGCTCGCGTGGTCCTGCCGCCGTCGGCGGCTCGTCGGCGCGCGTTGCCGGCTCGCTGACGACCGCCGCGAGCGACTCGCGTTGAACCGTGACCGGTCGAGCGGCCGCATACTGAACTGGAATTCGCTGGCTGGCCCAGACGTTGGCCATCAGGAACACGAACAGCGAAGCGCCGAGAAACACCAACCCGCCCGTCGTGAGATTCGGCTCCAACAAAGGCCGACGGACCATTGTGGGATCCAGCAGCAGGCGTATCAGCCAGACGCCGCCGATCGCGAACAACCAGAGGAACCCGAATCGCTCGATCGCCCGGCTTTGTTTCAGCGCAGCTTCCGTCTTCGAGTCCGGCGCGCCGGACGTTTCGTCCGAATCCTGCCAATCTTGCGCAGCCGAAACCTCTGCGGCTGTGTCTTCTGGACGCCGGTCGTCTACGACCGAATCACCCACAGCCCAAGCTGGCGCAGCCGCCTCGAGCCTGGCCGTACCAGACGCCGAATCTTGAGCGGTCGGTTCTGGCGTGGACGAGCCTGCGACGGTCGATTCCTGGAGCGCCACTCGCATCGCCCGATCGGACAGTTCACCACCGTATTGGGCAATCAGCAGGCCGGGCGACAACAGGATCAGAAGCACCAAATCCAGGTTGCGCACGCTCCAGAAGCGGCTGAACTTGAAGTACAGCCCGATCATCAGCAGCGACGCTAGGTAGACCCAAGTTGTCGGGTTGACCTTTTGGTAGTGAAATAAGATCTCGTTCATCTGCCGTGAACGCACGTTCGCCGAATTGTCGCCATCGCCACCTGTTCGCACGCGCGACGGACAAACGCCCGCCAGTCGCCATTCGGTCGTCCGCTCGAATGCGGTTCATCCAAAATCGAAGCAAATGTGAGCGTACCGTGGCGGTGATCAGCGCGCGGCCCGGCGAGTTACCGACGATACTCGCGGTCCACGCTTCTCCTACGGCCATAGGCCACGCTTGTGTTCGGCTCGCAACACCGGGCATCCGCCGCCTCGAGCTGCCAATGGTCAGCCCGTCGGGCGAGGCAATCATGCCCGACCCGGCGCGATGCCGTAGCCGCCACGCAGCGCATCACGCTGTCAGTGTACCCGAGGAGTCTGGAACCCGGCTGAACGGTTGACAACCGCCCACAGGCGCCGCCCCAATGCACGGCTGCGCAAATGGGCGACAGCCAAACACGAAAACTGCCTCGCTGCACGCACCCGAACCGAAGCTCAGAGTACACTTATCGTGGAGAAATGCAAGTACCCACGTGTCCGGCCAAGCGTCCTGCCAATCTCAATCACGAGCGAGATTGGTCGTACACTGTCACGCATCGCATCATGCACAATAGACCGTCTCCGAAACTCTGGTTCCATGTCCGGTCGGTACGATGGGCCGCCTTGACGCTGGGCTTCGCGACGCTGGCGACCGTATCGATCTGGCCGGCGCCGCGATTCGCCCGTACGACACTGCCCACCGGGTGGTCCGCGCCCGGGACGATCCCGATGCTCAACGCCTGGACGATCTGGTGGAACGCCGACCGGTTGCGGCATGGGCTGGCGGGCTATTGGAACGCGCCGATCTTCTATCCCGAGACGGGCACGTTTGCGTTTTCCGAGCCCCAGCCGGCCACGTGGATAGTCGCTCCGCTGGTATGGCTGATGGGTTCGCCCGTGCCGGCGTACCAGGTCTATCTGATGGCGACCCTGACGCTCAATGCGTTGTTGGCCGTGCGACTGCTGAGAACCTTGCGGGTGCGTTGGGCGACGGCGGCGGCTGGCGGGGCAGCCGTGTTGCTGCTGCCTCTGGTGCACCAGGATCGCGAAACGGTCCAATTGATGGCGCTGTGGGGCGTTCTGTGGACCTTGGATGCGGTGATCTGGCTACGCCGCAGGCCATCCTGGTCGCGCGGCGCAGTGTTGGGTTTGGCCTTGACAGCGGTATTCGCAACCTGTGTCCATCACGGCGTGTTCTTGATGTTGCTATTGGGACTGTCCGCCTGGTTGACGGTTCCATGGCGGCAGTGGCGGAAATGGCTGATCGCCGTGTTTATCGCGGTGTTCGTGGCGACGCCGCTGCTGGCGCCCCTGTTGCTGCCCATGCGGCACATCGTGGCTGAACACCACTTTGCCCGCCGGTCGCCCGAGGTCGACGGGCTGTCGGCAACCGCCTCGGACTGGCTGCAAACCATGCCCGGAGCGGCGATCCGCTTTCCGGCCGTGATGCGTCGCGCGGCCCGGCCCCTATCGCCGGGTTGGATCCGCACGAGTCTGGCGCTGGTCGGCGTGTGGTTGGCTGCGCGGCATCGCCGCGAGCGCTGCGTGGTCTTGTTTCTGGCGATTCTGGGCTGCTGGGCAGTGTTCTGGTCGTTCGGTACAAACCTGTCGATCGGCCTTTGGCGACCGTGGCGTATCTTGGCCGATTGGGCGCCGGGGTTTTCGCGTGTTCGCAGCGCGTATCGGTTCGCCTACTTCGCGCAGCTCGTCGTCGTGTTGCTGGGCACGGTCGGGTTGGATCGGCTCTTGCGCAGCCGAGCCTGGCGAGCCTGGGCCGAGCGGAAGCGATGGCTGAGCCGCGGGTTGGCCGGGCTGGCGTGCGCGCTGGTTGCGTTCGAGGTCCCGCCGGCGCCGCTGGAATTGACAAGCGTTGTCGAGCCGGCCGAGAAGCCCGCCTGGGCCGACTTTGTGCGCAGCCACACGTCCGCGGGGCGAGGGATCCTGTGTTTGCCCTTTCCCGCGGGGTATCAGATCGAAGACTACGAACAGTCCGCCCGATGGATGTTGCTGGGCGTCTGGCACGGGACTCCGATGGCCAACGGCTACTCGGGCTTCTTTCCCAACTCGTGGATTCACATGGTCGAGACGCTGAGACACGATCCGTTTTCCGACTCGGCGCTGGCTCTGATGACCAAGTCCGGGATCGAGCACGTGGTGATCGACACGCGGTTGATGCCCGGAAACCAGTCGCCGGCGGCGCTGCATGGGCGCGACCGGCTCGTGCGAGTCTTCGACGATGGCTCGGGCGTCGAGGTGTGGCGGCTTCGGTAGGCAGATCGTGCCGGGCCGGGGCGGAATCGATCGGGATCGGGACCGCAGTGCGCGTTGCGACGCGACACGCCCGCATCGAATGCCTCCCGCGCAAGGCCTGAGCGATCAATCTTCGAGCTCGAAGTTCAGCTCGATATCCCCCTTGCTGTCGGCCGGAATGGTGGCCTTCAGCGGGCTCTGCTCGGCGTTCAGATATGTGGCTGGAATCGTCGAGGCGACCGGCTTGCCCACCTCTTCGTCCGACAGCACGCCGCTGCGCGGATCGATCGTCACGATGTAATCGCCCGGCGACACTCCGTCTCCCTCGGCGAAGCTCGACAGCGTGTAACTGCCATCCGCTTGAATCCCGCCAGACGCCGGTCGGCTCGTTCCGCCGTCGAGCGTGGTAGGCACAAACGAGATCCTGCCCGCCGCGACCGCTTCGCCCTTGTACGTGACTTTGCCGTGCACCTTGGCCGTCGGCGGATGCGCGGGCCCAGAACACCCGCCGGCCACCAGGGCTGATGCCAGGACGGCGATAGCCAATGGCTGGGTGGCGCGTCGAACCGTCTCGCATAAATCGAAAAGTCGCATCTCGAATTTCTCTCTTTCAGGTGTTTCGTGCCAACCGCGAAACGCTGCCTCGAATCGTGTCGGGCTTAACTCGCCCGCGACACTCGCGACACGGCGTGCGACGCGGAAACGATCCCGCGATTATCCGGCGATAGGCGAGCAACGCTCTTGCCGTATCGCCCGTAAGCGTCGCTCTGTCGGTCGAGCCGGTCGAACGCGCGCGACGTCGTTTAAGAAGGATGACACGGCGAGCAGTCTGCATCGCGCCCATCCATACTTGGGGCGTTTAAGCCTCCCACGGCACAAATCCTCTCGGCCGGCACGAATCTGGAGTGATCGTCGTCCAGGATCTGACCGTGGCGTTGATTCCGTTAAGCTGTGTGGTGATTGGCTCGCCTAATCCGACTAATTTGCCGATCAGCGGCGACGATGGGAATCACCCGCCACCGCCCGACCGCTCGCCGACGAACACGTTGGGCGCGAGCGGCCACACCCACCCCGCGCACCGACACTGGTTGGTTGCCGCCGCTGAGAGCGTGGGGGACGACGGTCGGCACGGACAAGGTGGGCTGCTGATGCGTGTCAAACGCGTGGGGCTTTCCGGTCCGCCGCCCGAGCATTTCCTCAGAAATCACCGATCGCCTGGCCGTCATCTTTGTCGCCGAGGTAGCACCACAGCGCATAGTTGATCCCATCGTTGATGAAACGGACGCTGCCGTCGGTCATCGCGACCTGGACGCCGCCCGGATGCTCGCTCTTGTAGCCGCCCATCCAACTGGGCGCGTAGGCGCACGTTCCGCCACCGCCCCGCGAGGTTTTGGCCTTGCCGCACGAAGGATCGACCTTGTGATAGTTGGGCGGCACGTTCATCGTCCCGACATGCATGTGGCCGGAAAAATACATGTCCAGCGAATTCCAGATCGGCAATGTCTCGCCGATGAACACCGTGTTCGACGTCCCGTCTTTGCACGAGGTAAAGTCGTACGCGACGAACCCTCCGCTGAACATGCCAGGTGAATCGTCGTCCCAACGCGGGCCTGCTGAGCCACCGGCCGGACGCGAGCCTTTCAGGAACTTGCAGTTGATGTTGGGATTCATCGCGGGAATCGCGCACTGGTTCAGATTGACCGGGCCGGCGCTGCCCCGATAATTCGCGCCCATCGACTTGCCTGCATCTCCCGATCCCGTGTAGGGCGTATAATTCCCATCGCGACTGTTCACATACAGGCCGCGATCCGGATCCGAGGGGCACATCAGCGACGGGATCCAGATCGCATTGAGCACCGAAGGGTTGACTCCCTGGTTATTCCAGACCCCAAAATCGATCTGGTCAAACCAGGCCGCCTGCTCGAGGTACGGCAAGACGGATTCGATCCAACTGTGACAGTGCTCCCAGCGACCCACCGGCGCATTGGCGATATTGCAATACGAAGACGCCGGAAACGTCCGGTGCGTGTCGTGATAGTTGTGCAGCGCCAAGGCGAGCTGCTTGAGATTGTTCGAGCATTCCGATCGCCGCGCCGCCTCGCGCGCCGCCTGGATGGCAGGCAACAGCAGGGCGACCAGAATCCCGATGATCGCGATCACGACCAGTAATTCGACGAGCGTAAAACCTTGCTTCGTTTTATAATGCCTGCTCATTCTCTCTCGATCCCGTAACAGAGTAAAAAAAACGAAAAAAGACGCACCGGTTAACCTGTCGAGGTCGTATCATCGGCGCTCGATCATCTGCACCCGATAGATTCGGTGTGACCGAAGCCCATTGACAAATCGCCAGCTTTTTTTGTTCGGACATGCAGCCCGATTTCGGTTGGCGCTGGCGGCCGCCTCAGAAGCTTCTACACACGACGATTATATTGCGGCAGATCGGACTCCGCCACCATCTGGCCTCCAATCAAACGGAAAAAACCCGCCGTTGTTCAACGCCGGGGCGAGAAAAAAAGACGCGATTTCCCGAAGGTTTGTCACAACTAGGCAACGCGCGGCCGGACCACGCCCGCAAGGACAGACCAGTCGTGGAAGCGGCATCTTGCCGCTGGGATCCGTGCCTAGAACACGCGGGCAAGGAACGACCGTGGCAGCGGCATCCTGCCGCTGATTTGTCTCCTGCTCGCACCATGCGGGCAACGAAACGCCCTTTGCGGGCGTCCAATCGCTATCCTTTCGGCTGTTCGGGTTTGGCCAGCTCGCTCGGGATCGGGTCGGCCGATGGCGGCCAAGGCGTCGGCGCGGGGACGCGGAAATAGCCGACGGCGGACCGGCCGGACGCGCCCTCGCGAGCCGTCACCTGCCAGACGCCAAACGGGGCGTTCGCCGCGATGTCCAAGCTCAGCTCGACCTGGCCATTGGCCGCGCCGTACGCGCCGCTGAACTCGGCCACGCGCCCGCTCGGATCGCGGATCTCGATCTGCACGGGCACGACGGCCTCGATCGGTTTTTCCGTCGCGTCGACGACACGAACGACACAGCGCGCTTGTTGACCCAGCGCGATTTGTTCCGGCGTTTCCACGCGAACCCCGGCGATCGGCTGCGGACAGATCATGAACAACCGACCGTCGCACGGTCCCAGTTCGACGGGGAAGCGGAGGCGCCCGTCGGCGGTCTGGGCTGCTATCGCCCGATTGTCGACCAGATCGTAAACGGCGCCTCCCTCCCGCCGCACCGCGATGTCGGCTCGCGCAGGAAGCCCATTTTCCATCACTAGGCCGTGTTGCCCCACGTACTGGCCGTACTCGCGGCGATCATTGATCAGAAACAGGTAATCCGTCGTCCCGAGCCGGCGGACATAGGGAATGACATCGGGCTCGGACGTGTCTGCGACGCGCTGGTAATGCGCATCGAGTTCGGCGCGCAACTGGGCCGCATGGGCCTGCAACGCCTGCTTGTCGTCCACGGCGCGGCCGGTTCGCGCGTAGACAGGCAGGATGATGTCGGGCTTGATCGCCGGACACGTCCGCTCGTCGCCCACCACCAGCCCGCCGCCGGCCTGGAACGCTTTGATGCGACCCGCGACCGTTTCCGTCAGGACGTCACAGTCCGGCATGACCAGGACGCGATAGCCGTCCAATCCTCGCTCGGCAATCGTCTCGTCGAGCACGATGTCCGGCTGGAGATGGGCGTACATCAGCATTTGATAACAGTCTCCGATCCAGCCGCCGCTCCAACCGTAGGTGCCTCGTCGGGCGAACATCTCCGACGCAAAGCTCTCCAAAAAGGCGACGTCGCTTCTGGATCCCGGAACCTGCAACAGGGTCGGCCCCAACGGCCGGACCACCTGTCGGATCAGTCGGGCCAGTTCGTGCTGGGTCTGAGGATTGGTATACCGATAGCCGCCGGAACCTTCACACGGGACCAGGGACTGCCAACCGTGATACATGATCCCTCGGATCGGCCGGGCCATTTTCGTCCAGAACGCTTCGCGCAGGTGCATGGGGGCGATCGTGATGAACGGCGCATCGGGTTGTTCGATCTCCCATGGGGCGCGGTACGACGGCGCCGGCTTGGCTTTGCTCGCCGGCGGCGCGGTCTGGTTTCGGTACCAGATTATCTGGGTCATCTTCATCACCCCTTGCGGGCGCCCGGCGAGTGCGGCGGTGGCCAGCAGTTCGTCGGTCGCCACGCCGATCCGGATCGGATCGGGGTACGAGTAGGTCCATTGGCTCAGCACATCGACGTTGCCGCCGCTGCCGGACACGCGGGCGACGCGGACCGCCGGATCGTGGAACGTCCAAAAGTCGGGGCGTTTCATCGTGGCCAGTCCGTCGTGCAGGCGCGAGTTCAGCAGGTTCCAACCGTCGCCGGACTGCCAGTACCAGCGGTAGTAGGTCAACAGCGGATAGTCGTCGGGAATCACACGCGAGGCGGGAAAGTCCGGCAGCGTGGTGTACGAAACGCCCCAGCGATTCATGGCCTGCGGGGGAATGTCGATCCCCGAAGCCTTGCGAAAAGCCTCGACGTCCTCCGGGTGAAAGCAGAGCTGGGCATGATCGCGGACCTCGGTGTGCAGCAGCGCGCCGCCGAACGCCGGAAACCGGCCGTAGGTCTGCGCGACCGACTGGCCGACGCGGAAACAGTAATCCTGCAACACCGGCAGCAAGCCGCAGACGTCGTCGCCCTTGGGGTACGGTTTTCCGTCGCGCCCGACTCGCTGCAGCTCGACACGATCCCGCATCGCCGCCGCCGGCGCCAAGCTGGCAACCACGGTCAAATCGCGCGACAGGGCCGCGTCGAGCGTCCGTTTGGCGTTGGCCACGGTCTTGTCATCGGCGGCCTGGACCGGGCCTTTGGCGTCCCAGATGCGACTGTAGTCCGCCCCCAAGCCGAGGACGTGGGTAAAGCCGACCTGCTGCAAACGCTCGGCTTCGGATTCGACGTTTCCGTAGATGCCCCACATCAAAACGGGAAACTGATGGGGCGGACGACGCGGCATCAGACGCACGGCGAGCCGTTCCTCCAGCGTCTCGTCCGACTCGTCCGCGGCCTCGGACGCACGCGGCAGCGCCAAACGCGCGACGAGCTGATATTCGTCGGGCTGCAGCGACGTGTCGAACGCATACTCGACGGTCTGCCTCTGGCCTGGCGCCACATCGCGGAGGACGAACTTCTGCTCGGCCACCCCGGCCAAAGCCACGTTCATGGTCACCGACGCCAGCGGCTCGCGCTGCAGACTGGTCACGGCCAGATCCAGACGCGCGTCGGGCTCGCCGCGGACGAACACGCGGCGGTCGGAGACCTGTTCGAGCCGCAGGCGGCGAAACTCGCGGACGCCGGCGCTGATCCGCACCTGGTCGATGAAGCCGGGAAAGCCATGAAAATAGCTGCCGACGCGATCGCCGATCGACAGCGGATGCCCGCCCGGGCTGATGCTCTTGCGCGACGGCGACTCGCCGCCGCCCCACGAACTGCCGTCCAGATAGAACCGGCCGGTCCCCGCACCGTCGTAGGTAAATGCGACGTGCCGCCATCGGCCCGGCTCGAACCGAGCGGGCAGCGCGGCGTAGGTCTCGGAATCGGCGCCAAATCCCAGAACGGCGCGCAGCGCGCGATTGCCGCCGCCGTCGGATCGCCCCAAGACCAACTGATAGTCGTCGTGCGCGACGTACTTTTTGTCCAGCAGAAACGCTTCGGGATACTGTTCGTCCAACTGCTCCTTGGCGCAGATCCACATCTCGATCGTGAACGGACCACGGGGACTGAGCGCCGAATGGCTAGGCACGATGGCCCGATGCCGCTTGTCTTCGACGGGCCAGCCGGGAAAGCTCTCCAGACAACCGCCAAAACGTCCGTCCGCGGCGATCGTCGCATTTTCCAGCCGGCCGTTGTGTCCGTGCCCGGACGCATCGACGATCTCCGCGCCGCTGTCGTTGAACTGCCAGAGGCCGATGACATGCTCGCCCGTGGCGTCCTCGCCCGCATACTCGGCCCGCCAAGGCTCGCACAGCGTCACGGGCGGCGTCGCGTCGGCAGCCGCGGTCCAAGTCGCGCTCCAAGTCGCCTGGAGTACAACCACCAGAATCACGAGACCCGAGAAGACCTGTTTCATTGTCCGACTCCTAACGCGGGCTAGCGCCCGCAACCCAAGAATCTGTTTGGCCGAAGGCCTCCGATCACCGTAGCCTGGGGCAACGCCCCAGGGCTGACGCCGCGC
>JAVYAJ010000004.1:0-18924 GCA_032229885.1 Candidatus Anammoximicrobium sp. | reverse complement strand
GGGCGGGCGCGTCCAGCAGGCATGGTTCGACGGCCGGGGATGCATCATCAGCCAGGCCGCGGCCTCGATTCTGTGTGAATCCGTCGAAGGAAAGACCATCGGCGAGCTGCGGGACTTGACCGCGCAACAGATGCTCCAATGGCTGGAGATTTCGTTGACGCCTCGGCGAATGCAGTGCGGATTGCTGCCGTTCAAGGTCCTCAAGACGATGGTCTATTCTTTGGATTCGACGGTCCGTCCGGTGGAGGAATAAGCGGGCGTCCGGGACCGGAATAAACCGCCGATCGGCCCGCGGACACAGGCTCGCGGCGTCGTGTTGTCGTCACCCGAAGTTCAATGAGCGTGAATTAGCGGCAGGTCGATGTTCCCCGATTCGTACCCCCGTGGCCTTGGCGCTCGAGCTGTTTGGCGAGATGTCGTCCCCGGTTCGTCTCAAGGGCACAAGCCAGCAGCGAACCATCCGTGGCGTCGCAGAATACTCCGTCCCGCCCCCCATCGACCTGCCGCGTCTGTGGGGTTGGACTGCTCCGCTACAGTCGCTGCGCAGTCCAACCCCATAGCAAACCGTAGGCTAACACGTACACCAGGGGGACATTTCTATCTGCGCGAAACAGGGGACATTTCTAATGGTTTATAACAACAAATCCACTCAATCCCCCTTTCGCAGGCTGCCGACAACAGGTAAACTGTGACGTTTTCGGATCGCTTCGTCTCACCTCGCCGGAACCGACTCGCCGCAGCTCAATAATGCGGTCAGTCTGTTTCACACGACAATCGAGGTGGCCCCGAGTTTACGCGAAGGCCCGGTAGAGCTATGCCCAAGCAAAAGACGCACAAAGGCACGAAGAAACGGTTTCGGCTGACCGCCAAAGGACACGCCAAGCATCGTCATGCCGGAACGAGCCACCTCCAGACCCGCATCTCGAAAAAGCGGCGGAGAAACCTGCGCGGAACGACGACCGTCCACAAGTCGATGGAAGCCAACATTCGCCGTGCGCTGGCGGGCAACAGCAACTAGCACGTTCCGACAGATCGCGCCATCAGAACGAACACAGAGAGCTGTGTACAGTCTGCGCCGTGGGCAATGAACGTCGCGATCCGTTAAACGCGAGGCCTGACGTCGCCATTTTTTCGGGATGATTCGCCATGCGAACGAGGAATGGATGGTCCAGTAACCGGGCCAAGAAAAAACTGTTCAAACGCGCCAAGGGCTACGTCGGCGGACGCCGCAAGCTGTTGCGCACCGTGAAAGAGACGCTGCTGCGAGCCGGCGCTTATGCGTTTCGCGATCGACGGGCCAAGAAACGCAATTTCCGCAGTCTCTGGATCGTCCGTGTCAATGCCGCCGTTCGCGCGCGGGGATTGCGATACAGCGAGTTTATCGCCGGCTTGAAAAGGGCGGGAATCGAGTTGGATCGCAAGTCGCTGGCCGAGCTGGCTGTGCATGATCCGGCCGCATTCGACCA
Organism: Candidatus Anammoximicrobium sp.; assembly: GCA_032229885.1. GTDB lineage: Bacteria > Planctomycetota > Planctomycetia > Pirellulales > Pirellulaceae > Anammoximicrobium. The sequence goes on along the minus strand of JAVYAJ010000004.1, from coordinate 17,458 downwards.
GATTGTGGGACAGGTCAAGCAGGCCCTGGCGGGCGCGGCCGCGTGACGCGGCGGACTCAGGCTAGAAACAAAGCTCGAGAGACGGGTCTTGGCTGCCAGACCTGTCTCTTTTTTTGTTCCCCACGACGACTTCTTCAAACGGCACACCCATGGAACTGGCAGAGTTTCTGAGTCAACTGGACGGGCTGGTCGCCCAGGCGCGGCAAGCGTTCGACGCGGCCGTCGACGCCGCGTCCGTCGAGGCGGCGCGAATCGAATTTCTGGGCGCAAAGCAGGGTTTTCTCAAAGCGGCTCAGAAAGGCATGGGCAAGCTGGACACGGCCGATCGTCCGGCCGGCGGCAAGCGATTCAACGAAGTCAAGCAGCAGATCGAAGCCGCGTTTCGCGCAGCCTGCGACCGGACGGTCGGCGGAGCAGCGACGGCTCGGACGGCCCAGCCGCAGTTCGACCCGACCGTCCCCGGCACGCGGTTGAACATGGGCCGCTTGCACCCGATCACGCAGACGATCGAAGAGCTGAAGGACATCATGGGTCGCTTGGGGTTTTCGGTGGCCGATGGTCCCGAGGTCGAAGACGAGTGGCACAACTTCGAGGCCTTGAACATCCCACGCGAACACCCCGCGCGCGACCCGCTGGACAATTTCTATCTGGCCGCGGCCGGCCGAGCGGCGGGCGTCACGACGTCGCTGCTGCGCAGCCAGACCAGCACCGTCCAGATTCGGGTGATGGAAAAGACCCCGCCGCCGGTTCGGATCATCTGCCTGGGCCGGGTGTATCGGCCAGACACGGCGGACGCCACGCACTATCCCATGTTCCACCAGATGGAGGGGTTGTTAGTCGATACGCGGGTGACGATGGCCGACCTGAAGAGCGTGCTTCGGCTGTTTGCGGCCAGCTATCTCGGCGGCGACGTCCACATTCGCTTTCGCCCTTCCTTCTTTCCGTTCACCGAGCCGAGCGTCGAAGCGGATTTCCACTGGGATGGCCAGTGGGTCGAGTTCGGCGGCGCAGGAATGGTGGATCCGAACGTGCTGCGGGCGGTCGGATACGACCCGGAACAAGTCGTCGGTTTTGCCTTCGGGCTGGGCATCGAGCGGCTGTGTATGCGTCGCCACGGAATCACGGACATTCGCGAGTTCTACAAGAACGACGTCCGCTTTCTGCACCAGTTCTAGCCCTGGCTTCCGCTGACGCGGGCGGCGCCGATTCGCGCCGTGGGCTAGCCCAAGGATGTTCCGCGGGACAGGGTTCGGCGTGTTTTCGACCGCCCGTTTTCAGGTAGATCGCCCGTTTCAACATAGATATTGTCTATGCCGGCTGTTTTCGAGGCCGGTTGTTTTTGAGGCCTGTCATGCTCGTTTCCTGGAAGTGGCTGCAAGATTACGTGGCGTTGGACATGCCGCCGGACGAACTGGCCGAGCGTCTGGCGATGGCCGGATTGAACCACGAGGACACCCAGCCGGTTGGCGACGATCTGCGGATCGACCTCGAAGTGACCAGCAATCGGCCTGATTGTCTGGGGCATGTCGGCGTGGCCCGCGAGGTGTCGGTCTTGTGGGGCCGCGACTTGCGCGTGCCCGATCCGCGACCGAGCGAAGCCGGGCCGCCCGTGTCCGAATTGACGTCGGTCGCGATCGAGTGTCCGGAACTGTGTTCGCGATATACGGCCCGCGTCCTGCAGGGCGTGCGAGTCGCGCCCAGCCCGCCTTGGTTGGTCGAGCGTTTGGAGACGGTCGGCCTCGCAACCATCAACAACGTCGTGGACGTGACGAACTATGTGATGATGGAGTGCGGCCAGCCGTTGCACGCCTTCGATTTCGCCAAGTTGTGCGGATCGCGAATCATCGTGCGCGAGGCTCGCCCGGGCGAAGTGTTCGAGGCCATCAATCACAGATCGTACACGCTCGAAGCCGGGATGTGCGTGATCGCCGACGCCGAGCGGGCCGTAGCCTTGGGCGGCGTGATGGGCGGGGCGCAGACCGAGGTCAGCGACCCCACCCGCGACCTGCTGATCGAAGCGGCCGATTTTGCCGCTCTATCGACGCGGTTCACCGCCCGCCGCTTGGCGCTGCACAGCCCTGCCTCGTATCGCTTTGAACGGGGCGTCGATCCGGACGGGCTCGACTGGGCCAGCCGGCGCTGTTGTGAACTGATCCTGGAGCTGGCCGGAGGTCGGCTGGCGCAGGGCGCGATCTCCGTGGGCCAGTCGGCCTCGGCGCGCGAGCCGATCGTCCTGCGGCTGTCCCAACTGCCGCGCATCTTGGGGATCGAGATTCCGCGCGACGAGGTCCGCCGCATCCTGGCTGCGCTGGGCTGCGACGTGGATGCGACGAACGCGGACGCAGTCACCGTGCGCGCGCCGAGCTGGCGGCGAGACGTGACGCGCGAAGCCGATTTGATCGAAGAAGTCGCCCGCATTCACGGATATGATCGAATTCCCGAGGACGTCGGCGTGCCGATGGCAGCTTCGCACCGCAGCGACGAAGATCGGGTCTTGGACCGGGTTCGGCAGGTGCTGGTGTGCGCGGGCTTCGACGAGGCGATGACGACGAGCGTCGTCGCCGACGAGCTGGCGGCGATGTTCAGCCCGTGGACCGACGCGCCCGCGCTCCAGACCAGCACGCCGATGCTCAAGGGCGCCGACCGCCTGCGACGCAGCTTGACGCCAAGCCTGGTCGAGGCGCGGCGCGTGAACGAAGCACTGGGCAATCCGGTGATCGAGCTGTTCGAGACGGCGCGGATCTATCTGCCAACCGACAACGGGCTGCCTCGCGAGCAATTCAACTTGGCGATCGTGTCCGGTGGCGATTATTACCACGTCAAAGGAACGATCGAGGCGATTTTGACCGCGCTGCGCGGCGGCCTGCAGTTGAAGACCCGCGAGATCCGATTGCCCCTGTTGGATCCGGTCAAGTCCGCCGAGCTCTTGGTTGGGGAACAGCGGTTGGGATTCCTTGGTCAACTGTCCGTCGCCGGCTGCGAACAGGTCGGCTTGCGGGCGTCCGTGACGATCGCCGAGGTTCGGCTGGACGTCCTGTTCGGCTTGGCGGATCTGATCCCCAAATATGCCGAACCGAGCATTTATCCGGCGATCGTTCGCGACTTGAACTTGATCGTGGACGAGTCGGTGCGTTGGTCTTCGCTGGCGGAAACGGTCCGCCAGTCGGTCGGCCCGTATCTGGAAGACCTGCGCTACGGCGAAACCTATCGCGATCCCCAGAAGGACGGGGCGAGCAAGAAACGGTTGTTGTTCTCGATCACGCTGCGCGCCAGCGATCGAACGCTGACCAACGAACAGGCGGACGACATCCGCCAGCAAGTGGTCGCCGCGTGCCATCGAGACCAGGGCGCCGTCCTGCTGGGCGCGGCCGAGGTCTGACATCGGTGGCGCGACGATCGCGGCTTGACGACCGCGGCTCGACATCGGCGGGTCTGACACGCGCGTCCTGATGTCGGGCGGCTCGACCGCCCGCGCGATCCTCGACCAGCGTATACTGTGTTGAGGCACGCCGTGTCGAAGCGATGCACCGGCGGCGTCCGCCCGCGTAGGTAGGTCGGCGTCTGCCCGTGCCCGCCATTGTTTCCCGCCCGAACAGAGCCGCTGCGATGAGACGTTGCGCCCTGCATTTTGCCGGTTTGTGTCTGCTTGTCCCGGCCATCCTTGTCCGGCCGACGCTTGCTGGCGAAATGCGTTGGGACGACCATCAGTGGCAGCCGGCGAACGGCCAGTGGCAGGCGACCGGTGACGAGTACGTCCAATCGAATCCGTCGTTGTACGGCGCGTGGAGCCTGTGGACCGCCGAGCGGTTTACGACCGTCGACATCTCGGTGCGGTTCCGGATCGAGCCGACCGGCAGCGGGGTCCGCGCGGCGGGCATCGTTTTCCGCGCGGTCGATAAAGACCATTTCTTCTTCGCGCACTTCGACAGCCGGAACGACCAGTTGCTGGTCACCCGCTGGTCTGCCGGACAGTCAAAGCATCTTGCTCGAATTCCGTCGATCGGGCTCAAGACCGACCGATGGCAGACGGGGCGAGTCCACTGCGTGGGGCTGAAAGCGAGGATCTATCTCGACGGCCAATTGCTGACCGAGGTAGATGGCGTTACAGAGAATGCCGGTTACACGGGCCTGCGGGCCGGCCAGGGGATTGTGCGATTCCGCGACTGGCAGGTACATGGCGCCGCAAAAGCGCGTGAGGCAAAAGCCGACGCGCCGTGGTGGGACGCGGGCTGGGCATGGCGCATTCCGGTCGAGATCCGCGAGCCGAGCCACGATGACCGTCGGCAGGCGCTCACCTCGATCCGCCTGAATTTCGCGGGCCGCGCCCACGCTTTCGTCCCGCGGCCAGACGGCAGCTTTGCCGCGACCGACGTGGTCGTGGTCGACGCGGACAACCGACCGATTCCGTCCTGGCTGACGCCGATCCGGACGCGCGAGTCCGACGACGGTGCGCTTGTCGATCAAGCCGAGATCTGTTTCCCCGTGGATGTGGCGTGGTGTCAATCGACCGAGTATTTCGTCTACTTCGGCAATCCGGCCGCGCGGCGCGAACAAGCCGAAACGTGGCGAAGGGACGTCGAGTCGTTTGCCTCGCTCGACGATGGCGCGTTGCCCGACCAGTGGCGATTTCCGAGCGGTCGGTGGCAGTCGCGCGCCGTAACCCGACCCGAGTCGCGACGGTCCGCGGTCGCGTCGGTCGCCTCGGATCGGCACGTGGCTTTCCCCGGCATCACGAAGACAAAACGGGGAACGCTGCTGGTGGTCTACCGCGAAGGTTACGCACACGCCAGCGGAAATCCGGACGACGGTCGCGTGATGCTGGTTCGTTCCGACGATCTGGGCAAGACCTGGAGCCAGCCCGCGTTGGTGACGGACGATCCCGCGATGGACGATCGCAACGCGGCCATCTCGACGATGCAGGACGGCCGGGTCGTCGTGATCTTCGACAAGTATCTCCATGGACATCATCATTTTGCCTGGATGACGATCAGTGATGACGATGGCCGTACCTGGTGCGACCCGTTTCGAGTGAGCAAAACCGAAGACGTCCACACGCGCAGCCCGGTCCTCGATCTGGCGAACGGCAAATGGCTCGTGCCGTATTCCGAGTCGACCAGCACGCCCACGGCGGCGACTTTTTTCGCGATCCTGGACCCCGAAACTCGACTGTTCGATGAGGTGGCCGCGACGCCGCGAGGCCAGCGGAACGTCGCCGACGAGGTGACGGTCACGCGGGCTGCCGACGGGCGGCTCGTGGCGTTGATTCGCTCGAACGTCGATCCGGAATTGTTTCAGATCGAGTCGTCGGACGAGGGACGCACGTGGTCCGCCGCTCGGATGAACGGCATCCCTTCGCAGTTTACGCCGGCCGATCTGATCACACTGGTCGATGGGCGCCTATTGTGCAGCTTTTCGTTCCGAGAACGCCGCAACGAACGGCTCGTCGTATCACGGGATCACGGCCGGACATGGGACGTCGAGAACAGCGTCGAGGTCTTCGACGGCACGATGGCGATCGGAGGCGATCGGTCGTATCCCGCCAGCGTGCAGCTCGACGAGCATTCGGTTGGAACCGTGATTTACGAAACCCGTGGTCCGCCGACAGGCGGCCATATCTGGTTCGTCCGAACGCCGCTGTCCGCCTTCGATGCGCCCAAGGAGAACACGCTCTACCAGGCCGATGCCAGTGTCGAGGCCGCGTTGGCAGTCTGGCCCGACCGTCCGGCGACGGCCGTCGATTTCACCTATCGCTTCACCGGTCTGTTCGGCGTCGCGCCCAACCGCATCGGCCTGTTGATGGATTGCGAGGATTCGAATAACTACAAGGGGTTCCTCTTTCAGATGGGCGTCGAACCGAGACGAAACACTCCCACCAACCAAGTCGCGTGGGTCGAATACGTGGATGGACAATCCAAGATCACCCAGGCTCGGCCAGCGCGCGGCGACTGGTTCAACGACGGGCGGATCCATCGCCTGGGCGCCCGACGGCTGGACGAGGGCTGGACGCTGACGATCGACGGCATCGATCAGTTCAGCGTTCCCGAGACATCGGGAAGACCGCGCGGGATCGTAGTCCAACGGGCGGCCGCCGCCATCTACGAAGTCAGCCGGTCGAGCCAGCCGCTGCAACACGACACCCGACCCCTCGACGTCCGAGCTTTCGACCCACGGCCGCGATGACCGGCTGGCCGGATCCAATCATCGCGCGACGGCGCAGCGCTGACAGACGGGGGCACAGTGCTGACATACTGGCACGCAGCGCTGACACACCGCTGGGCGGCAGGCCGCCGGTTGGCCCGCGCCGCGGGCCCGGGTTCGTTGCCGCGAGAACCGGCGGGCCAGCGGACGTTTACGGGGCGTCCTGCCGATCTACTCGGACCAAGGCGCCGCGTTTGGCGGGCACCTCTAGCCGCGCCGCGTCCGCGGTGGCAGACCACCCGTCGGCCAGCCACGCCGGGCGGAACTGGACGTGAACGTCTGCCGCGCGCATCCGCAATTCGGCCGTCCGCGGCTGGTCGGTGAAGTTCGTCACCGCCAACAGCCAGCCGCCGTCTTTTTTCCTCCATGCGCTGACGCGCAGCAGCGGATCCGAGCACGTCACGTCTTGCTGACGCCAAAACGGAATGAAATCCGCGTCCTCCATGCCGAAGGCTCGCTGGACGTCCCACACCTCCTCGACCACTCGCGGATTGACCCCGCCCACCCACAGCGGCACGCCATAGGTCAGCGCGGCGGCCAAGCAGCACTCGGTGGGACCCCGCTCGCGCAGCGCTGCTTCGTCGCCGAAACGGCCGAACTCGGGCAACAAGAACGTAGCCGCCCCGGTGGTCGGCGAATAGAACTCGGTGCGCCACACGCGATCGGGGATCTCGTCCATATAGACCGTTGGCTTACCGCGAACCGCGCTGCTGTATTGCTCGCCCGGGCACCAGCCGTCGTTGAAGGCGTTGAACAGCGAGTACCAATGGCTGTGTTGATGCGAGAAGTAGGGCTTGCCGGCGTCGCGACACGCCTCGTAGATCCGCCGCGACAGGCCGCGGTGGGCGTACAGCGGCCAACTGCGGCCGGTCTGGCCGAATGCGTCGCGGTAACCGCAACCATGCGCCCCGTTGTCGCACGGCGTGGCGCCGTCGATGTCCGTATAGATCCCGCCGCCCCAATCGTTCCGCAGGTGCTCGCGCACGCACCAAACCAGAAAATCGCTGAAGCTGCTGGCCGGGCACACCGGGACGATGCTGTAAGGAGCATTGTCCGGCGCCCGCTTGTACCCGGCGAACGTCGCCCCGTACGGCTGGTCCCATTGGTCGGCAAAGAACGCATACTCGGCCGAGATCCCGGCGGTGCATTGTGCGCATGTGTACGACAACGTCTGTTGGCCCTTGGCTCGCCAGTTGTCGATCAGCTTGCGCATCGCGGCCGGATCGTGGGCCAACAGCCGTCCGTTGAGCGCCGAGATCTGCTGGCCCCAGCCGTACACGAACAGGTTGCCGCCGCGGATCGGGGCGCCTGAACCAAAACGCCACTCGTACCGTTGCGGCGCCAGCGGACGCACCGGCGTGGCCTCCCAGCCGAACGTGTAGGTCAGCGGTCGCTCGACACGGACCTTCTGGCCGACGAGGTTCAGTCGAACCACCACTGCGTCCCCCTCACGACGGATCGTGATGGCTGGCTGGCCGGGCGCGCGCCGCCAATTGGCCTCCGATTCCATGAACCACGACAGGCCGCGATCCTCGTTGCCCAACCAGCCATAGGGTCGAAACTCGGCCTCGTCCCAAGATTGGCCATCCCAGTCTTGGCAAGTCGGATTGCGATAATAGCGAGCTACCTCGGCCGGCACTGGGATCTCCAGCGTCAACGACGACAGCTCGGTTCCACCCGGCGGCGGAAGCAACTCGAGATCGGTGCGCAGCAGGCCGTCGAATTCCATCAGCGTGCGGTACGTGGCCTGAAACTCGCCCAACCGTCCCGCGCCGGCCACAGTGACGCGGTGGGGCAGACACTCCTCGATTCGCGCCGGCTCCCACACGGGTCCTGCGCTGGCCGTCAGCCGGATCGGCGCCGTCAGCACCGGCTGCTGCTTCACAACGATTCGCTGAGGGAATGGCCCGTCGAGCGCGACCTGACCGTTCCAGCACTCGATCGCGTGCCGCTGGTCCGGTTCGTCGCGATGGACCAAGGGCGTCCACGGCGCCAGGACGCGTGTGGCCCGCCAATCGGTCTGCGCAGGCAGCCAGGGCGTAGGCGGTTTGGTCAACACGCCTCGCCCCTGCAGCGTCCGCTCGCCCACGCGCAACGTGCTCTCGGCGACGTAATCCCCGTCGAGCCACCCGTCGAGCTTGGCCGTCAGCGCTTGCTGCGGCTGCGGGCCGTCGTAGGAAAAACACACCTCGCCCCGCGGATCGCGCACCTGCAGCGCGAGCGAGGCGCCGGACAAGCCCTCGCGCAGCGCCGCGTCCAGGTGCGCCGGGCGAACGCGGATCGACAGCGCGCCGGCCGCATGGTCCGGCGCGAGTTCCACGGCCAACGCGGGTTCCGGCCGCGCGCCGGCGTCCGGGGAATCCGCGACGTACAGATCCAGGACCTCGTCGTCGGCGAGCGCACGGTCATAGATCCGCACCTCGTCGCACGCCGTCTGCTCGTCGGCGTCGCCCCACTGGGCGTTGCGCCAGAAATCGACGGGGCAGACCGTGAACGTGCCCTCGGTCACGTGCGGCAGCGGCGCGGCCACGCGCCCCTCGCCCACGCGCCGGCCATCCGCATACAGCCGCACCGCGCGCTCGTCCCACGTCGCCACGACGTGGGTCCACCGATCGCGACGCAGGATGTCGACCGGCGCGCCGGCCCGCCATGTCGCCGCCGTCGACGTGCCTTGCCCTACGCGGATATAGTTGAATACCGCCTCGTCGCCGATCGGATACAGGTACACCAACATCGTGTACTGGGATCCGGCCGAGGCCACCAGCAGATGCCGGAACTTGCGGTCATGCCCGTCCCAATTCAGCGGTTTGACCCAGCACGAAAACGTCCCCCGTCGCGTATCGAAGTTCCCCGACATCGGGAACGCACATCGCGCCGGGCCCTGCATCAACGCGGCCGCGCCGTGGACGCCGTCCGTGAATCTCCAGTCGGCCGAACGCGACGCCGGGCGGGCAGGAGCTTCGCCCGCTGCAAAATCGGGTACGACGGTGCGCTGGTCGAACGACAGATGAAACAGCAGCCCCGCGGGACCGTCCGCCGCAGCGGCCCCGATCCCAAACGCCGCCCAAGCCAACACTCCCGCCACCCCGACGCGAATTGTGTCGATCGCGTTCATGCCATGCGCCTCCGTCCGATGCGACTCGATGCCAGTCGACGCGACGCTTTTTCGATGCGCCCCTGTGCGCTGGCCGTGCCATCCGCTCGCCATGATAACACGCCTGTCATCGCGGAGACATTCGCCGTTCGTCCGGGCTTCGTCCAGGCTTCGCACACGATCACATATCCAGCCTATGCCGCAGAGCGATACACCGCCATTCAACAACGCGTTGCCAGGCGACATCGCACGCTGTCAAAAGAAAGCACGAGCCGCCGGCGCCCACGCACCGCCGGAGTTCCACTGGCTACGGTTCGGTTGCGCCCGAGTGCCGAACGCCCGATACCCGAGTCGCCGGGTCCGAGGCTCGCGACGCCCGGCGCCCAAAACGGCCGCGCTGTCTGGCTTGGCCCGTTCCGGCGGATATACTGAGCCGCGCCGAAGATGCTGGTCGTCGTCGGACGTGTCCGTCGGCGCGGCGTGTGCTCGCCCGCCGGGGCCGCCGCCCGCCGACGGCGGTCCTTCGAACGGGTTCGCAGATCGATGCGGTCGCAGCGTCGCGCGGCCGCGTGTTTCACCACACGTAGGACGAAGGGATCGGGGCGCCGCGGCGCCGCGGCGTTCGCATCCGAGACGGAGAAGACCGACATGCGCACACGAATCGGACCACTGGTCGCGTTGGGCGTTTGGATCTGGTTGGGTGGTTGGTCGCTGGCCCAACCCTGGAATATTCTGCCGGAGAGAATGCATCGCGGCCCCGACCCGGTGGCTCAGATCGAATTGGCAGCGCCCGGCGATCCGACCTTCGAATCGGTGGCCGGCCATTATCCGATGCTGCGTTATCCTCGCGAGGCGTTGGGCGTGCTCGAGAGCGCACGCGAGTTCGTGGTCACGGCCGGGGGCGAGGTCGTGCTGAACAACTATCCGCCGAACAAAGTGGGCGGCGGCGAGGCCTACTCGTGGCCAGCTCGCGAAAACGGCGCGACGATCTACTTCGTGCTCGGCCCCGCGGCGACCAAGGTTCGCTACGCCCAGGGCAATCCGCCGGACGCCAAGCGGCTGGCCGATGGCTACCTGCCGATCGTCAGCGTGCCGTATTCGTTCCAGGGGGTCGAGTTCCGCCAGACGCTGTTCGCCTGGTCCGAGGGCATGGACCCCGATGGCCGCCTGTGGGCCCATGTGGGCCTGGAGATGAAAAATCCCACCGACGCCGCGATCCAACTCGAGGTGGCCCAGGAAGCGTTATGCGGCATCAAGCCGCGGAAAGTGGCGTTGGGCGCTTGGAAATTCGACCTCGCCCCCGGCGATACGCGGCGGTTGTGTCTGCGCATCCCTCGCGACGGTTGCCTGCCCGACGCCGAGATCACCGAGGAATCGCCCGAGTTCGAGAAACGCGCCCGCAGCGCCCGGCTGCCGTTCTGCGGCGGCTTCGAGGGCGTCGAACCGGTTGAACCGACCGACTTCGACCGGCGGCTCGGCGAGGCAGCCGCAACCTGGCGCCAGCGGCTGGCACGCGCCGCGACGGTCCGCGTGCCCGAGTCGCGAGTGAACGACGCCCACCGCGTCTGGCTGGCCTACGTGTTCACGAACATCGACAAGGAGGGCGAGCTGTATTTTCCGCACGACGGTTCGGGCTTTTACGAATTGGTGTGGGGGATCGCGGCGATCCAGGCCTGTCGAGCGTTGGACATGTGGGGCTATCCCGACGAAGCGGGCAAGTGCCTGGATTCGATCCGCACCCTGGTCCGACCCGACGGCGAACTGAAGACGGCGTTTGGCCTGTCGGATTCGGGCACGCTGCTGGTGGCCCTTGAGGACCATTATCGCTATACGCAGGACAGGGCGTGGCTGGAACGAGCGGCCGACACGATCGAGCGGATGGCCAACTGGGCGATCGCCCGCCGCGCGAAGGAAAAGGAAGGACAAACGTCGGGCTCGCCCAACTATGGGATGATCAAATATCAGCCCAGCGGCGACTATCCCGAGCCGGATTTCAGCTTTCTCTCCGACACGGCGTTATGCGTGGGCCTCGAGGCCGCCGCCCGCAGTCTGCGCGTCGTGGGGCGCGCAGATCAGTCGCAGCGAGTGGCCGCCGAGGCCGCGGCCTATCGTCAGGACATCGAGGCCGCCCTGCGACGCTCGATGTTCGAACGCGACGGCCAGCGGCTGCTGCCGATCTTGCCCGCGTCGCGAGCCTGGCTCGCCCGGGCCAACTACGGCGCGACGGGCTACTATAGCCTGTTCGCCAGCTTGATCCTCGACACCGAGTTCCTCGCGGCCGACGACCCCCACGCAGCTCTGCTGACCAGCGCCCTGGAACAGCGCGGCGGGCTGTGCGCCGGCGTATGCACGTTTTTCGACTATATCGATCACGGCTTCACCTATGGCTACTGGCTGGAGATGCTCAAACGGAACGAACCCAGGAAAGCGATCCTGGGACTGTACGGCTCGCTGGCTTACGGCATGTCGCGGACCACATACAGCGGCGTCGAGTGTACGCGGATCGAGTCGGGCAACAACGTGCTGACGCTGCCCCATCTTCGCTCGGGCGCCCACCAATTGAAACTCCTGCGGATGATGCTGGTGCGCGAAGACGGCGAGCGTCTGGTCCTGGCACAGGCCGCGCCCCGCCACTGGCTGAAGCCTGGGCAACGGGTCGATGTGCAAGGCGCGCCGACGATGTTCGGCCCGGTGAGCTACACGGTCGAGTCGGCGGCCGAGGGGGGCCAGATCACCGTCGCCCTGTCCCCGCCCGTCCGCAATCCGCCGCGAGAGATTCAAGTGTTCGTACGCCACCCCGAGGGCCAACCCATCCGCCGCGTTCTGGCCAACGGCCAGCCGCTGGACACGTTCGACGCGGACTCGGTCCGAGTGCGCGACGCGCGCCAGCCGCTGACGCTGCGTCTGGAGTACTGACGCGGCGCAGCGAACACAACCGCTGCGATTCGTCCATCCAACGGAGAACTCACGATGCCGACTCAGATCCCGCCTGAAACATCGGCCGAAATGCCAAAGCAACCGTCACGAACCGCGTTGTCTTCGCCGCGTCTCAAACCAACTCGCCGCGGACTTCTGCGGATGATGCTGGCCGCGGGCGTGGCGCCGTGGTTCGCATCTGCCCGAGCGTGGGCGACGAAGGGCCGAACGCCCCCATCGGACAAGATCACGCTGGGCGTGCTGGGCGTGGGCTCGCAAGGCCAGCACGACATGCGCGATTTCCTGGGGCACGACGACGTGCGCGTCCGGGCGATCTGCGATGTCAATCAGCGCCATTTGGACGCGGCGCGGCAGATCATCGCCCAACGGTACGGCAGCCCCGACGTCGCCGTCTTCACCGGTTTTCGCGAGCTGCACGCCGACCCCGGCATCGACGCGGTCTTGATGGCCTTGCCCGTGCATTGGCACGCGCTGGCCGCGTTGGACGCCATCGGCGCAGGCAAACACCTCTACCACGAGAAACCGATGGGCATGTCGCTGGACGAAGCTCGTCGCGTGCGACAGGCGACGCAGCGCCACGGCGTCGTATTCCAGTTCGGCGCCCAACAGCGATCGGACATGAGATTCCGCTGGGCCTGCGAGCTGGCGCTCAACGGGCGATTGGGCGAGCTGCGCGAGATCCACGTTTCGGTGCCCGGCGGCCGGCAAGGGCCGGTGCTGGCCGAACAACCGCTGCCGGATTATGTGGATTGGGACCGGTGGATGGGTCCCGCGCCCCAGACGCCGTTCCACGAAGCCAAACTGCAACGCGACACGCACGAGAACATGACGAACTTTTCGCTGGGCATGATCTCGTGCTGGGGGATCCACCATCTGGACATCGCCCAGTGGGCCAACGGCGCAGACGACACGGGGCCCAGTGCGGTCGAGGGCAGCGGCCAATTCCCGCGTTCGGGCAGCCTGGACGCGATCCTGAGCTGGCGGGTGCGGTTCGAGTATCCGCGGGCCGCTCCGGTGGAATTCGTCAGCGACGGTACGCCCGGGTTCACCCACGGCGTGCGCCTGCGGGGGCAATCGGCGTGGGTCCACGTCGCCCGCGGCTCGATCGAGGCCAGCGACCAGAACCTGCTCCGCGACCCACAGAACAAGCCCGGCGCAATGCCGATCAAGTTGCCCGTCAGCGTCCAGCACACGCGCAATTTCGTGGACGCAATCCGCGGTGGCAGACGCGCGATCTGCGACATCGAAACGGCCGTTCGTTCCGACACCTTGTGCCAATTGGCGCTGATCGCCGTCAAACTGGGCCGCAAACTGACGTGGGATCCCAGCGTCGAGCGTTTCCCCGCCGATGCCGCCGCCAACGTGATGCTCGAGTCCCGCCCGTACCGCGACGACTGGAGACTACCGGACGCGTAGCACCGGAACGAGTCGTCCCACTCCATTCGACTCGCTTGCCATTACGCGGTGTTCCGTCAGTGCGGTCTACGAAATAAGGACAGGTCACGAGACAATGACAGCGCACGCAAGGGCGCCAGGCCACGGCAATAGTGGAGGGTCGGCGCAATAGCGGAGCGCCACGCTCCGTCGTGGCCGTGTCCGCGGACAGATGACGGGCCGCCCACCGCGGACGCGCGACAGAACGCGTCCCTCCAGCGCGTCCCGTGCACTGCCGCCGAACCGCGAAAGCCATCGCGCAAGCCGCCGAAGTCATTGTCGCGGCAGATCGAAATCCAACGTCGGCTTGTCGGCCAAAACGTCCACCTTGACGCGGACTTCGGTGAACAAGATCGGCGGCGAACCGCCCGGCACCGTCGGGTCGCCTTGATCATACCCCGTGAGCACCGCGATGTGGGGCCCTGCCGTCGGTCCTTTTCCTCGAACCGTCCGGTAAGCCCCATCCTTGATCTCTGCGACTCCTCCTGGACCTTGGTTGCCCTGTTCGCCATCGGGCAGGAAAACGATCTCGCCGGCGGGAACGGGCGCGCCGCCGTAGACGACCTTGCCCGACATGTCAAACCGCTTGACGCCCCCTTGTTGGGATGAACATCCGATCCAGGCCGTCAGCAGAACCGCCAACGGGCTCCAGCGCACAAACCATGTTCTGACACTCGCCCGTTTCGTGCTCATCGGTGAAATCCCTCGGCTGGCAGGCCGTCGGCAATGGTTCCCAACGACTGGTACAGACTGAGCCCGATCGATTCGTCGATAAAATGGACTGCGCCATCGCCGGTAGCGAAGTGGCATCCGCCGGGGTGCCAACTGCCGAAATACATCGTGGCGACATGCAGGTTATATACAGTCCCCGGAAGGAACGTCGAACCATTGATGGGATAGAAGGTCGCGCTCACCAAACCCGGGGCGTCACCCCACGAGCCAAACGACCAACCCATCCAATACGTGTAGCCCGTCGTGCCCGTCTCGGTCCGGAGCGTGACATAACGGGATTCGCCCAAGATGAACGTATTGGAGGCGCCGTCGATGATGTCCTTGAACGACACCTCTGAGTTCCCGTAGAACGTCCCGTTAAAGTAATACGACCGCGTCCCGTAGGCCCGACACGCCTTTCCCTGGGCTCGGATCGTCGCGTAATCCCCGCCACCCTGGACTCCAAGATAGTTGATGTTCTGGTTGGGCGACCGGGAATTGGGGTCCGAGGGGCACTCGAAGGCCAGATTGCGCTGCTCCTGCAACGCTCGATTGGCGACGGTGCCCGACTGCGTCAATCCGCGCAGCGAATTGGTGCGGAACTCCAAGCCTTCGTAGATGGCCGATTGCTCGATGAAAGGCAACAACAACAGGGTCCACGGTGCATCGTTGACCCCGCCGTCGGTGCAGGACGGATCGCTGGCGCCGCCCTTCGATCGCCGTGGACCCGGCGGATTGGTGATCTGGCCAGCCGGGAATTTCCCGTGAGTGTCATGATAGTTGTGCAGTCCGAGGGACAGTTGCTTGAGTCGGTTCGCGCATTGGGTGCGGCGGGCCGCCTCGCGCGCGGCCTGGATCGCCGGCAGCAACAACGCGACCAGGATGCCGATGATCGCGATCACCACCAATAACTCGACCAACGTAAAGCCGGAAAGCCTTTTGGAAGAATCGTGCATTGCCTTATCTCCCAGCCATGATGGAAATAGAGAAAGTAGAAGTAGCCGACGGAACGTATCGAATCAACAGCCAAGATAGGAAATCGTGGTGACGCGTATATGCCACCGCCAGTCGATAGGGGACAGACAGATCGCCCGAAATCGATCAATCGAGTCGGTGCGCGCCCCACGCGACTCGATTTGCAATGTAATCTCTCATCGCGGGCGCTGCAATCCATTATGACCGTAACACCACTGCTCCGCCCTATGACATTTGCAATGTAATCTCTCATCGCGGGCGCTGCAATAGTTGTGGCAAACGCGAGTTCCAGCGTTGCAGGGATCCGGCGAACCGGATATCCGGCGCGGCCGTGATCTGATATCGAGTCCAGCCATCCGGTGGCATGCCCTGTAAACCGCGCGATGGATCATGCGCAGAACGCGTCGGAGGGCAGGTGGAACTGCCGGTTGTGGCTCCGGCGCTCGCGCCACAAATCAGAGGTCGCCACCCATTACGAGGAATCGTGTCTAGTGCGCTGTCCAATCATAATTTTCGGGTTACGACGCTCGCCCGAGCACACGATTTGCTGCGTCCTGACGATCACAGCTTCATCGAGATTGGGCCTTGACGCCCGACCGGGTTATCCGGCTAGAACGCGTATCTCGAGAGAATCGCACGCAACGACGGAGGGCGCGCCCCGTCATGGCCGCGCCCGCAGAAGATGGGCACGACAGCGCGCGTCTCTCCACGAGCGCCCCCAATTGGGCAGAGGCGACGCCACGGGTTGGCCCATCGAAAATTGCAGATTTATGGGGCGGCCAACGCAGTCGCGGGGACCGAGGCAACAATGACAGTGCCGCCGGTCCGGGCCTCTTCAACGCCACCAGCCGCTTCAGGCTCGCCTGGAACGCTTTGTGAACGATCCCAGCGCCGCCTCGGCTCAGCGGTTCCAGCAATGGAAAATCACCGCATGAGACCGTCGGCCAGGCATCCAACGTGTCTGCGTCCATGCGCCGCGGGCTCGCTCCGCTTGCCGACGATCGAAATACCAGCGACCCCACGGCGCTCGCCTCGCCCGTATGGGCGGCGTGGTCCGCGGACGCCTGTACCTGCCAGCGCATCCCGACGGCGCGCATCCGGCCACACACAGCCCGTGATCGGTGGCTCGACGACGACCGCCGACCAACGTCCCTCGAGCGAAAGGCGCAGCATCGTCGAACGCGCATCTGGTGACGGCTCGAGAGCCTCACTGTCTCATTTTGTTGTCAAGAAAAGCCAAAGGATACAAAGGCCCAGCCCGACCAGGGCGAGCAGGACGCCGATGATCAGCCCGTGGCGATGCCGACGCGCCCAATGGCTCGCGCTCGCAAGCGATGCTTCGTTTGTCGATGCGGCGAGTGCCACCCCAGTGGACCGCGGACCATCCTGTTCCGCCGACCGTTCCTCGCCGACGCCCCGCCGCGCCAGCGCAGCCACGTCGGCCCCGCGAGCCCAGACCTGCAGCGCGTCGACGACCTGTTGCGGCTCTGCGGGCCGACACTGCAGCCACTTAGCCAGCAGCACACCGAAAACTTGCGATAGTTCGAGTGGAACGTCCGGTCGCCACTGGTGGCTCGACAGTGGCAGATGATCGAGGTGCGCCCCTAGCTTGTCCGCGCGGCCCACTGCGAACAAGGGTGGGTGGTCGGCGAGCAAACTCAGATCTCCGGACATACGGCTATGGCGTTGTGAGCGGTTCATGGGATCGGCTGGCCAACTTAAGGCGGAGACACGTCCTGGTAAATGTCGTGCCCAAGGCATTCAGTTCAGTACATAAAGATGCTACAGCCTTGGTGCGGTGAGGGGATGATTTCGGCGCCAATTCCACCTAGCGCGGCCCGCAGCCGCAACCAAACAAGGGCCGAGAACCTTGAGGAAGACCATGAATCACACGAATAAAGACATCGCGTCTAACTGTTGTTCTTCATCCCCGCTATCCGTGCCCATCCGCCGTGATTCGCCTGTCACGTCTCTCCCGGCCACGACGGGGCACCGAGATCTCAGCATCCTCTGCGTCTCTGCGTTTCCAAAACGTATTTTCCTGTAGCCCGGCCAGTTCGCCCGCGCAAGGACGTCGATGAAACGCAGAGACGCAGAGGACACAGAGCT
>JAVYAJ010000003.1:0-22369 GCA_032229885.1 Candidatus Anammoximicrobium sp. | reverse complement strand
GCCGAAGGCCATATTCATCCGGGCCACGGTGATACGGTGATGTTGGCCTTCGGCCAACACGGTTTCTGTCATCTCTGACTCCTGGGGCGTTGCCCCTGGCTACGGTGGTGATGGCCTTCGGCCAACACGCCCCCTGTCGTCTGTGGCCCGCAACAGTCCCCACCCCAATCCCACCTAACCCATTCACGTGCCACTAACCCACAAGTGTACTGTACACACCACTGTACAAGATGCGCCCACCGTGCGCGCATGATACGAACTAAGACTCTAACACCAACTTTTTTCCGCCGTCGATCCACCTGCCATCGGCCACTTTCGCTGCGTTCCGTCCACTCAAGCCATGTTGCGTTGAGCCTCTTGAGGCTGCTACACTGACTTCGTGGAAGTGGCGCGGCAAGTGAATCCGCAGAGGTCGATCCCCGCGAAGCGGCTCAGTTCAACGCACGATCTACGCGGCTGAGTACTGCCGGATCGAACGTCAAGCTCCGACGCAAGTAGAGGCTTCTGTGGCATGAAAGTGACTGTCGTTGACGGGGATCTGCTCGACCAAGACGTCGACGCGATCGTTAACGCCTGGAACCGCAACATCATTCCGTGGTGGTTGCTCTTACCGCAGGGCGTTTCGCGGGCGATCAAGAAGCGCGGCGGCCTTCAACCGTTTCGGGAACTCGGACGTATAGGCGCGATCCCGTTGGGCCACGCCGTCGAGACCACGTCGGGATCGCTGCCCTTCCAATCGATCATCCATGTCGCCGGGATCAACCTGTTATGGCGGTCATCGGAACGCTCGATTCGTGATTCCGTCCGGAACGCGGTTTCCCTTGCCCGACATCGCGGCTACGCATCGCTGGCGCTTCCATTGATCGGTGCGGGATCTGGAGGCGGAAAACCAGCGAAAGTGCAAGCGATCATCGAAGACGAACTGGCCCAATGCGAATTCGATGGCGAGGTCCGAATCGTCCGGTACGCCAAACTGCCTGCGCACGGGGCCGTGGACCGCAGCGACGAAGTCGGGCGAATCTGAAATGGATCATGTTTCGTCGTCGCCCGGTTGCCGTTGTCGTTACGGTCTGAAACGTGGCCTTTGTAACCCGACGCGTTAGCGAGGGATTTGTTCTCAGAGGCACGAACGAGGGGTTCGTCGGCGACGTGGAGGCCATCCTTATCTTTCTCTCGCTAACGCTTCGGGTTACAAAAGATCGGCTCGACCCAGGGTTCTTTGGCCGAGTTGCTGCCGAGAGTGACAGAAGTGGGTGGGGGCAAATGGGTTTCCGACGCGGTCCCGTGTGATGGTGTGCGTCTTGCAGAGCGCCGCTGGCTCGTGCACGGTTGCGGGCACGGTTTCCTTTCGGCTGCGGGGCGCCGGACAAAATGAGTTTGTTCATGGCCGAGCCCGAATGTGATCGCAGCGAACCGGTGGCGTTCGAACCGTGCCCGTGAGCCGCTCCGCGCCGTGGCCCGCCGCGCGGTTCACGCCGTCTGGCGCAACTGGATATCGTACAGCCGCCGATACAGCTCGCACCGGCGAATCAGTTCCGTGTGCGTGCCGAGGTCGACGATTCGCCCGGCATCCATGACCAGGATCCGATCGGCTAGGTCGAGCGTGGTCAGCCGGTGGGTGATGATGATCGCCGTGCGGCCGCGGACAAACTGTTCCAGCGCTTGATGGATCTGCTGTTCGCTCTCGATGTCGATCTGACTCGTGGCCTCGTCCAGAATCAGGATATCGGGATCGCGGAGGATCGCGCGAGCCAGCGCAATCCGCTGGCGCTGGCCACCGGACAGGCGATTGCCGCCCGGGCCGACGATCGTCTCGTACCCCTGCTCGAGTTGTTGTTCGATGAACCGGTGCGCATGCGCTCGTCTGGCGGCGGCGAGGACTTCGTCGCGAGTGGCCTGGGGCGAGCCATAGCGGATGTTGTGGTACACGGTGTCGTCGAACAGGACCGTCTGTTGTGTGACCATGCCCACCAGCCGCCGCAGGTCGCGCAGGCGCAACTGGCGCAGATCGACACCGTCCAGCCGCACGGCGCCGCCGACCGGATCGTGGAATCGCACCAGAAGATTGACCAAGGTGGTCTTGCCGCACCCGTTCGGGCCGACGATGCATAACGTCTCGCCGAAGGGGATCGTCAAGTCGATGTCCTGCAAGACGGGTTGATCTGACGTGTAGTGAAAGTTCACGTGATCGAATACCAGTCGAGCGTGCGGCCGTGGCGCGGCGACCGGCTGGTCCGGATCGGCGATTTTCGGCTGGTGGTCCAACAGCGGAAAGATGCGGTCGGCCGCCGCCAAACCGCCCTGAATGCCGTTCAGCACGTCGGACAGTTTGCGAGCCGGATCGCTGGCGCCGACCAGCAAACCGAAAAAGCAGAGCAGGGCGGGAATGCTCAGCGGTCGATCGCACATCTGCAGCCCTAGGATGTGCGTCTCTTGGTTCAGCACCAGATACGCTCCCGCGATCAGCGCGATGAACACCATCCCCAGTCCGAGAATCTCCGTCGCCGGCTTGGACAGCCCATTGTAGAGGGCGATCTTCATGGCTTTCTGCAGACAGGCTTTGGAGACTTTGTGAAAGCGGCCCCGCTCGTATTGCTCCATCGTAAACGCTTTGACGGTCTGCATCCCGTTAAAAGCCTCCGACAGCACCCCCATCAGTTGCGCGTTCTCCTCCATCGCGCGACGGTTGGCCCGCTTGATCGAGCGAGCCAGCGTGCGGATCAGAAAACCGGCCAGCGGAGCCAGCAGCAGAGAGAACACCAGCAGCCGCCAGCACACAAAAGCCGCCCCCGCCAGGCACGCCAGCCCCTTCAACGGTTCGAGGATCGCGCGGCCCAGCAGACAATTCAAGCCGGTGGCCAGATAGCCCAAATCGACATTGAAGCGGCTCATGATCGTGCCGGTCCGCTGTTCGCCGAATTCGCCCAGATCCATCCGCAGCAGGTGATGATACAGTTGTTTGCGGAGATCGAACGCCACCATCTGCACGACGCGTTCGACCAGCAGGAAATTGACGAAGATGAAGAAGTCTTTGAGCACGGTCGCCAACATCAGCGCGACGACGATCCACACAATGGTCTGGAACGGATCCGAGGGCAGGTATCGATCCAGGTAAGGCTTCAGCCGATTGACGGTCGCCAGCGCCGCGTGCTCGGCCTGCAGGCGACGCTCCAATAGCCCGCGCTGTCGAATGGCCGCCGCCGCCTCGTCTGCCGCGGCGTCCCGGGCGACCTGGTCCAGCCGTTGCATTTCGGCCTGCAATTCGGCGGACTTGACCTCTGCCGCGGCAATCTGGTCAGCCGCCCACGTCTGCAGCGACGTGCCGCGAATAGCCACCTCGACAATCGGATACACGCCGCCGATGTTCCCGCCCCAGAACAGGGCGACCATCAGAGAACAGCACGCCAAGCCTGCCAGCGTCAAACGATGCTTGAGAGCCAAGCGGAGAACGCGCGCAAAGTTCTTCATCGACAATCCATTGTCCGAGGCGTGTCTGGAAATCCAAGGCTCAAACGCATGTCGATCATAGCAAAAAACAAAGTCACAACCTATGCCGGATCGGGCGAATCTCCGATGCTCGGATGCCTGGGACGCAGCGAAGTCCGTTCGCGAAACTAGATCGAACTTCGAGCGGCGCCTTGCGAACAAATCGCCTCTCGTCTACCAGGCAGCTGGCGACGGGCCGATGCGCGCCGCGTCGGGACCCCAGCCGCGGAATCGGACCGGCGTGCCACCGCTTACGCTGCCCGTCGGCAGGCGCCCCATGCCCGGCGATACACGGTGACCGCGGCGTTGGAATCTTTGCCAGACATGACGACGTCCAGGGCGACGGCCAAGCCTCTAGCCGCGATAGGAACGGACGGCGGCGGTTCCAACATGGCAGTGAATCGGCAGCACGCCAGCGGCGAAACGGCGCACAGGGGTGCGGGCGCACAACGGTGCGGGCGCACAACGGTGCGAGAAGCGGCGAACCAGGCAAGGGCGCCCGAAGCGAGAATGGGCAACCTAATGTGTTGCCCTACGTGGCTTTACACGAGACGGTGCGAAAAGCTGCAGGACGTGAGGAAAGAGGCGCCGGTGGGAGTCGAACCCACGAATGGCGGTTTTGCAAACCGCTGCCTTAGCCACTTGGCTACGGCGCCATGACCGACCGCAGATTAAGGAATCGGTTCGATTCCGTCAAGAGGATCTGTCCGTGTCCGGCAAAATTTGCGGCTCGCCCGTGTTCACCGGCTCGCGGTTTTCGTTGCGATGGCTTGCATTAGAGTCCGGTGCGGCCCGCGCTGCCGGACGGCGCGATCGGTTGCCCGTACTCGGCGCAAAGCTAAGCGCTGATCGATGCCAGCTCCTGACTGCACGGCATGGGCAAGGCGGCGGTCGGTTTGAACCGCTTGTTCGCGCATGGCCAGATCCCCTGTCATGGGGCCGCTCGCGCCATACTCGGCCTAGGCGGGTCAGACGGAACTACTTGACACGGAGGTGTAGAAGGTGGCTGTCATCACTCGATGTTAATGACGGCCTGACATCAGCACCGCCTGGACAAGGAGTACAAGGATGGGGTTATTTCGGTGGACCTTTCGAGATATGGACGACGCGCAACTGCGGGACATCGCCGGCCACGTTGTGCAGCGAAGTTTGAGCGAGGTCATGCAGCGAGTTAGTGGATTGACGCCCGATATGTCGCCAGCCGAAGCCAGGGGTTATATCCGGACGCGGGCAGCCAAGGTTGTCAATCGAGAGCTCACCACGATTCTGAGCATGGATCGACGACTGGCGGCCAGCGATCGCACCCCGTTGACCGCGCTCGTAACCGATACGCTGGTCGCTGCGGTCCTCGCGCACCAGAGCACGCAACGCCGCCCGCTGGCCGCCTGACCGGCCCATTGCCCGACAAGGCGGCCCCATTGAATGGCGACCGCCTCGCGTGGGCTACGGACGTTGATCGCTGACGCCCCTGTGGACGCCGATGGAACCGGAGGGCTGGCGCCCGGCCGCTGACACCGCGACCGCAGGAAAGTGCGCCGTCCCTGGAGGGACGCGCTCCGTCGCGTCCGTTGGGTTTCGTCACGGTTCGTCATGTCTACCCGGTCGCGCCACTCGATCGCGGCCACTTGGTCACGGCCACGACGGAGCGTGGCCCTCCAGCGTGACATCGGTTTAGTTCAGGGGATGCGCTCGAGGCTAATAAATCGGCGTGATGCCAAGGCCAAATATCGAGGCGTCCGCGATTGTGGGTCCGCAGGAATTCCCTGCGCTAGCGAGTACGGCGCCCCAAAATTATGAGCAGACAACGCCCGGAATGCGTTCGCGCGACGTTATTGCAGCCGCAGTCGGGGGTACAGCGGGCGCGCGAGGCTGGGCTGTGAGCCCTCATGTTCCGTAGGGATGGGTAGGACGTGCAGCAGTTGGTAGGCTTCATAGTTGGCCGGGACGTGGCCGCCGCTGTCGGGCGACAGTGTCCGCACTAGGGCGGTGACCTGGATGACGTCCTGGCCCTGGCTGCTCAATAGCGGCCCGCCCTCGTCGGTCATGACCACGCCCGAGCCGAGCGGCGGGCATTGGCCGGCGATCCGGATTCCGGCTTGGTCGAGCGTAAAGCCCAGTCGCAGTTCCCGAAACGCGACGAGCGTGTTGGCCTGCGGCACGAGCAGGCGGGCGTCGGCCACCAGCCCCAGCGACTTGTCAGCCTGGTACAGGAGCGAACGGGTCACGACGCCTCCGTGGCAGGCGATGTCCCCGGCGGCGTCGACCAGTCGGCCATCCTGGAATCTCGCACGATGCAGAACCACCTCGGCAAAGCCGCTCAGCTTGTGCGGGCGTCGCTCGGTCAGCCGGTCGAGATCCACATCGAGAAACCGGCCGGTGATCTCGCCCGCCCAGCCCTTGGCGGAGGGCGCCGCTGCGATCGTCCCCTGGAACGTGGCGCGGTCGCCGGCCGTGCGCAGGATGTCTAGATAGTCGGCCAACAGCGAGCAGGGCAGCGCAGTCGATCGTGTGTTCAGCTCCCAGCGCGTCGCGGGCGGCTGCACTTGACGGTCGCGCGTGATCCGCAACTGAGCCGGCTCGGACATCTGCAGCGCCACGTCGCGGAACTCGAGGGCGGTTTGAGGTCCGCCGTCGGTCATCCGCAACGAGGCGCGAACGTCGGTCAGCGTCGTGGCGCGTTGTCCGCCCGCGGGCCGAACGGTCAGCTCGCCGGCATAGAACAGGGCGTCCGCGGCGTCGGCGCCGCGGGTCCGCAGCAGGCGTTCGTGCAACGCCTCCCAGAGCCGCCAGACGTGCGCGCCTTCGATCTCGGGCTGCGACGCGAGAATTACCCATTGTCCCGCCTGGCGGCCGAACTCGAGATGGCGGATGCGGCCGATCGCCTCGCCTGTTTCCGGCTCGGTCAGCGTCACCTGTTCCAACTGAGTAACGCCCTGCAGCAGTTGGCGAAACTCGGCGACGGCCACGTTCAGCCCCAGGATCTCGGACAGTTGGCGCTCGCATGCGGCTCGCTGCGCCGCGATGTACGAGGGCGAGCGGACGACGCCGATCCCGATCACCACCGCGAGCGTCGGCCCGACGCCCAGCAGCAGAAATCCCCATCGGCACAGCAGTCGTCGCGTGCGATCGTGCATCACGAACATCCCTGTTCGCAGCCCAGCCGGCCGTCGGCTGCGGCTGGGAATTGGTCTTCAACGCCACGTTCAAAACGGGAGTCGGGTCGGAGATCCGTCAAGGCCGGCCCGCAAGCCGGCAAGGCAGGGTCAAACCCGGGCATCGCCGAGGCTCCCGCGCGTCGCGACGGATTCCTCCCGCCGCGACGGATTCCCGTCGTCTCCGTCGCTCTCGATTGTCGCCGCCCCCGGTGGACAAAGGGCAGGTTTTGCGCGAGTCGTCCTTTCGAGTTTTCCGTGTCAGCGCTGTTGCGCGAGTCGATGGAACAGATCCCAACGGGCTTTCATTTCGGCCAAGCTGTCGCCGCCGAACTTGTCGATCAACGCGCGAGCGATCTCAAAGGCGACGACGTTCTCGACAATCACACTGGCCGCAGGCACGGCGCAGACGTCGCTCCGCTCGTACGCCGCGGTCTCGGGCTGCTTGTGTTTCATGTTGATCGATTCCAATGGCTTGGCCAGCGTGCTGATCGGTTTTTTGGCCGCGCGAATGACCAGCGGTTGGCCGTTGGTCATCCCGGCCTCGAGGCCGCCAGCGTTGTTGGTCGGACGCACGTAGCCCAGCGTCGGTCCGTCGGCCAGCGCGGGATCGTAATGGATCGGATCGTGGACCCGCGAGCCCGGACGCCGTGCCGCCTCGAAGCCCAGGCCGATTTCGACCCCCTTGATCGCCTGAATCGCCATCACCGCTTGAGCCAGGCGACCGTCCAGTTTGCGGTCCCATTGCGCGTGCGTGCCCAGCCCGATCGGCAGGCCTTCGACGCGGACCTCGATCACGCCGCCCAGGGTATCGCCCGCTTTGCGTGCCGCGTCGATCGACGCCTTGATCTCGTCGTCGCGCTCCGGATCCAACGAGTACACGGCGCTTTGGTCGCGCAGCGCCAAATGCTCGTCCAGCGTTCCCGGCCGGGGCGCAATCGCCACGCCGCCCAATTCGACGACGTATCCGATGGCGCGAATTCCGAACTCGGCCAGCAACTGTCGAGCGAGCGCGCCCGCGGCCACTCGCATCGCCGTCTCGCGAGCGCTGGCCCGTTCCAGAACCCCGCGGATCGATCCCAGGTGCTTGATCGCGCCGGTCAGATCGCCATGGCCCGGTCGCGGGCGTTCGAGATCGGCCATCCGCTCGAGCTTGTAGTCCTTGTTGACGACCAGCAGCGCCAGAGGACTGCCCAAGCTCGTCCCGCGCCAGATTCCGGTCAAGATCTCGACGCGATCCGTCTCGATGCGCTGCCGCCCGCCTCGGCCATATCCGCCCTGTCGTCTCCGCAGTTCGGCGTCGATCACCTCGGTATGGATGTTTACACCGGCGGGAAACCCATCGACGATGGCGATCAGAGCCTTGCCGTGGGATTCACCGGCAGTCCAATAGTGCAACATGGCCGATCTGTTCAGCTCCGTTTATTTCAGTTCCAACATCCCAGGCCGAGGCGAGCCACTGCTCGGCGTCGGCGCCGAGCATAAAACACGCCGCCCGCCGGGCGAGTCGCGGCGATTCGACGGCTTCTCCTGACGTGGATTCTAACGTTGTCGGCCGAGGGGCGATAGGTTGATTTTCGCTGCTAGCAGTGTGCGCGCGCCGTGCGGCGGGGCGCGGAACCTATGCTCGCGGTCGTGCTGACGGCTCTGTGTCCAGCGCAGTCCCGACCATCGTCCCTTGCCGATCGTCGGATTCAGCGGTATCCTGTGGAGGATCATTCTGCTGGCGTCGGCCGAGACTCGCGGCAACGCGGGCGCTCGCTGCGGGCAAACGCGGTTTGTCGAACGGACCAGCGCCAGAGGCACTCGACCACCCCCTTCCTCGGCCGAGCGACTGGCGCCCTCTCCCCTGGATTTTTCCTTCGTGCGAGTGTCTGCCGGGTGGCAAGCCGTGTGGCGAAATGCGCCCGTGAATCTGTCGCCTGTCGGTGACCAGAAGGCTGGTCGTCGGGAAAGCAACGCCCTGGATGTCCGAACTGATGGTACGGCGGCGCGCAGGCTGTCGAACGTGAGACGGAGGCCCCGACGCCGCGGGGCGCTGCCGCCGGCCCGCCGAGGCTCCCATTTTGAAAAGGCCACTGATGGTTGACATACCGTATTCGGATGCTGGTCGTCGCCTGGAAGCACTGCTCGAACAGCGGATTCTCGTCCTGGACGGGGCGATGGGCACGATGGTCCAATCCTTGCAGTTGGACGAAGCGACGGTGCGCGGCGGGCGCTTTGCCGAGCATCCCACGCCGTTGAAAAACTTCATCGACATCCTGTGCTTGACCCGTCCCCAGGCGGTGACAGACATTCATCGCCAGTACCTCGCGGCCGGCGCCGACATCATCGAGACCAACACGTTCGGGGCGACGCCGATCGCGATGGAAGACTTTGGGATGCCCGAGTTGGCTCGCGAGTTGAACCTGGCCGCGGTCGCCTGCGCTCGCGCGGCGGCGGACGAATTCAATGCGCGGACACCCGATCAGCCGCGATTCGTCGCCGGCTCGATCGGTCCCACCAGCAAGACCGCGTCGATCTCGCCCGACGTGGAAGACCCTGGGTTTCGGGCCGTCTCGTTCGACCAGCTTGTCGAGTCCTATTACGAACAAGTCGCGGCCTTGGTGGCCGGGGGCGTCGATATCCTGCTTCCGGAAACCGCGTTCGACACGTTGAACCTGAAAGCCTGTCTGTTCGCCATCGATCTGTTTTTCACCCAGCAGCAGGTGCGGCTACCGGTGATGGCGTCGGTCACGATTCCGGACGCCAGTGGGCGGACGCTGTCCGGACAGACGATCGAGGCCCTCTGGAACTCGATCTCCCACTTTCCGTTGCTGAGTGTCGGGATCAACTGTGCGCTGGGTCCCGAGCGGATGCGGCCCTATGTCGAGGAGCTAGCGACGATCGCGCCGGTCTACCTCAGTTGCCATCCCAACGCCGGACTGCCCAACGAGTTCGGCGGCTACGACGAGACCCCGACCCAGATGGTCGCCGTGCTGCGCGAGTTCGCCAGCGCGGGCTGGCTGAATGTCGTGGGCGGCTGCTGCGGCACGACGCCCGACCATATCCGGGCATTCGCCGAGATGGTCCGGGACCAGCGGCCGCGCGTCCGTCCGACGCTCGCCCGCCTGACGCGGCTCAGTGGCCAAGAGGCGCTGACGATCCGCCCGGACAGCAACTTTATCATGATCGGCGAGCGGACCAACATCACGGGCTCGAAGCGTTTCGCCCGGCTGATCCGCGACGAGCAGTACGACCAGGCGGTCGAAGTGGCCCGCGAGCAAGTTCAGAATGGAGCCAGCGTGATCGACATCAATATGGACGCCGACCTGCTGGACGGCGAAGCCGCCATGACTCGGTTCCTGAACTTGATCGCGGCCGAGCCGGACATCAGCCGCGTTCCGGTGATGATCGACAGCTCGAAGTGGTCGGTGATCGAAGCCGGCTTGAAGTGCGTCCAGGGCAAGGCCATCGTCAACGCCATCAGTCTGAAGGAGGGCGAGGCCGAGTTTCTGCGCCAAGCCCGCCTGGTGCGTCGCTATGGGGCCGCGGTGGTGGTGATGGCGTTCGACGAGCGCGGCCAGGCCACCGACGTCGAAAACCGGCTGCGGATCTGCCGCCGGGCCTATGCCTTGTTGACCGAGCAGGTCGGGTTTTCTCCGGAAGACATCATCTTTGATCCCAACATCCTGACCGTCGCCACGGGGATCGAAGAACACAACCGTTATGCGCTCAACTATCTGGACTCGCTGCCGTTGATCAAGCAGCACTGTCCGGGCGTCAAGCTGTCCGGAGGCGTCAGCAACGTCTCGTTTTCGTTTCGCGGCAACGACTTGATCCGCGAAGCGATGCACGCGGCGTTCCTGTATCATGGGATCCGGGCCGGGCTGGACATGGGGATCGTCAACGCGGGCCAGTTGGCCGTGTACGAGGAGATCGCCCCCGACTTGCTCGAGCGGGTCGAGGATGTCCTGCTGAACCGGCGACCGGATGCGACCGAGCGGCTGGTGGCCTTCGCCGAAACGGCCAAGTCCTCCGGCAAGAAGACGGTGGAAGAGGATCTGAGCTGGCGAGACGCCCCGGTCGAACAGCGGCTGATGCAAGCGCTGCTCAAGGGGATCGATCGCTTCATCGAACAGGATGTCGAAGAGGCCCGTCAGCAATCGGAGCGCAGCCTGCAGGTCATCGAAGGCCCGCTGATGGCCGGGATGTCTAAGATCGGTGACCTGTTCGGCGCGGGCAAGATGTTCCTGCCGCAGGTCGTCAAGAGCGCCCGCGTGATGAAAAAGGCCGTGGCCTATCTCGAGCCGTTCATGCAGCAAGAGAAGGCCGCGGCGGGCGAGACGGAACAGCGCTCGCGTGGCCGCATCGCGCTGGCGACCGTCAAGGGCGACATCCACGACATCGGCGTCAGCATCGTGGGGGTCGTGCTGAGCTGCAACAGCTACGAGATCATCGATTTGGGCGTGATGACGCCGGCCGAAAAGATCCTCCGCACGGCCCGCGAACAGAACGTCGACGTGATCGGCCTGTCCGGCTTGATCACGCCCAGCCTGGACGAGATGGCCCACGTGGCGAAGGAGCTGCAGCGCGAAGGGTTCAAGACGCCGCTGCTGATCGGCGGCGCCACGACCAGCGCCAAGCACACGGCGGTCCGCATCGCGCCCTGTTACGATGCGCCCACGATCCACGTTCTGGACGCCTCGCGCAGCGTGGGCGTCGTCGATCGGCTGTTGAATCCCGCGCAACGCCCCGAACTGCTGCGTGAAAACGCCCGGCTCCAGGAGCAGTTGGTCGAGTCGTTTCACCAGCGACAGTTCCGCTTGGTCACGTACGACGAGGCCTGTCAGCGGCGCTTTGCCACGGACTGGGCCACGGTCCGCATCGATCGACCGGCGTTTCTCGGGACCCGCGTCCTGCGCGATTTCCCGTTGGACCAGATCGCCCAGTACATCGACTGGACGCCGTTCTTTCTGGCCTGGGAGTTTCGGGGCCGTTTTCCCGCCCTGATGGACCACCCGGACAGCGGGCCGGCGGCGCGCGAGCTGTACGACAATGCCCGCCGGTTGTTGGACCAGATCATTCGCGAGCGTTGGTTGACCGCCAACGGGGTGTACGGCTTCTGGCCGGCGGCCAGCACGGGCGACGACATCATCGTCTACACGGATTCGACGCGACAGCACGAACGGACGCGGCTGCACACGCTCCGTCAACAGTGGGAGCGGCGAGGCCAGACCTGTTTCCGCGCCCTGGGCGACTATGTGGCGCCGCACGACAGCGGTCGCGAGGACTATGTGGGCGGATTCGTGGTGACCGCCGGATTGGGCGCCGACGAGCTGTACGCGAAATACGAGACGGCTCTCGACGACTACAGCGCGATCCTGGTCAAGGCGCTGGCCGACCGGCTGGTCGAGGCGTTCGCCGAATTCCTGCACGCCCGTGCGCGGATCGACTGGGGTTATGGCAAGGACGAGGCGCTGACCCCGGAGGACCTGATCGCGGAAAAATACCGCGGCATTCGCCCTGCGCCCGGCTACCCTTCTCAGCCGGATCACACCGAAAAGCCGATTCTGTTCGAGCTGCTCGACGGCGAGCGCAACACGGGCGTCAAGCTGACGGAAAACTATGCGATGTGGCCGGCGGCGAGCGTCTGTGGGCTGTATTTTGGCCACCCCGAAGCCCGGTACTTTGCCCTGGACCGGATCACGCGCGACCAGGTCGAGTCCTATGCCCAGCGCAAGGGGATGTCGCTGGCCGAAGTCGAACATTGGCTGGCGCCCAACCTGGGCTATGACCCCCAGAGTTGAACTCGCTTGGAAAACAGCAGCCCGCCGTCCGAGCCGACCGTTCGTGGTTGCGCGGATCGTCCGCGTTTGCGCCGAGCGGCCGGTGCGGCGCGAGCCGTCGGCGGTCAATCGCGTCTCGGGCCCGCCACGTTTCGCTGGGCCGATGTGTCGTGCCGCTTTGGGGCGAGCGACGCGATGCAGCGTGATGCGTGCCACGGCGTTGGTCGCGAAAACGTGGCCACACAACAGGCCGCTGGACAATCAGAAGTTCATCCAGACGGCTTCGATCATCGTCCGCTTGACCTTGCCCGTGGCCGCTTTGTTGTCGATCGAGAAGTCCTCGCGCCGCCAGTCGGCCAGCATCTGATCGTACAATTCATTGGGATAGCCGGACAGCAGGACTTTGCCCGCGCACTGGCGGATCGCGGCCAGCAGCTCGCGATGTTGGGCTTCGGTCATCTCGTGCTGATACGCGCTGGTTGCGGCCCGCGTTTCATGCAGATAGGGCGGATCCAGATAGAACAGCGTCTTCGGGCCGTCCTCTTGTCGAATGACCTCGAGGGCCGGCCGGTTCAAGATGATTACCCGCCGCAGCCGTTGCGAGACGGCGGGCAGCCCCTCGACGGTTGTCCACCAAGCCGAGGCCTGTTCGCTCATCTTGCGCCGCGTGCGGTTGCGGGACAGCGTGGCGAAGTTTTTGAAGCCGCCGGTTCGACTCTGGCGGCAGCGAATGAAAAACGCCACGGCAGCCTCGACATCGCGCTCGCCGTGGGGCAGCATTCGATCCGCGGCATCGTCCCACTCGATTTCCGAAAACGGCGTGGCCTCGACGCGCCGCCGAAAAGCCTCGAACGTCTGTTCGTGCTGCAGAACCCGCCAGAAGTTCGTCAGTTCGCGATGAACGTCATTGACGACTTCGCTGATTCCTTGCTCGAAGCATTTCTCGCTCCAGGATTTGGTCGGATCCAGTGGGTCTTTTTCCAGCAGCACCGCCAGGCCGCCGGCAAAGGGCTCGACGTAGTGGAGATGGGGCGGCATCAGGTCGATGATCCGCTTGGCCAGATAGTGTTTCCCGCCCCACCACTTCAACGGCTGAACCAGCATCGTCTTTGCATCCTCGTTCGCATCGTGCGGGGCACGAGATCGGCGTCCGCCGAGCCGCGCTGCCCCGATGATCAGGTCGGCCGAACCGGTTTCGGCTCAGTTCGGCGAGCCAGGCCGAGATTTTATCCGACGTGCGGGCTGCGCCTAGTCTGTGGCGGCCGCGCGCGGATGCGGAGGTTCGGGCGGCCGTCGGCCCAGCGAAACGGCCGCGCCGACGTCTGCAGGGCGACGAACCGATCCACGGCAACACGGACGCAGGACAAGCGTCCGCCTGTTGCGATCCCATCCGCCGGACGCGGTCGGCCTCGGCCGCCACGACATCTTGCGGCATGCGTTCTACGCGCCGTGCCGGGATCCTGTACACTGTGCGGGTACAGATTCGGCTTGTGAACGCTTGCCGGCGAACGTCTCGCGCGGCTCGGAAGGGAACCTGGCGGGGCGGACTGGCGTCCGCCTGCGCCGCGCCAGCCTTGACGTTCACGCGATCATTCGCACCCGCGCACGCGATGGATATGGTCCCGCGTTGGCCGGCCTGTGCGGACGCCACAGCAGCCTTTCGGCCACGGGCCAGGACGACATGACCGCCTTTCCCCTGCATGCAAAGACACTGGCCGGCCTCGAACACGTCCTGGCATCCGAGCTGACGGAGCTCGGCGCCGCGGATGTGCAGCCCGCTCATCGCGGCGTGGCGTTCGTCGGCGACCAGCGGCTGATGTACCGCGCGAACCTGGCCTGCCGCACGGCCATCCGGATCCTCAAGCCGATCGCGCGTTTTTCGGCGACCAGCGAACGGGCGCTGTACGACGGCGTCCAGCAGATCGATTGGTCGTCGCATCTGGATGTGGATCGGTCGCTGGCCATCGATCCGTCGGTCTGGAGCTCGTTTTGCACCCACTCGCGGTACGTCGCGCAACTGTGCAAAGACGCGATCGTCGATCAGTTCCGCAAGCATACGGGCCGGCGGCCATCGGTCGATCGCGACCACCCGGGTCTGCGGATCAGCGTGCACCTGGTCCAGAACATGGCCACCGTATCGCTCGATTCGTCCGGCGATTCGCTCCATCGTCGCGGTTACCGAACGCAGGCCGGCGAGGCGCCGCTGAACGAAGTCCTGGCCGCCGGGATCTTGCGGCTCAGCGATTGGGATCGCCGCTCGACGCTCGTCGATCCCCTATGCGGCTCCGGAACGCTGTGCATCGAAGCGGCGATGCTGGCTCGCAATATGGTCCCGGGCGCGATCCGGCGACGGTTCGGGTTCAAAACCTGGAAGGACTTCGATCGTTCGCTGTACGACAAGGTATTGGCGGAACTGCGGCGAGACGAGTTGCCCGCGGCGCCGTGTTGCCTCGTCGGTTCGGACATCGATGTCGAGGCCGTCCGCATGGCGCAGAGCAACGCCGAGCGGGCGGGCGTGGCGGCCGATGTGCGGTTCGAGACGCTGAATCTGGACGCCTGCCGGCCGCCGACCGCGACGGGCACGCTGGTCGCCAATCCGCCCTACGACGAGCGGTTGAAGGTCGCTCAGAGCGCGGCCTTCTATCGACGCATCGGCGACGTGCTCAAACAGCATTTCGCGGGTTATACCGCCTGGATCGTGACCGGAAACCTCGAGGCGGGAAAGCAGATCGGTCTGCGGCCGTCGCGGAAGATTCGCGTCTACAACGGGCCGATCGAGTGCCGACTGTTGCGTTTCGACCTGTACCAAGGGACGCGCCGATCGCCGTCAGATGCGGTCGCCGCACCGACGTCGGGCGATGCGGCCGCCGCGGCCACGGACGCTGGCCCCGAGGCCGTCGTTGCGGAGGCCATCGTTGCGGAGAGGGCGGATCCGCGGGGCGCGACCGCCGATCGAAACGCGGACACCGCAGGGGACAGCGCCGCCGATCAAAATGTGGCGTCCATCCCGGACGCCATCGATGAACCGACGCGATACGACGCCTTCTGTGGACGAAGCGAGTCGGGCGCGAGGCGGTCCGGTCCGCCGTCGCCGATTGCGCCGCGCTGGCACGACCAGGCGGCCATGTTTCGCAATCGACTGGCGCGGATGGGCAAACATTGGCGCAAGTGGGCGCGGCGGCAGGGGATCAGCTGCTTTCGTCTGTACGATCGCGATATCCCGGATGTGCCGTTGGTCATCGACTGGTACGAGGGTCAGCTTCACGTGGCCGAGTTTGCGCGTCCGCATGATCGGTCCGCCGCCGAGCACCGCCTGTGGCTCGACTTCATCGTGCGCGCGGCCGCCGAGGCGTTGGGCGTCGACGCCGAGCAGCAGATCTATCTCAAGCATCGCCAACGGCAGGCTGGCAAGTCTCAGTACGAGCGGCAGAATGACGTCGGCCACGCGTTCGAAGTCCACGAGGGCGGCCACGCATTCGTGGTGAACCTGAGCGATTATCTCGACACGGGCCTGTTCCTCGACCAGCGTCAAACACGGGCGATGGTCCAGGCCGATGCGGCGGGAAAACGGTTCCTCAACCTGTTCGGCTACACGGGTTCGTTCACGGTCTATGCCGCGGCCGGGGGCGCGGCGGCGACGACCACGGTGGATCTATCCAATACGTACCTCGGCTGGGCTCGGCGGAACATGCAGCGAAACGGGTTCACCGACGCTGCGCATCGGTTCATTCGCGCCGACGCCACGAGTTTTCTGCGCCGTCATGCGGCGGACGGCGAGCCGCCTTTCGACCTGGCGGTCGTCGACGCGCCGACGTTCTCCAACAGCAAGCGGCTGGAGGCGGACTGGGACGTTCAGCGGCAGCACGTCGAGCTGCTGGAACTGCTGCTCGCCCAGTTGACTCCCGGCGGCAAGATCTACTTCTCGACCAACCATCGCCGCTTCAAGCTGGACGAGCACGCATTGCGCGGCGCGGCGCTGCGCGAGATCACCGCCCAGACCATTCCGCCGGACTTTCGCAACAAGCGCGTTCACCGCTGCTGGACGCTGGTCAAATCTTGAACGCGATCATCCCCGCGCGGCCCGACTTTGCCGACGGTAGGGGTTGTGCGTCCTGTGATGGCTCCGGCGATTCGCGTCAAACCGGACAAGCGGTGTGCCGATAACTTTCGGCAGAGACGGCAGAATCGCGCCTCGCGTCTGCGTTCCCACCCGCCAGCCCCGTACCGAGGCGGATCGGTGTCCGGCCGAGCCTCGCGCACCGCCGAATCAAGAGCATCGCCATGCGAACGTGCGAGACCGACCGACTGACGGCCCGCCGGCGCGGCGCCAGGCTGATCCTGATCGGGCTGGCTGTCTGTATGGTCGGCTGTCGAACGGCGCACACCGTTCGAGATCCCGAGTTTGCCGAGGTGGCTTCGGCGGCGCTGGTCAACGATGCGGCTTGCGAACCGATCTCTGAGGCCGGCATCGCGATCGAGCCGCGGCTGGTCGGTCCGCATGCGGTTGACGAGTACGTGTCGTGGGCGCTCGCCCGGAACCCGGAAATCCACGCCAAACGCAAGCGAGCCGATGCGGCGGCGATGCGAGTCCCCCAGGCGTCCGCGCTCGAAGATCCGATGCTGGACGTCACCGGGTACCCGTTCTATCCCTATGTTCCGCAGGCTGTCGGCGGTCGATCGACCTATGAAATCATGGCGTCTCAGCAGATTCCGTGGGCGGGAAAGCTGCGCACCCGCGCGGCGGCCGCGGCTGCCGAAGCGGCCGCAGCCTGCGCGGAACTCGCCGCCACCGAGCTCGAGATCGTCGAACAGGTCAAGCGGGCCTACTACGAGTTGTATCTGGTTCAGGTCTCGACGGATATTCTCCGCCAAAACCGTGCGCTGGTCGAGGACTTTGCGGCCATCGCGGAGATGAAGTATCGCGCCGGCGCCGTCAACCAGCAGGACGTGCTCCGCGCGCGGCTCGAAGTGTCAAACATCGACGCCCAACTGTTGCAGTTGGAACAACAGTTGCACCAGGCCCGGGCGAGGCTGGCGCGGTTGCTGCACGCGCCGCCGGACACGCCTGTCGAAGCGCTGCCCACCCTGGCGGTGGAACAGATCCCGATCGACCTCGAGCGATTGTATGCGCTGGCGATCGAAGCGCGTCCGGACCTGGACGCGCAACTGGCCGAAATCCGCCGCGACCGACTGAACGTCGATCTGGCTCGGCTACAGTATTTCCCCGATCTCACCTTGCGAGCCAGTTGGGGCGACATGACCACGGACCGAGCCATGTCGCCGATGGCGGACGGAATCGGCATGATCGGCGTGGGGTTCGGCGCCAACGTCCCTATCTATCGAAAGCGGCTGGATGCGGGCGTCCGCGAAGCCGAGGCGCAGACGGTGGCCAGCGCGCGCGAGTACGACGCCCGGTGCGACAAGGCTCGCGAAGAGATCAAAGACCTGGTGGCCCAATTGACAAGCCAGGAACAGATTTTGGCTCTATTCGATGCCGAGATCATTCCCCGCGCCGAACAGACGCTCGCCGCCTCGACCAGCGCCTATCGCGCGGGCGGCGGCGACATTTTGATGCTGATCGACAACTGGCGCCGCTTGCTCGAGTACCGGGTCGGTCAACAGCGGCTCGAAGTCCAAATGCGCCAGACTCTGGCATCGCTCGAACGAAGCGT
The DNA here is from genome assembly GCA_032229885.1 of Candidatus Anammoximicrobium sp. Classification (GTDB taxonomy): domain Bacteria; phylum Planctomycetota; class Planctomycetia; order Pirellulales; family Pirellulaceae; genus Anammoximicrobium. The sequence goes on along the minus strand of JAVYAJ010000003.1, from coordinate 4,291 downwards.
CGGCGGCGCATCCTTGGGGGGCGCGGCGGAAATGATTCCCATTCCGCCCAACGGTTCGCCGACCGACTGACACCGCAATTCGGCGGCGCCGATCAGCGCGGGCCTCTGGCCGTGGCGGGGGAAATTGCGTACCATGGATGCCCATCGATTTGCGACCCGGACTTGGATCGCACGCGGGCGACCGTGACGGGTAACTCGAGGCGTGGGCGAAGGCGGGTCGGTAATTTCCACGCTTGCGCAGCCGGTTATGGGGAAATTCGCCATCCGCAACCGCCTGGCGAGAGCCGCCATCAGCGCGACGTACGCGCCGTCCACGCATCTCGGACGCATGAATGGCGCGCATCCCGAGAACGCTTGATTAGCGTGCCTGCGCGCCGTTCTTTGCAGCTTGTTCGCACAACCCCGTTCAACCCCGTTCAGCCCCGTCCAGCTCCGACGCGGCTCGCTTGTGGTTAGGTTACGCCATGACTCGGAAAGTATCCGCCGTTTCGCTCGTGTTCGTCTGGACCGTCGGCCTCGCGGTGCTGGCCGCTGAACCGATGCAATCGTTCGAGGTCGTCGCACGCGGTCCGACGCCAGTGACCGATGGCCAGAAGCAGATCGCGACGCTCGAACCCGGACAGATCGTGACGGTCCTGGCGACGGACCGGGATCAGTACTGGGTTCAGACGGCTCAGAAACTCGCGGGCTGGGTCGCACAGAACGCCGTCGTGCGTCTAGAGCAGGCCCAGCCGATCTATGACCAACTGATTCGCGCCAACCCGCGTCAGCCCGTGAACTACGAGCGGCGGGCCATGGTCTGGCTGCGCACCGGCCAGGAGGACGAACTGCTCGCCGATTATGACGCGGCGGTGAAGGCAGGCTCGAAGAACCCGGTGGTGTTCCTGAATCGAGGCATCCAGTGGGCGACGCGGGGCGAGTTCGAAAAGGCGGTCAGTGACTACGACGCGGCCGGCCGTCTAGGAATCGACGACGCCTATCTGTTCGTCAATCGCGGTGTAGCTCGACTGGCCCTAGGACAGGCCGACAAGGCCATCGAGGACTTTTCGACCGCGATCAAACGGGGGAATCATTCGGCGGGCGTTTACCAAAACCGGGCGAGCGCGTACCTGGCAGCCCACCAAGAGATCAAAGCCCTCGACGATCTAGCCCAGGCGATCGAGTTGCAGCCCAAAAATCCGGCCCTGTACAACCAACGGGCCGGCGTGTGGCAGGCGATGGAGAAGTGGGACGAGGCATTGGCCGACTTTGATCGAACCTTGAAATTGGATCCCAAACACGTCCAAGCCTACAGCGCCCGTGGCTTCCTCTGGTTTCAACGGAACGAGCCCGCCAAGGCGATCGCCGATTTTGACATGGTCATCAAGCTGAACCCGCAAGGCGCGGTCGCCTATAACAATCGCGGATTCAACCGCCAGATGCTGGGCAAGTACGCCGAAGCCCTGGCCGACTACGACAAGGCTATCGAGCTGGCGCCGAAATACATCCTGGCGCATCAAAACCGTGCGTGGCTGTTGGCCACGTGCCCGGACGACAAGCTTCGCAACGGGAAACAGGCGGTCGAGTCTGCGCGAACCGCCTGCGAGCTGGGTCAATGGAAAGAATGGACCGACCTCAAATCGCTCGCCGCCGCCTACGCGGAAATGGGCGACTTTGCCCAGGCCGTCCAGTGGCAGACCAAAGTCTTGGACGTGGCGCCGGAAGCAGAGCGCGCGGACGAGCAAAAAGTGCTGAAGGCTTTCCAGGAGAAGCAGCCCTGGCGCGATGCGCGCTAGCGCGTTGTCCAATCATCAGTTTCGGGTTGCGACATTCGTCATCGCACGCGATTCCCCGGTCTGCCAATCGTCGCTATGCCAACATGCGGCCTTGACGTCGCGCTGGGTCTGCCGACGCGCCGCTGCCAAATCACGGCGCGGCTGGCTTGCAGCGGCTCGTAGTCCGCGCGACAAGTGCGCTTGACAAGTACGCTTGACAAGTACGCTTGACAAGTGCGCTTGACAAGTACGCGCGACAAGTACGCGCGACAAGTACACTTGACAAGTGCGCTTGACAAGTACGCGCGACAAGTACGCGCGACAAGTACACTTGACAACGGCACAAAGGCAGGGCAGGGAAATATCGGGGTGCGGGGCGTCGGGCGGGCGACGCTAATCGCCGGATGGATGAGACGGCTCGCGCAACTCGGTTTGCAGGGTGTCGACGCCGCGTTGGTCGAGCCGCTGCCAGTCGTCTTCGTGCACGCCGTAGACTTGGATAGCGATGTTGCCGCTGCGCTTGCCCGGGCAGACCAGGATGGCCGCGATCTCCGGGTGACGCTCGCAATACTGCCGCGTGCCCTCAGGGCCCAACACGAAACAGGCGGTCGAGACGGCGTCGGCCAGGGCGGCGGAAGGGGCCAGGACCGTGGCGGACAGAATGCCCTCGACCGGCCATCCGGTGCGCGGATCCAGGATATGTCCGTAGCGGCGGCCGCGATGATGAAAGAACTGGACGCCGGATCCCGAAGTGCCCAGCGCACGGTCTCGGAGCCAGATCTCGGCCAGCCGCTGCGTCGGCTTGAGCGGATGCCGCAACGCTACGGACCAGCCTTTCGACTCGGCGCCATGAACGCCCGCGGCCAGGACGCTGCTGCGTCCTCCGTGAATCAAGAAGTCCGAAATGCCTGCCGCGCGCAGAAGTTCGGCGCACCGGTCCAGCGCATACCCCTTGCCGATCGCGTTCAGGTTGATCTCGACGCCGCGCCGCAGAAACCGCACCGCGTGCCCTGGATCGTCTAGTTCCACCAGACCATAGCCGACGCGCGACAGCGCTTGCTGTAAGATTTCCGGATCCGGCAATTGGGCCTGTCGGCGATAAAAGCCCCAGACCTTCGACAGGGGGCCTGAGGTGATGTCAAACGCGCCGTCGGTTTCACGCGACAACTGCTGCGCTGTCTTCAGGATGTCGAACAGTCGGCTCTCGACGCCCACGGGACCATCCGCCGCCCGGCGGTTGATGTCCATCACTTCGCTGTCCGGTCGATAGACCGTCATCTGGGTTTCGAGCGTTTCGACCAACTCCAACGCGCGCAGCGCGGCCTCGGTCCCTCGGCCTTGGTTGTCGGCCGTCAGAAAGATCTCGAAGTCCGCGGCCATCGCCCGGCGGCTGATCTGTATCAGATAGCCGGAGTCGCCGCTCGATTCGGCGCTGGCCGCCGCCAGGCCGCCGACGGAATCCGCCGGCGGGACGACCGGCGTGCGCGGCTCGACCAGCGCTTGCAGGGCGTCGACGGCCGCGCGGCCTTGAAGAAACTCGCGACGAGTGCTGTTCCGCGGTGTGTTCATGCGACGGACGACAGTCGGTGTTCGGCGGCGACGTTCAGAGCCTGGTCCAAGTATCGATGTCCAGCGACAAAGATGCAACCGCGTGGGCGACCGACCGCGCGACGCGTCCGGCCGGCCCGGCTGCAGCGCATTTTTGGTCGTCGCCCGGCATCAATCCGCCGGCGGCGACAGCAAACTCATCCGCCGCAGATGGGCGATCACCGCGTCCGCCAACGCCTCGGGCGGTTCGACGCCGGCGCAAAGCACGACTTCGGCCTGCTCGGGCGGCTCGTACGGATCATCGATTCCGGTGAATTGCTTCAGTTGGCCCGCTCGAGCGCGGCGGTACAGGCCTTTGGGGTCGCGCGCTTCGCAGACCTCGAGCGGCGTGTCGACGAATACCTCGACGAAATCTCCCGGCCGTCCGGCCGCTTCGACCATCTGACGGACGCTCGAGCGATCGCGCCGATACGGGCTGACGAACGCCGTCAAGGTCACGGTTCCCGCAGTGGCGAACAACGTGGCCACCGCGCCGATCCGACGGATGTTTTCCCGTCGATCGTCGGCGGAAAATCCGAGACCGAACCGGCGAGCGTAATCTTCGCCCTGGGCGCGCAGCATGTCGGGACTGGCGTTGAGCCCGTGCCGCACGTTGTCTCCGTCGAGCAAAAAGCTGTGTACGCCCGCCTCGGCCAGGCGGCTGTCGACTAGGTTGGCAATCGTGCTCTTGCCGCTGCCGCTGAGCCCGGTGAACCAGACGACACAGCCACGGTGTCCGTTGATCCGTTCGCGCTGAACGCGCGTGACGGCCGGCGCGTGCCAGGTAACTAGGGTCCGTTCGATATCCTGCGCCATACTGCCTCGCGCTGCCGTTGCTTATGTTCCAGTTCCCCAGGAGCCACGACGGATCGTGGCGTCATAGGCATATCCCGTCGTTTTGGAGGGACGCGCCCCGTCGCTTTGGAGAGACTCGCTCTGTCGCTTTGGAG
>JAVYAJ010000002.1:0-3796 GCA_032229885.1 Candidatus Anammoximicrobium sp. | reverse complement strand
GTCGAGCCAATCGATGATGACGAAGTGTCAGGGTTCATTCGTCGAGGTTGCCGCAACAGGGCTCAGAGTCCGGGCGATCAAATATGCAGATCCTAGCCTACTCACTCGGTCCGGGAACGTAAAGCTACGGCTATGCCGTAGCCGCTCACGATTTTACGAGCACGTCGGCCGTGAAGGACGAGGCGGCGCCGCGCCATGATCGGTCCCAAGTTCCTTTGTGCCGAAGATCAAAGGTGCACGGCGGCGGTCGGTTCGAGACCGGTCGCGCAAAACCCGCGAGTCTCGTATGCCCAACAGCAAGCAAGCCAAAGTCCAAGAATGCCTTGCCGGCGCGAACCCTTCACGTCTCGACTTGCTGAAGGGCAGACGAACAGCGAAGGTCGGCGCCCAGAACGGCCGGCTCATCGACGGAGACGAGACATACCGGGAGAATATCCTGGTGGGAAAGCGGCTTGTGGCGCAGGCGCGCCAGCCGCGCGCTCCGGTCGGGCGCGCCTCGGTCACGGCTGCGACGCTGACGGCCGCGAGTCCTGCGAGACCAGATCTCCGAACGGTCCCAACAGGGCGTACTTGTTCTGCCACGTGGTGTACATGATCCCGACGGCGCCGGGCGTATCGCGCAGGGCGTCAAGCCACCCCTGCGGATTCTCCAGCGTATCGCCGTCATAGTACGCGCCGGCCAGCGTCTTGAAACCCAAGCCAGCGAAATGCGCCAGACTCTCGCGGCGTTTGTCGAAATACCAGCAGACGATCCGCAGATCCTTGGGAACGTGCAGCCACGAGCCCGCGTAGTCGCCCTCGACCAGATAATAGTCGGCGCGGGCATTGTGGTTCGGATCGAGCATGTCGGACCATGTGAAAACCTCGGCCTGAGGATTCACTCTGCGAATCATCTCATACTGACGGGTCAAGCAGTCGCCGAGGATCTCGGCCATGCTCTGCCCTCGTGCGCGACAGGCTGCGCACGATCCTCCGGCGCGAATCTCGTCCATGCTCAACAGCCACCGGCGCGGCGCCAAATGCTGCTGGATCAGTTCCGCTTGGCGCTGCCATAGCTCGTACACCCGCGGCTCCGACATACAGAGCGTCACCTGGCCGCTATGGACGGCCATACCGTGATAATAGCTGACATGCAGACGCTGGCCCTCGCGCAGGCGGCTGTCCTTCAACAATCGAAGCGGCGGCCCGTCGTGATCGAAGCGGAAGTTCAATGTGGAATCCTCGATCGGGGCGAGATCACGGCCTTCGGTGTATTCGACATCGGACCCCGCATCGCGTACGCGCAGCGGCGTTCCGGGGCGGCGCAGGACGTTCACCAAGGCGACCTCTTCGATCCGCAGATCATCCAGCCAGAACCGGCCCGCGACGCCACCCCAGATGCCCGCGTACAGGCGGACTTGATCCATATCCAGGCTGTTGAATCCGATCGTGAATGGCTGCCAATCCATCGTCGGTTTAACCGGAATTTGGATGGGCGCCAACGTCCGGGATCCCGCCAAGACCTGGACCTGAAAACGGTTGGCCGGTTCGAGTTGGTCCGTTTTGAGCCAGCCGGTCACGCGATAACAACGGCGCGGACGGACATTGAGCTCGAACATCACACGCCCGTGTCCATGCAGGTACTGCCCAAAGTTCTCAAAACGCAACGAAGCTTGACCGTCCTTGGCGACGCTCGTATCGACAAAGCTGACCTTGCCCGGCTGGTCGTGAAAGCGGCATCCGCGGACGTGGTCGCCCACGTGATCTTCGAAGCTGCCGTTGACGATCGTCACGGCGGGATCCGGGTCGAATCGCGCCTCGTCGCCGTGGACGACGAACGGCGCATCTTGGACCAGAAGCCCCTCGGCTAGATTCCGATCGTAGCCCAGAACGCTGCCGCCGTAGCCGGCCGAGAAAATAATCGGAATGATCTCGACCTGTTTCTCCGCGCACAGCCGCTTGACTTGTTCAAGCCGGTCGAAGAATCCGGCCGCTTGGCGATCCAGCCGGTCCAGCCCGGACGCCAGCACCATGCCGTTCAGGCCCCGGGCGGCCGCGGTGTCCACGATGTCGCGGATGTCCGCGACGTCCTGGTCCTTGTGCAGGCTTCGGGAAACGTAAACCCAGCGGCACGGGTACTCGGCGGCTCGAGTGGTTACGCCGACCGCGAGCCAACATAACAACAGGCATAGGGTGCGCATGGACGCTCGCTCCGTCCCGCGGCGGGATTCGCGTTCCCGGCGGGGTGTGGTGAGAAGGACTACGGTGAATTGTACGCTTGGGAGATTCGGAGTTGGGCTTGGTTGGGACGGAATTCGTCGGCGAAAGGCACTCGCACAAAGACGCCCGGGCACGCAGACGTTGATATCCAGTAACGCTGTGTCTGGGCGCCTTGGTGGGTGACCGTCTTCACAATTTGTCAGCGCGGTTCGGCTCTAACGCGGGCTAGCGCCCGCGAAGTCAGAAGTGTGGTGAACACACCACTGTACAAAATAAACACGCGGTGCGCCGCGGTTATGGACGAACGACGATCCGTGCTTCTTGTTCAGGCGCGATCGAGCCGACGATGCATGCGGCATCCGCGCCGCCGGCGCGGGCCCGCGCCACCAGATCGGCGGCTCGTTCGTGTGGGACGCTGATCAGCAATCCCCCTGACGTCTGGGGGTCGAACAGAAACTCGGTCAGCAGCCCGTCGGGCTGGCCCTCGAACCGCAAGTGCCGCTCGGAAAACTCACGGTTCGAACGGTTGGCTCGGCTGCGGTTTCCCTGTGCCGCCAGTTGGTCCGCGCCGGGAAGAAGCGGCAGTCGATGGACTTCGAGTACGGCCGTCACGCCGCTGGATTCGGCCAATTCCGCGGCGTGGCCCGCTAGCCCGAATCCCGTGACGTCTGTCGCCGCGTTGGCGCGCAGGGCGTGCGCCGCGTCGCGTCCGATGACGTTCAACTGCATCATGCTGGCGCACGCCGCGGAAAACACCTCGAGCGGGCACCGCCCCGCCTTGTTCGCGGTCGCGATAAAGCCCGTGCCCAGCGGTTTGGTCAGGACCAGCGCATCCCCCGGCTGCGCACGCCGGTTGGTCAACAGGCGCGCGGGCTCGACGACGCCGGTGACGGATAGGCCATATTTGATCTCGGCGTCGCGAACCGTGTGCCCGCCGACGATCACGGCGCCCGCCGCGGCGACGCACTCGGCCCCGCCGTGAAGGATCTCGCGAAGGACACTCAAGTCAAGCTCTTTGTCCGGAAACCCGACGATGTTCAACGCCGTGATCGGCTGCGCCCCCATCGCGAACACGTCGCTCAGAGAATTGGCGGCCGCGATTTTGCCGAACACGAATGGGTCGTCGACCAGCGGCGGAAAGAAATCCACCGACTGGACGATCAGCAGATTCTCGCCCAGACGATACACGCCCGCATCGCTGAACCCCTCGGGGCCGATGATCAGGTTGGGATCGTCGAAACGCGGCAAGCTCTGCACCAACTGGGCAGTTCCCTCGAGGGACAACTTGCCCGCTCACCCGGCACAGTTCGCGTAGTCCATCAAGCGTTTTTCACGTCCGCTGAGCGTCATCTCGGCCTTTTCCATCGGAGCGCTTCTCCGCTAATTTTATCGGAAACAATCTCGCGAATTCCGAGACCGGTCTAACGCAAACGCACCGACGCGCAAGACCGTCACAAGACGCACTGCCAGTTCTTTGCGCGTGGCCATCTTTGCGTGCGCATCCTTGTGGGATTCTTCAGGTACGAGTTCGATACGCCGTGCACACGCCGGATGCCCGAGCTGGCTGCGAATGGGTCGCGGCCACGGGCCGCGTCGG
>JAVYAJ010000001.1:0-3682 GCA_032229885.1 Candidatus Anammoximicrobium sp. | reverse complement strand
TCCTGGGGCGTTGCCCCAGGCTACGTTGGTGTTGGCCTTCGGCCAACACGCTTCCTGTCGTCTGCGCTGCGCAACAGTCATCCAATGCCAATTTCACCTAACTCCGGTTAATGCCAGCAACCAGAAAATGTGCTGTACAGACTAATGTACAAGATGCGCGCACGGCGCGCGTATGATACGAACTAAGACTCTAGCGCGGGCTAACGCCCGCAGACAAAACAAATCGTGTACGACCCGGGCACGAGCTGCGCGCCTCGCGCCGGGATCCCGTACCCGACGGCTTCGGCGCGCCCATGGACCGCAACTCGAGCCCAGGCGCCTGTGCGTCGAACCCTATCCGTAAAGATCTCCGTTCGTCCGGCTCCGCACCGATCGGCGCGAGTCCGTCCGACCCGCGCGGCGAAGACCTCGCGTCGGCGCCGAACGAGCAGCGTCGATTATAGCTTCCGCTCGACCCGCCCGGCAGTGTGCGATAGACGCCGTCTGAGCGGGCCATCGCAACCCACGTTTCGCAAGCGTTTCGCGGGGCGTTCAAACCGCAATGGCGCAGAAGATCGGCAACGGCAAAGGCCACTACGTCCCGACGTTGAAAGGAAACCGCGGAAACCTTGGCAAAGGGGCCTCGCATTGCCTCGACCAGCAAAGGGATAACGATTTTTGCGGCGTCGAAGCCCGTCGCACGACGGTCTCCTCCGGCGTGCCCCGATCAACACGTTGAAGACCGAACCTTTGTGGAACGTCGGCGTCAAGAACAGACGGCTCGGCGCTGCCCAGAGCGTTGTTCAACCATAATTTTCAGGTTGTCGTATTCGCCAGAGCACGGAATTCTGGCGGCCCGACAATCGCGGTCACCCCCACTCTTTGGCCTTCACAACGCACTGAGATGAAAGGCGTCTCGAACGAGGCTTGCTGACTGACTGACTGACTGACTGATGGCACAATCGCGCTGGCGGCGCGGGGTGCAATGTCCAAGCCGCCGAGCGCCCGCGGCGTGGGGCTGACGGAGCATTGACGGTCAGGGATCGAGCCCACGTCCAAGTCGGGCCGGCGCGGGGTCAATCCACCAGTTCGAAGGTCCGCGCCGTCGTGTGAACTTTGCCGTCCAGCACAGCCTCGATCACGACCCGCGGCCGCGACGGGAAATGCGACGCCGCGAATGTCCCGTCTGCGCCCACGCCGGTCACCTCGACTCCGTCGATCTTCACGCGGGCTTTGGGATCGGCGATTCCTCGAATGTTGATCACCCGCGGGCCCGCCGGCACGACCGCGCCTTCGGGCGGCTCGGTCTGGACATACAACAGCGGGGCCTGGTCCAAGGCCTCGATCTCGCTGGCGATCTTTCGCCGCGCCTGCGACAAGACATCCGCCTGTCGGGTGTAATCGTAGAACGACGTCGCCACCGGTCGACAGAGCTCGCGCGGACGCTGGCGACAATCCAACCAGTCGGCGGCCTCGCCGCGATCCCGTTTCAGCGCGGCCAGGCGATCTTCCAGCACCCGCAGCAGTTCGTAATCCTGCAGGCCGTCCCGCATCGCCGACCAGCGCAGCGAACCCACCGGGCCGTCGCGTCCCGGATACATTACCGCCCGATCGCCCAAGGGCAGATCCTTGGACACGCCCTCCTGCGAGTAGGGATCCGCGCCCGGCGCAAAGGAGTTCAAGCCCCAGTGCAGATAGCCATCCAGGCCATAGAGATAGCACATCCAATGCAAAATCCGCGTCTTGACCAGTGATTGATCCAAGAATCGATTGGGATAGCGGCCCACCGGATGGCAACACGTGTAAAACCAGACCTCCTTGCCCTCGGATTGCATGCGTTCGAAGTGGGGCCACCACAGGTTCAGGTGGTTCAGCTTCGGCACCAACACGTCGATGGCGTCGCCAAAACCGGTCGCCTCGATCGCCTCGATGATCTTCAGCGACGGAGCCGCGTCGTGCACGAGCCGGGCCACCTCCTTATACGTCGGCACACATGCCAGGAAGGGCTCGTCCTGGACATGGATCATGACGCGGTCGGTCCAGTTCTTTTCCCGCACGTGCCGCTCGAACTGCGCGAGCACGCCGCGCAGCTTTTCCTCGGCCGTGAGTTGGACGTCCGGCGCCGTCACCTCGACGGCCAGGTCCGTCGGCACGATGCGGGTCGTCGGCTTGTACACCAGGCCAGTCGCCGCACCCGCCTGGAACAATTCCATCCGCTCCATGCCAGCGCCAAAAAATGTCTCGGCCCAGCGGTCTAGAAAGCCGAAGTCGCACTGATAACCCCGCTGGGGATCGAACGTGGTCTTGATCCAGCGCAGCTCGGCTTTGAAGCAGGTCTGGCGATGGTCCACCATGATTTTGGCATACTTCGCCGCCAGATCCCAAAACGCCTCGCTGTCGCGCTCCACTTGATATCCCGCGCCGGGGAACACGAACCAGTTCGTCACCTGTTGATGGCGAGCCGCGGGCAGCTCGAAGTCCCACACGGTCAGCCGCAACGGGGCCGTGGCGGATCCGCCCTCCCATCGCACGGTCAGCGCGCCCTCGTACTCGCCCGCCACCGCGTCGCGGGGAATATCGATCTCGATCCACAGAGGCTGCGCCAGGTTGGCCGCCACGTCGATTGTCGCCGTGTCCCAGAAGGGATCGGGCACCGCGCACGGGGCCCGCGCCACCAGTTCGTCGGCGGGCACGCCCGGCGAGTTGCGCGTGATGTCCAAATATCTCACCCATTGCGGCCGGATCCGAGCCGCCGGCACCACGCGTTCTCCGCTCGCAAGATCGCCGATTTCCACGCGCAGCGACTGTGCGTCGACGCCGGCGCGAAACACGATCTGGCCGCTGGCGACCTCGCCGCGCGCCCCTTCGAAACTGGCCGCCTGCACGGGCGACGGCGGCGTCGCATCCCGCAGGACCTTCGTCAGGGCGTCCACGCCCCACAGGTGTGCGTCTTGGCCGATCGCTGCGGACACGCCGCCGATGCCGCCGAGCGCCAGCGCAAAGACCACCAACACAAAAACCGCCAATGGGCGGCGCCACGCTGTCGCCATTCTGGCCTCCATCAAACGTCGCTCCTGGTCGCGCACCTCGCACCGGCATGGGCAAAGGGTCTGTCGGGTTTGACAAGCGGATCCCGTTCCGCGGACGAAGCCGTTTTTGGGCGGGCGAATCCACGGCGCCTCGAATGCGCCGGCAAGCTGGCACGCGGCCGGCGCGGCCGAACAACGCCCCGCAGATCCCCGCAAGCCCGTGAGCGCGGCCCCGCCCCATCGCGATGAACCCACCCGTCGCCCGGCGTGCGATTATAAGCCTTCGCGCGGGCGACACAATTGAGCCAGTGCGGATTGCTGACGGAATCGGGCGCACGGCGAACACGGCTGATCTTCCCGCGGGATCGCCCTGACGCCCATCGATCTTCGTTGGCCGGCCGGCCGCGGCGCACGACGATCGCTAGGTCCGGCGGTCACAACTTCCAGTGCGCCATCCGTCGCTGCTCGCATGGCACGACGCCAGCGCAACGTAAGGCTGCCGCCGGAAATCAGAAGTGGTGGGACGTGGAACGGCAAGTCGTTCTCGAGTGCGAGAAGAAGCATCTGGCTACGACAGGATGGTGCGCGAAATCGCGCGGCAACGACCGCAAGGAAGTGCGCCATCCTGGGAGGGGCGCGGTCCGTCGCGTCCGCTGCGCTGCGTCGCGTCCATC